>NZ_JARVHC010000002.1:0-413995 GCF_040459995.1 Bacillus cereus group sp. MG9 | reverse complement strand
TGATATGGAGGAACAAGAGAAACTTGCTGAACTACTATGGGCTGCCAATAATACGAAAGAGGCTTATAAGAAATTGCTTTATATTACGGATGAACTTGTCAAAGCACACTTTATTGAGATGTTTGGTGATCCAATTACTAACCCCTTGGGGTGGCAGTCAAAACCCCTACTTGAAACAGGTAAATGTAAAAATGGGATGAATTATTCTTCTAATGAGTCAGGGGTAAAAATTCATTGTCTCGGTGTGGGGGATTTTAAAAACCTATCGGAAATAAGAGATACATCGCTACTAACGATGATAGCTCTAAATTCTCCGCCGTCAGAAGAATATTTGTTACAAAACGGAGATATTATTTTTGTACGTTCCAACGGTAATAAAGAACTCGTAGGACGTTGTCTAGCTGTGTATCCGGATGGTAATTCAATAACATATAGCGGGTTTTGCATACGTTTTCGCTTGCTTATAGATAGTTTGAAGATACCCTATTTACTACAAATGTTTAAGTCAAATTCTGTTCGTCAAAAGATGGTTGGAAGAGGCTCTAATATTCAAAATTTAAATCAGAAGATTCTTTCGGAAATAGATATACCAATACCACCAATTGAGCTTCAAAACCAGTTTGAGGAGTTTGTCCAACATACCGATAAATCAAAATTTGAACTACAACAAAACATTGAAAATCTAGAAAGTACTATTAAAGCTTTGATGTCGAAGAACTTTGGTTAATTGGATTTATAATTTGTTAAAGATGGGAGGAATACTTGGTGTTTAATGAAGATAATACGATTGAACAAATGACGTTAATGACCCTTAAAAGTAATGGTTGGAAGTTTATACCGGCCGAAGAACTGTCACGTGAATATTCTGATGTTATGGTTGAAGCTATGGTTAAGGAGGCGCTCATTCGCCTAAATCCTGAAATTGCTGAAGAGCCCTCCCGCGCAGATGAAGTTATCTATAAACTGCGTACGTTAATATTGACGGTTCAACCGCACAACCTAGTAACGCAGAATGAATTGTTTAAGAAGATGGTTTTTGAAGAGAACTCTTATCCTTTCGGCAAAGATGGACGCATGATTCCAATTCGATTCTTTGGAACAATGAATAAAGAAGACCTAGAGCTGAACGAATATATTGTCACTAATCAATGGGTATATCCACAAAAAGAAAATGGTAAGAGACTTGATGTTGTTCTCCTCATTAATGGATTTCCAGTTGCTATTGGTGAGTTAAAGACGCCTGTTCGTAATTCAATAACATGGTTGGATGCAGCTGGAGACATAGCAGCATATGAAAAAAGCATACCAGGAATGTTTGTAACAAATATATTCAATTTTGCTACCGAAGGTAAATGTTACAGGTATGGTTCCGTTTGTATGCCAATAGGGATGTGGGGGCCATGGCATACTCCGGAACATAAAAATGAAGGAAGCCTGGCAGATGTAAAAATCAGTATTACAGATATGATTACACCTGAGAAGGTAATGGATATCTTTCAGTTTTTCACAGTTTTTGCTACGGATAAAAAATACCGCAAGTATAAGGTGATTTGCCGTTACCAGCAATTCGAAGGTGCAAATTTAATTGTTGAACGTGTTAAGGCGGGGTATCCGAAGCAAGGATTAATTTGGCATTTCCAGGGGTCTGGTAAGTCATTGTTAATGGTTTTTGCGGCACAGAAACTTAGGATGATGCCTGAATTGAATAACCCTACGGTTGTTATTGTTGATGATAGAATTGATCTAGAAACCCAGATAACAGCAACATTTAATGCATCAGATATTCCTAATCTAGTGAGTCTTGGTTCAAAAGAGGATCTAGAATCATTCTTTTTAGGAGATCAAAGAAAGATAGCAATTACAACAATATTCAAATTCGGTGATGTTGACAAAGAACTAAACCCTAGGGACAACATTATTCTTATGGTTGATGAAGCTCATAGAACTCAGGAAGGTGATTTGGGCAGCAAGATGAGACTTGCTCTGCCTAATGCATGCTTCTTTGGTTTAACAGGTACCCCGATTAATCGTATTGATAAAAATACATTTAATACATTTGGGGCACTTGAGGATAAGAGTGGATACATGAGTAAATACTCATTTGCGGATTCTATTCGTGATAATGCGACTCTGCCATTAAATTTTGAACCAGTGCCGGTAGATCTTCATGTTGATAGAGAAAAGCTTGATGCCGAGTTTGAGTCACTGACAGAAAACTTATCCAAAGAAGATAAGGCAGAGTTGTCTCGTAGAGTTAACATGAAAGCAATCATGTATGATCGTAAGCGTATTAAAAAAGTTTGTGAACATATAACAAAACATTTCAAAGAAAAAATCGATCCTAATGGATATAAAGGTCAAGTTGTATGCTATGACAGACAATGCTGTCTTATGTATAAGGAAGAACTTGATAAATTGCTTGGTCCAGATGCAACAACAATCGTCATGGACACAAACAATGACAAAGAAGATAAATATAAAGCTTATCGACGTGATAGGGATGCGGAGAGTAAGGTCCTAGATAGATTTAGGGATCCGAATGATCCTTTAAAGCTTGTTATTGTAACTTCTAAGTTGCTTACCGGTTTTGATGCACCTATTTTACAGGCAATGTATCTAGATAAACCTATGAAGGATCACAACTTACTTCAGGCAATCTGCCGTACTAATAGAACTTATGATGAAGGAAAGACTCATGGGTTAATTGTTGATTATATTGGTGTATTTGATAATGTGGCTAAAGCTCTAGATTTTGATGAATCAAGTATGAAAAAGGTTATTTCGAATATTGAGGAAGTCAAAAAACAAATTCCTGCATTGATGCGTAAGTGTTTAAGTTACTTTATGGGAGTAGATCGTACCATAGATGGTTGGGAAGGTTTAATCGCAGCGCAAGAATGCTTGCCAAATAATAAAGTTAAAGATGAATTCGGTGCAGATTACAAAGTTCTTAATCGAGCTTGGGAAGCGATTTCTCCAGATCCATTTTTAAACCCAATGAAGTTTGATTATCAATGGCTTACTAGAGTATTCGAGTCAGTGAAACCTACTGATGGAAGAGGTGGATTGATTTGGGCTTCCCTTGGAGCTAAAACGATGGAACTTGTCCATGAACATTTGCAAATTGGAGAAGTTCATGATGATATGGAAATCCTCACTATGGATGCTGATTTAATTGATAGTTTCATTGAAAAACAAAAAGATTTAAGAAAAACAACAATAAAAGTTGAAATTGACTTAGTTGCGAAAATTAGGAAACATAGTAATGATGTCAAATTTGTTATGTTGGGTGAAAAACTTGAAAACCTTCGCGAAAAACACGAACAAGGGCTAATAACCAGTATCGAGTTTCTTAAACTGCTATTAGAACTTGCTCGGGAGGCTGCCGAAGCTGAACATGAAGTAGTGCCCGAGGAAGAAGTGGATAAAGGTAAGGCGGCATTAACAGAACTTTTTGATGAGGTGAAGAATTCAAAGACCCCAATTATCGTTGAACGGATTGTTAATGATATAGATGATATCGTTAAAATAGTACGATTCGAAGGTTGGCAAGGCACAACAGCAGGAAAGCAGGAAGTGAAGAAAGCCCTTAGAAGTGTTGTCTGGATCAAGTACAAAATAAAAGACAAAGAAGTTTTCGACATGGCCTATAAGTATATTGAGCAATATTACTAATTATAGGGGAATTAAAATAGTGAAAACATGATTGTCTTTATCGTGGTGTAATAGATGATTTGTACTATTATTATTGAAAAATCAGAGATCAATTAAAATAGGAACAGTAATGTTAACAATCCGGCAGGGGGTGACAGGGTGCAAAAGACCTTTAAATCATTCGAGGCATACTTAGAAGACATTTATTATGATGAAATTTATCAGGCAATTAAAAAGTTTGTCCTTCATAAAGGAAGATCACTGGATTTAAATTCTTATAATGTTTTAGATCCATCATACATTGAGTTAGCGAACATCCGAGTAAAGGGTATATCTTTTTATGGTATCGAACATCGGCAAATCTTTTTTAATGCTAGTATAAATGCTGAAATTGTTTTAAAAGGGTTAGGTAAAAGTGACTATGAAGCTAATAGACAGTCTAAATGGTTTATTGTATCTTTCTACGATCATTTGATATCAGGGCTTCGAAAAGTCATGATAATTGACGTCAGGGAGTATAGTAGGGAAAGATTTAGTAAAGAAAGTGCACTGTCAAGGTATCTGGTTCCTTATTTATATTCGGAAGACTTAGATAATGAAGCTGAGAAATTTTTGCAAAAGTATTATCCAGAAGCGCTAGAAAAACCAATGCCATTAGATATGGATGAGTTACTAGATAATATGTGCCTAACTATGTATTATGCACCCCTGCCGGATAACATTTTTGGTAGGTCACACTTTGGTGAGGCTCAGGTAGAAATATTCCGAGAAAGATATGGTATACACTCGGACGGAAAATATTGATGTTGGAACCATATTAGTAAACCCCAATGTGGTTTTTATGAGAAATATTGGTTCTGAAAGAAGTACAATCGTTCACGAGTGTGTCCACCATGATCTCCATGCGAATTTTTTTGAACTACAGAAGCTGCTGGGTAGCAATGTGGGCTCTGTAAGTTGTGAAGTAGTTGAGGAATACGGAAGTGAAACGGTCGGAATCGATAAAGCCTGACATTGGATGGAATGGCAAGCAAATGTTCTAGCACCAAGAATCTTGATGCCTCTAAAAACTACAAAAGAGAAACTAACAAGGGTATTATCCAGGCTACATAATGAAAAACAGAATCTGCGAAGTGCGGAGATTATGCAACTTGCAATCGAGGAAGTTGCCGCTTTTTTTGACGTATCCAAATTAGCTGCAGAACTACGAGCGATTGATGTTGGGTTTGACCAGGCAATGGGGACATTTGTACATGTCGATGGTAGGTACTATCCTCCATATTCCTTTAGAAGTGGTGCGTTGAAAAAGAACCAAACATTTGTAATTGATGAAATGAATGCCTTGTATGAAGCAAATATGTCGAAAGAGTTTTCTGAAATGGTATTCTCGGGGAAAGTTGTTTATGTCAATGCTATGTTTTGTATTAACGACCTCCAATACGTAATACGACACGAGGCCGGCTCGCTTGAATTAACAGAGTATGCATTAGAGCATGTTGATGAGTGTTGTTTAATCTTTGATAGAAAATATCTTGTTAGCGTGTTAGTAAACTATATGATGATTCTTTTTATAGAATGTGTTTTCTCTATAGGGATGTAAGTGCTGCTAATTTTGTTGAGGCAACGTACAATCCAAACTATGAAGATAATCAAAATATACAAGAGCGTACAGAGGAAATAGCAAAAATAAGCGCATTTTCAAGAGAAACTTCGGATGAACTAATGAATATGCCAGGAAGCTTTTCAAAGACACTGGACTATCATATAAAAAGAAGAGGTTTAACCAATGAAATCGTTGGTGAACGATCTGGATTAAGTTCAAGAATAATTAGTGATTACAGAAATAATGAGACGTTAAATAAGGAGTTACCGACAGTCGTGGCATTATGTATTGGAATGAATTTACATTATTTCTATGCTGATGATTTAATTTTAAAGGCTGGTCACTATTGGAAACGGACGCACGAACACATGGTGTATAGTTGGCTATTGGTTGACCATGCGGATGAAAACTTATATCAATGGAATAAGCAACTTGAAGATGCAGGGATACCACAGCGCCTTCCGAGTAATAAGCATTAGCCTAATTACATCTCTAATATTTTGAATAGAAAATCTACTAAACTAGTAAACTCAGTAAGGATTTAGAAAAAGGTTGATACAAATGCCGATTGATATAATGAGAGGTTCTGGTGCAAAGATTGTATTTATTTGAAAGAGGTATATAGATGCCTAATAGAATCTATTCTTATGCAGCCATTCCGAATAGTTGATGAATAAACTTCACTTCATTTTGGACAGACTTGTCCCGTAAAATAAGTTGGCCTTTTTTAATGATATGCATCGCTTCTATTCCTGAAAGAATAGATTTAGCTGTACGAAAAGATTTCAATCCTAGCATTGAACGAACTCTCTTTTTAATAAAACGATGATCTTGCTCTACAATGTTATTCAGGTATTTTACCTGCCTTATTTGGATGCCTACAGGCATCTTTTTCTCTGTCTTCAACTCTTCAATCGCTATAGGATAGGCCGGGTTTTTGTCCACTGTAATCACACGGGGCTTTGAAACATGAAAAGACTGCAAAGCTTTCTTGAAAAAACGCTTTGCAGCCCTATGATCTCTTGTTTTGCTTAAATAAAAATCAATTGTATTTCCTTTTGAATCAACAGCACGATATAGGTACATCCATTGACCTTTGACTTTCACATACGTCTCATCGACTCGCCAAGAATCATTGGTTGATTTAAGATGACGTCGTACTCGCTTATCTAATTCAGGACCATATTGATGAACCCATCGCATGATAGTTGTATGAGCAAGTGATAACCCACGCTCTTCCATCATTTCGACTAAATTACGAAAACTGAGGTTGTACCGTAGGTACCATCTCACGGTTAATAAAATAATATCAGGTTGATAATGTTTCCACTTGAATAGATTTTGCTTTTCCATACCAATCACATCCTTTTTCAGAGTACTAGTATCAGTATGTCCAAGTTTAGGAGGTTACTTACAAGCGTTTTGGAGTGTTTGCACCAGAACCGTTCATTTTAAGGGATTGGGTAGTTCCGGATTCTCCAAATGCAGCAGTAGAAAATGAGAATGTTAAAACTGTGGTCAATAATAACGCGGAAAATGCTTTTTTCAATAAAATCCTTTTCATAAGCGCCTCCTAAATTTAGTATATTATAGTTAAATATTCGAAAATTAATTCTTTTTCCCTTTATGGGGTACGACGCATGCCCATAAACTTAAGAAAACAAATCCACCCAAAACGAAAAAATGAGCTTTTTTATTACAAATTAGGACAAAATCTCGTTCTGGGAGAGTTGTATTTTCTTAGCTTGATAGCGATGAGAAAAGGGGAATAGATATAAAATACTTTGAGTTTAATAAACAAGAATATTGGGCGTTAGTAGCGGCGGAATCAGTTGAGAAGGCTTATGCAGTTTATGCAGAAGAATCAGCTTCAAAAGTTGCAAAAGAGGGGTCCGTCGATGAGATTTCTAGAGCGTTCGCCTTTGGGAAGTATTTAAATGCGGTGGCAGGTTTAGAAGAGAATCAGGGCAAGGGATTAAAAGTATATATATGTGTGAGGGTTCTGGTGCAAAAACTTAAGGACAATTGCAATGAATCTACAAATCTTGGACATACTGTTACTATTACTTTAAAAAGGGTGCGTGATTGGTATGGAAAAGGAAAATGTATTAAAATGGAAGCATTATCAGCCTGATATTATTTTGTTAACGGTAAGATGGTACCTACGGTACAACCTCAGTTTTCGTGATTTGGTGGAAATGCTAGAAGAACGGGGTTTATCCATTTCTCATACAACGATTATGCGTTGGGTTCATCAGTATGGTCCTGAATTGGACAAACGAATCCGCCGTCACCTCGAACAAACAAATGACTCTTGGAGAGTCGATGAAACATATATCAAAGTAAAAGGTCAATGGATGTATCTGTATCGTGCTGTTGATTCGAAAGGAAACACAATTGATTTTTTCCTAAACAAAACAAGAGACCAGAAGGCTGCAAAGCGCTTTTTCAAGAAAGCTTCGCGGTCTTTTCATGTTTCAAAGCCACGTGTTATAACAGTCGATAAGAACCCGACTTATCCTATAGCAATTGAACAGTTGAAAAAAGAAAAAAGCATACCTGATGGTATGCAACTTAGACAACAAAAGTACTTGAATAACATAGTAGAACAAGATCATCGCTTTATAAAGAAGCGAATCCGTTCTATGCTAGGGTTCAAATATTTTGACACAGCTACATCCATTCTTTCTGGAGTAGAAGCCATGCATATGATTAAAAAAGAACAGCTTGATTTACGGGACCAGTCTGTCCAAAATCAGAAAGAATTCATCCATCAATTGTTTGGACTTGCAGCATAAGATACGATTCCGTTAGGAATATATGCGCGTTATTCTCCTTTATTTTATTTTTGCACCAAAACCAGATTTTAGCAGTGCTTTTTCTCAATCAACTTTTTGATATTTTTTATTCTGCTCACAATTATATAGAAAAGTTGAAATATTGAACCCCTAGTCCGAAACAAATATGTTTCGGACTAGGGGTTCAATATTTTATCTATTTTATTCAACATTTTTTAAAGATTAAGAGGCTGAATTTTCTGGTTTTTAAAGTGAGAAAAATGTATTACGTTAATCAATAGATACGCCACTAGAGACAATCGGTTTTGTTGGTGCTGGCGTATCTCCACCATTAAACGAAGAGTGTTGTGATACATTTAAACTAATCATGCTACATGCTAATGCACTTACTACTACCATACTTAATAACACTTTTTTTATTTTTTTCATTACTTTAACGCTCCTTTTCTCAAATGTTTCTTATCAGCATTATTGCTAATATAGAAATATTTGCTCGCTTTAACATGATTATTTGCCTCGTAAAATTGGAGTGCTAAAATCTCTGCATATTCTTTTACACAATCCCACATGTCCTCTTTTTCAAAATAAGAAATTGCATCAGTAACTACTTTTTCTAGTTTAATCCTAGGTAGTTCTGTGATTAGTTCATTTAAAACTGCGAAACGATGCTTATATTCCGCATTTCCTGATTCATTTGTATACTTTATACCTTGCTCGATATATGCTTTTGCTGTTTCAACGCCTTCTAATTTATAATATGCTCTTGCTAAGACAAATAATGCTTTAAAATGGTTCGGTATGGTATTTATAATTTCAGAACTTTGTCTAATCGCCAATGGATATAAATCTTGAATATTATATAACCAGCCTAAATTGGATCGTACTCGTAATAATAATTGTTCTTCATCATACTTCTTACAAACATCAATAACCGTATTGAGACATTCTTCCGCTCTTTCAAATTCTCTTAGATCTATACAAGCCAGTCCATATACATTGTCGCATAAAGCAATATTAATTTCATAGCCTACATGATTCCGGTATATTTCTTTGGATTTTACTACATGTTGAATCGCTTCAAATGGTTGATAAGATTGATAACAGTAAGTTGAAAATCTATACTCAAACTCGGCTTTTTCTACTTCATCAGGTATATCAATTAAAAGTTCTTCTGCCTTTTCATAGTGTGTTTTCGCTTCAGTATAATTTGCTAAAATTGTAGAGTGGATTGCCTTAAAGAAATAATAATAGTAAGCTAAAAATGAAAATTCCTCTTTGATATTAGGGAGTTTTTCTATTTGATTAAAAGAATCTTTTGTAATACTCATTCCATCTACCAAGACTTTATATCTAAAATTCAGTAGAGAATAATAGAATGATACATATTGGTCTGTTTCTATTTCCTTTAAACGTTCTTTTACTTGTAGATATGTCTGTTTTGCTTCTTTTACATGATATAAACGAATTTCTTCATACCATTCATGTAATAATTCCATCAATTTCTTATTACTTTTTTCTTGAACAGTCATAATATCCCCCATTTCTCTGTAAAGGCTTATTCTGATAATAACAGGAATTAGATAAATTAAATTTCACTACGATTTTTTTCACTAATATACAGAATATTCTGAATTATGATAATGTCCATGCTTTTAAATTTGAAAAAGTATAGTTAAGACAGTACAAGTTTCGTTAATGCTTTTTTGGATTTTGATTTATCAACTGTTCTCTATTGAATACTTCTTATAAGAGGTGGCGTAGCACTATAGTAGAAAAAGAGAGAGCTTATACTGTTATGGTATTGAGAAATATATAGGGCTTATTAAGCTTCAAGGGATTCCTCGAAAATAAATAGAAGTATATCCATATCTATTTACATTGAAGAGGGAGCGTTAGTTTATGATAAGTTTTGGGATTAATTTACGCAATATTATTAGTTATACACAAGAGAGTAGGAATCTTAATAATATACGGATTTTAAGTAAGTTGGGTATAAGATTATTTGATATATATGGAGAACCATTACCTGTATCAGATGTTAATCGAGAATTAGTAACGGCATTAAAACGCCAAGACATAAATACGCAAAGATATATATTAAGTCATTTACGAGGTTAGAAAAACCGATATTATGCTGCGTTTTTTCATACATATGTTCTATCCGATAAACCAAGAAGCTATCATTGAAGATTTGTGAAATTTTATTTTCTTAAATCGAGTGAATTACGTAGTAATATTTTAAAATTATTTAATTCGGTACTATAGTTTGTATCACCACGAAATGTATAAACCTCGTCTATGTCAATAAAAACAGAATAAAGAATGTGTAATGAAGTACCCATCCAATTATTATGTGTATCACAATTGGATGAGTACTTTTTTACGTAGTCCATAATAGGGACAAAAGTAAATGCATCGGATAGTTATCATAATGAGAGTGTACAGATGTATTAAATGAACCTTCTATTTAATCAGATATGATTTAATACTCTCTTAGTTTTGGTTAAGGAAATTTATATACTTAAAGTAAAGGGGGTAATTTTTAATGAAGGGGGAGGAGAATTTGAAAGTTTTCAACTCAGTTGCTCCTACACAAACAAAAAATGAAGATTTACCATTTGATATTTCCTGGATGACTGATTGGATTGTAGACTGGTTTGGTTCTTTGTTTAATGGCGGCAGTGATGTAATTAAAGATGGGGGAGATAAAATAGATGGTGCAGTCCATGCGAGTGTGCCTGCATTCTTTGATGTTATTTTCCTTATACTTTCTGTAGTAATTTTAATATCATTATTAGTTTTTGGGGCTTCTTTATGGTTTAAACATATAAAGTGGAAAAAAAGGTCTATATATTTTGGAGTAGGTTCATTTATTCTCATACTATTAATAAGAATTCTACCAGTGTTAATGTTGACAACACGTTCTTTTGATTTTCAAACCTTTATGAGTAATATGGTGGGCTTAATTACTTCTATAATTTTAGGAACAGCTGTATTAATGTTTTTGATATCTTTAGCATTAGGTATGCTTTATAAGAAATTTGAACATCCGAAATATGGGAAATGGAGTTCGAGTTTGAGATATAGTTCAATTTTTATATTTGTAATGACATTGCTAGTACCAGCCTTGCTGCGTCATTTATAATCTTTGTTTATATAGGAGAAGGAGGAATAGTGCAGGTGATTTCTATAATTTTTCTGTGTAATTATACTAGCACTTGTTCTCCTCTAATTTTCTGAATTAAGTCTTATACATTAAAAGGAATTTTGTTGTACGAAGTTTTGGCAAGAGGGGAGAGGTACTAGTGACTACTTTTGTTGTCATGGTGAGTATATTCTTAATTCTGTTCGTAATTGGTCCCAAAGCGACTAAGAGAAAAGAAGAAAGAGATAGAATTGAAAAGGAACATAAAGAGAAAATTGAGGCTTTAGAGGAAGAAAAAATTGACTTAGATATTAATGGGACTAAAGTACGGTTACACAAGAAGCCTAAGCTAAAGAACAGTATATATAAAATAAAGAGTAATAGGTAACAAAAAATGAATTACATTTAAAGAGATTTTAGTGAAGGCAGCAAAAAACTAGATAGGATTATATTTAAATACTAAGGGGGATTATTAATGTTTAATAAAACTAAAGAAGTACCAAAATATCAACAAATACATTCAGGAGTATATAAGTTTGAACTACCATACGTTACAGGGCAATTTATGTCCACGGAATCAAATGAAGATAAGGTACGTGAGGTGCATAGATTTCCTGTAGAAGTGTATGTTCTTAATGATAAAGATATAGCAAACGGTATAGGAGCAAGATTTGTGATGTATGGGAATGATAATCGATCAGTAGGAGATCGTTATGCTCAATTGGCAACAATATTAAGGAAGGCTTACTTTACGGCGTTATTCATTCCAGATGTCCCAGAAAAAATAAAATGGATTGAACATCGTAGTACTAAAAATACAGTGCTGAATAAAGAAGAAATATTAGAAATCGAATTAAAATGGGATAACAAGTCGGCTTCTTATAGCTTTGAAGGACAAAGCTTCCTCAATAGTATTTTTGACTGAGATTGTGATATTAAAACAAAGTTTAATTACTTTGAAAAAAGTTACGATGTTTTGAAAAATTGTTGTAGCAAGTTTTATCATTTTAGCCAAGAAGACTCCTTCCTCAAGGAACGCGAAGTGAGTAGGTGGGAGATGAATTGGCTTCGGACAAGAGATGGCAGGAAGCCATCTTAATTGTTCGACATACATAATCTGTTACTTCACTATCTATCGAATGTATGTTTGTTGTATAATAGACATATGCCGAAATGGAGGTGAAATGAATGATGATTAATAAAGCATATAAATTTCGTATCTATCCAAATAAAACACAAGCAACTCTAATTAATAAAACAATTGGCTGTTCTCGTTTTGTATTCAATCATTTCCTATCTCTATGGGATCATGCATACAAAGAAACAGGAAAAGGTTTGACATATGGTACGTGCTCTGCCAAACTTCCTGCAATGAAGAAAGAGTTTGTTTGGTTAAAAGAAGTGGATAGTATTGCGATTCAGTCGTCTGTTCGCAACCTTGCGGATGCTTATACACGCTTTTTCAAAAAACAAACTAGTGCCCCGCGTTTCAAATCTAAGAAAAACAACGTACAATCTTACACCACAAAACAAACAAATGAAAACATTGCCATTGTAGGAAAAAAGATAAAGTTGCCGAAACTAGGTCTTGTTCGATTTGCTAAAAGTCGTGAAATAACGGGACGTATTTTAAACGCTACAGTTAGACGGAACTCTTCTGGCAGATACTTTGTGTCATTGTTAGTTGAAACAGAAGTGCAAGAACTTCCGAAAACACAATCTTACATTGGAATGGATGTGGGACTAAAAGATTTCGCCATTTTGTCAGATGGAACAACCTATAAAAATCCGAAGTTTTTTCGGTCATTAGAAGAGAAGTTGGCGAAAGCACAGCGTGTTCTTTCTAGAAGAATAAAAGGATCTACTCGCTGGAATAAACAGCGAGTAAAAGTAGCTAGAATTCATGAATACATGACGAATGCTAGAAAAGATTACTTGGACAAAGTCTCAACTGAAATCATCAAAAACCACGATGTTATTGGTATAGAGAATTTGCAAGTATCGAATATGTTAAAGAATCATAAGTTAGCAAAAGCAATTAGTGAGGTATCATGGTCACAGTTTCGAACCATGTTGGAATACAAAGCAAAATGGTACGGCAAACAAGTCATTGTCGTATCGAAAACATTTGCTTCCAGCCAATTATGTTCTTGTTGTGGATATCAAAACAAAGACGTTAAAAATCTAAACCTACGTAAATGGGACTGCCCTTCTTGTCGTACACACCATGATAGGGATATTAACGCAAGTATAAATCTAAAGAATGAAGCGATAAGGCTTCTAACCGCAAGGACTGCGGAGATAGCCTAATCAATTAGAGTTCGGTAGAACTCTTTACTTAGGAATCCCCCTCTTCTAAACGAAGTGAAAGTGGGGGTAGTTCAAGGCACTCCTAATAATTAATTATTTGTATTATATAGGTATTTCTAATAGTACGGGATTTTAAAAATGTTTTATGAAAATTTAAAAAATCCTTTGAATAGAAAGTGAGGAATAACAATGAGACTAGGAAACCGTGTGATGGGATTTGAAATGCTTATCAATCTAGCGAATGGAATGTATCAAAGAGGGGAAGTGGCGCTTAAAAACAAGCTCCGACTCCTGTAAAGGTTTTAAAAAGTAAAGGTGGTCGTGTACTAAATGGATTCTGCGAAGCTAAAAGTACAGTAGACTATGACGGCGTATATAAGGGACGAGCTATAGCCTTTGAAACAAAATCTACAGAGAAACCTACACGTTTTGATTTAAAGGACACTACGCAGCGTCAGTTGGATTACCTGGAAAAAGAAAAGAAGATGGGAGCGATTTGTTTCTTTATAAGAAGAAAAATGCTATTCGAATAATCGTTAGTTCTTTAGGAATAAACTAACTAAAAATTAAAATTCATCATCTTCAGCCTCTTCATTATATATTTGCACCAGAACCGGATTTTTTATAATCCTCTCTATCTAGAGATAGAGAGGATTATAAAAAATCTATCTTAAGATAGACGTCTAAAAATAATAAGAATGATACAGTTATAATTAGGATACATTTGCACTACAGAATGAAATCCATTACTTTTTGCTATGCAAGAATATTTTTCAATTTATGTGAGTTCATAAATGATTGACATTCATTCATTTATGTATAGTACTTTTAAGTCTTAATTTTTTATAAGTTTATGCATTAGAAAAGCTTGATTCATATGCCCTTCCAATTAAAAAATACAAACTAACTTTTAGTAAGAAGAAATAGAATGAACAATATATAATTTAAGAATGGAATAAATAATATATAACATGGTCGTAACACAGAAAGAGTATTAGTGTTGTCCTAAATTTTATATGTATGTAGGAAAGTTACTTTCATTAAATAGAATCTTTCTTAATTAGTCTATTCTGCATCGTAAATACATTTAAGAGAGAGGAAATATTAATGCTTGAGTTTACACAGAGTCTAATTCATGATAAACCAGTAAAAAGAATGATTCAAATTCTTGAAATTTTAGATAATGGTCAAAATTTGGTTCCTTCTAAAGATATTGCTGAACAACTTCAATGTTCAATCAGGACGGTTTCAAGCGATATTTCTCAACTGAAAAGCTACCTTCCTGAACATTGGGATATTATTAGTGTAAAATCGAAAGGGTATATATTAATCAAACCTATTACTAATTCGATATTACCTATCATAAATTCGTATTTAGATGAAAGTATAATATATAAAATTATGCTAGGTCTATTTAATAACAAATGCTATACGTTGGAAAAGTGGTCACAAAATTTATTTGTGAGTAAATTAACACTAAAAAAACAAATAAAAGAACATAAAAAAATGCTTACAAAGAGTATGTTAGAAATTAAATTAAGAGAAATCCAATTAGAGGGGGAGGAACTAAATATTAGGCATTATTATCACGCTTTTTTTTATAATACACAAAAATATACAAGGCAATTCTTATTGCCAAATATACTAAGGGAAGAGATCCTAAATATTCTACGAGAGCATAAAGTGACGGTAGATTTTGAGATGTTGTGTGTTATTTTATCTATTTGTATAAATAGAGTTTCTAATAAATGTTATATAAAAAGTGGAATTAATGATGTACCTATATATGATAGCTACCAAGCCGATTGTATAACTGAAATTATTCTAACTTTTGAGAGGTATTATTCAATCAAATTACCTGAAAATGAAATAAAAGCATTAAATGTTTATTTGATTTTAGTATTCGCTACTACAAGCAAACAAAGTGAGGTAACGCTTGAGTATTTAAAGGAATTTAAAAACGATGATTATCATAACTATTTAAAGCTTATTGATATACTTATGGAAAAACATAATATAAAAGAAGAAAAAAAAGAAAAATTAGTAGTGAGTTCAAGTTCTATTTTTTATTATTGTCTTATTTATAGTCAATATAATTTATCATTAGGATTCTATTTCAGTTCATTGGATAAACTTGAAAATGAATCTTTACAGGATTACAAAAAAGATAGGTCCTTGGTTTCTTTTTGGAATAAAACCCATAATGAAAATAGAATGTATAAAGAAGAAATTGAAGTTTTCACCACCTATGCGACACTCCTTTTAAATTCTTTCGCGGATGAAATTAATATTTTATTTTTATTTAACGGTACAGAGGTGGAGAAGCGGTTTATATATTCAACATTAACCAATAGCATTGGGGGAAATGTAAAAATATATAATTCAATTAATGATAGAATAAAATATGATTTTATAATTACTAATTATCAGCCACCAAATACAAAAACCCCAATTATATACTTTTCAGGTAGGTTAACGGAAAGTGACATTAATTCAATTAAAAGTTGTATTTATCATTTGAATTAAACTTTACCGTCTCTAAAAGTTCATGTTTTACATTGAAATAAAAGGAACCAATTCGAATTTTATTCGAATTGGTTCCTTTTGTTTTAATTATAATATCTCAAAAAATAATAAAGGTGTGTTTAATATATAGACAAGCGCAAATTCGGCAGTAACACTAGAAATAGGAACTCAGACAAAAACTGTAATCTATGTAGATCACTAGATTGCTTATGAATTCTTTACTACCCCTGAATATGAGAAGTATATTAGCGGTAGTGTAGATCGATTAAGTGGAATAGGTATTGGTAACGATAATATTAAATCTAAGTAAATAATTTTTGCTACATTTTTACTGCTTAGCCGGAAAAAATGTAGCAAAAATATTGTTTTGTGTTTGCTATAATTTAATTGAGTTCTTTATGAACTGCAATGTATTTATTCAAGTTCAGTATCTATTCAATACAAGTTAAAAAGCATTCACTTGTAGTAAAAGTGAGTGCTATTTAATTTGTAGTTCTTTTAAAGAGAACTTAATTAGCATGAAACGATTTAAACCATTATTAAATTTAGTTTTATGCATATTTAAAGGAGGAAAATCATGATAAAAAAAGCAATTGCTGAATGTATTGGTACATTTGTATTAGTACTATTTGGAACTGGAACAGCTGTAATAGGTGGTGGAGTAGAAGGGATTGGTATTTTAGGAATTGCGATGGCCTTTGGATTATCAATTGTTGCTATGGCATATAGCATTGGTACAATTTCTGGTTGCCATGTGAATCCTGCGGTATCTATTGCCATGTTTATTAATAAACGTATGACGGCTGAGGAACTTGCATATTATGTAATGGCACAAATCTTAGGTGCTTTATTAGGAACTGTAACACTAGTAACTATTTTAAAATCATCGGGTATGACATTAAATAACTTAGGTCAGAATAGTTTTGGAAATTTAGGGGCATCTGGTTCATTCTTAGTTGAATTTGTGTTAACATTCGTCTTTATTTTAGTTATTGTCGCTGTAACAGGTAAAAAGGGTAATGCAAATTTAGCTGGAATTGTAATTGGTCTTACTTTAGTGTTAGTGCACTTATTGGGTATTTCATTAACAGGAACTTCTGTGAATCCTGCTCGTAGCCTTGCACCAGCATTATTTGCTGGAGGAGAAGCGATTTCTCAATTATGGGTATTCATTATAGCTCCAATCCTAGGTGGGATCGCTGCTGCTATGGTAGGAAAATCTTTATTGAATACTGAAAAATAATATCTTTTATATTTTAATAAGCACGTTGTCTTATAATGACCATAATGTACTAAATATAATTTAATGGGATAATTAATAGTATTCTCTTCAAGTAGTAAGAGAATACTAACTGTTCCGTCGTGTTTTAAAAATACCTCCAATTGAAATTGGAGGTATTTCTATTTAATATAAATTAATATGTAGGGTTAATATAACTTGTTAATTTAGTGAGTTGTCTATATGAATACAAAAAAATAGCCGATACTCAATTTGAGTATCGGCTATTTTTCCGTGTCATAATATCTAATATTGCTTTCCCATCTCTACAATAAAATCATAACATAATAGTATTTGTTGAACGTTTTCATTTTTGCTTTTAATAAGGAAATTTAAGAGCACTTATCGAAAGAAATATGTGTAATAATAATACCTGACAACTAAATATTTTGTCTCCTTACAAATTGCGACAAAATGATCCCTTATTGTGAACCCCTTCTGCTCTCCTAGCCAGAAGGGGTTCTTCCAATATAAATAAAGGATCTATCTTGTTTCCTACCTTGTTTTTGCTAACATGAAAAACTTAGATACAGGAGAGTAGTTATTATTTGAATCAATGATGTATCTTTGTTTATTCTAAAAGATTGATTTTAAAAAAATGAGGATAAAGTGATACAAAATTTCCGTATCAAGAGAAAATTTATTAGTTTTTTTGGGAAATTACTTTGATAGAATATATATAAGAAGTTTTTCTTTGGTATCCGTCTCATGTGCCTAAAGAATTTGTATACTAAAAAACACGCATATACAATATGCGTGTTTTTTAGTATCTAATTAAGAAGCATTTTTGACAAGATTAATAATACGTATTTAAAACATCCTAAAAACAATTAAAGAGAAGAGTACAAGAGAATAATAATGCTAGAAATATAAATATGCATTTTAACATGTGAGAATAAATTTTAGTAAATCTATTTTTGCTTGTAACAGGAAATTTTATATCGTTTCAAAAATCATTTTCATGAAATAATATATTTAATCCATAAGTATTCCCATATCTTCAAGGAAGAATGCATACTTTCTGATTATAAGCATTAGTTTATGACATGTTTACTAAGAAAACTCCTCAATACTATTGAGGGGTCTTTCTATTTAAAAGGCGCGTTTTTAAATTAGAGATATCCAATAGCATTAAGTTAATTTTTACTATGAGTTTTTTAAAACAATATTATTTGAATGAAGCAATTATTTTTCATTAGTGATTGCTTTAAACAGTGGTTCTAAAATAAGGAAGGTATGAGCAAATGAGGATTATAATTAGTGTTTTTCGATCTTTTGATATTAAGTTTTTAATTACAAGTTATTTAATTTCAGTATTAATATTTCTAATTTTTTGGGGATTCGTTCCTACTAATAAAATAAGTTATATGCTGTTACTTATTGCTAATGCAATCTTATATCCGTTTTCACGAATGGTCTATTATCAAATAAGAAATATGATAAATAAAAAACGCAAAGAAACTGTTCGTAAAAGTAATGTTATTACACACCTAATTTTACAAGTTTTACTTGCTATTGGATTATTTATTAGTTCTATTCTTATTGCACCATTTGGTTTCGCTTTTCTAACAATTCGTGTTTTAAGAATGGAAAGGAAGCAGAAAAAGCAAATCAAAAAAAGCCAGAAGCGTATATTGCGCTAAATTTTAAAAAATAGTTTGTAAATATTAATGCTCCCCTCATCATGCCCTCGAGGAGGGACATTAATATTTAAGAAAATAGACTTAATATATAGTGTAAAAAGAGGATCATGCTCGATTTTGAAATAGAAAACTCATTTTTAACTTTATCAAGACAATGTATATACTCATACACATGAATGACATTCATTTATCGTTTCATTTAGAAAATGTAGAAAAAAGAAAACAACTCAATTGATGATTATAAAATTCCAAGGGATGTTTTGAAGGAATAGTTGAGATGATTGGATAGGAGGTCTATATGTGCAAATTACCCAACGCTAATAAAGGAGATCTTGTTCGCTTTACATATCGAGATGATTCTAAATTGAAATTTCAAGGATATGTAGTAAGTGTACTAACTAATACAATTGTTGTAGATATTTCAGAAGATATACTAAATAGGGGATGTGAAGAGATAGAATCTCGACAAGTGGTTAAGCATGGTCATTACAAAAAGAAGCTGTTTTAGACTTTTTTAAAACTTGCTTTGGAAATAAATGATTAAACGACTAATGTATAGTGATAATGTTACGAATAAATCAATTGTTTAATTTGTAACGAAAAGGTAAACAGTTTACCTTTTCCATAATGTTAATCTTGATTATTGTATCAAGTAATAAGAAATTTAGGTTACCTTTATTTTATATAATCATAAGCAATGGCAAGCGTTTAATTCGTGTAATGAAATATAACATTCTTGCAATAAATTATTAATTTCGTTATAATTTCATTCACGTATATTTATAGGAGTGACGATAATGAATAAAACAGAATTAGTAAAAAATGTAGCAGAAAAAGTAGAATTGTCACAAAAGGATGCTGCTGTAGCAACGCAAGCTGTCTTAGATGCAATTACAAACACTTTAGCTAACGGAGAGAAAGTACAGCTTATCGGATTTGGAACATTTGAAGTTCGTGAACGCGCTGCTCGTACAGGTCGTAACCCACAAACAGGTGAAGAGATGCAAATTGCAGCAGCGAAAGTACCTGCTTTCAAAGCTGGGAAAGAATTAAAAGAAGCTGTAAAATAACGATTATTTCAAGAAAAGGACCCTACATATTGTACTGGTCCTTTTCTTAATTCTAAACGTAATGAAACCTATTTTTAAAAAAGGTTACTGTTTTATTTTCAATATGTATTACTAGAGTTTCAATTCCAAAATCTTTCCCTCATTTTCATCGAATTTAGACCAATTTTTATCATTTCGATATTCAGTAGCTGTACTTTCAAAACCAAAGATACTTTTGTCATTAACCAACACGCTACCTATAGATAGAATACGTTTTGAAAGATCCACTTTAAGGTAGATGTTCTAAAATCATAAGGGTGATACAATCCCCCAGTAAATAAAAAATTTATCTTTATGGGGAAATATAATGCTTTAATAAATAGGGGTGTGAGGTACTATTAATATGGAAAAAACATTTTATGAATTTATTGGTAGTCATGTAGGAAATGCAATTGGAAGTATTTTATTGTGTCTGTTTTTTTATAAAATCTTTGCACCTTACGGTACTTTTGCAATATGGGTATGTAGTATATTTGTCGCAATTTATCTATGGATGTTAAATGCACCTAAATACCGTTGGAATGAAATCAAATATTTGTTGTTTTTCTCTGTATTAGTAATATTGTCTTGTATAGTACATTTTTTTTATCCTGGTTATCCCAACCTTGTATTATTACCACTTCTAATTTTTCTTGCTGCGGCTGAACCAAAGTGGGCAAGAACTACGACTGTGTTATCTGGTATAACAGGCATAATTTTAATTTTATTTATAAGCTCTAATCTGTTTCCTTATCAAGAAATATTAATGATAACTGGTATCTATGTTTCGGTTCGTAGTACGTCTAAGCTAAAGGAAGCATATCAAAAAAATCAAAAGCAGTTAAAAGAATTAGATGAAGCTCATGCTGAACTACAAGAAACAACTTTACTTTCAATGCGATATGCTGCTTTTGCAGAGAGAACAAAATTAGCAAGAGAAATTCACGATGGACTTGGACATCAAATGACCTCACTGATTATTCAATTACAGGCGCTTAAAATTATGTTAAAAAAAAACCCGACTGCAGCAAATGAATCTGTTGACGATCTTTTAAAAGTAGCACGTAAAGGGATGGAAGAGATCCGAACTGCTGTAAGGGATTGGACAAGTGATGAAAAGGACCTTGGACTTATTTCATTAAAAGGATTAATTTCACAAGTTCAGGCAAACTCACTATTACAAATAGAGTTTATTCACGGTGAAAAAATATCAGAGTGGACGATGGAAGAAAGCACAATATTATATCGTATCTTACAAGAGTCTTTAACGAATATTTTAAGACATTCACATGCAGATTCTGTTGTTGTAAGTGTTATAGAAATAGGTGGAGTAGTAAGTTTGTCAGTTGCTGATAATGGCATTTTTAAGGGAGATATGGAATTAGAATTGGGATTTGGTCTGAATGGTATGAAAAAGCGTTGTGAGTCGGTCGGAGGTAGTTGTTCTTTTACTTTAAATGAACCGAATGGATTACGTGTGGAAGTGAGGATTCCAATTCATAAGAATGGAGGAGAATGATGGCAGAAAAGATTCGAATTGTACTGGCTGATGACGAACCTTTTGTTCGAAAGGGACTATGTTATATTATTGGTATGCAAGATGATATGGAGATAATAGGAGAGTGTGAAAATGGGAAGGGGGTAATTAGTGCAACTTTAGAGACAGTTCCAGATATGGTTATTATGGACATTCAAATGCCTGATATATCCGGTATTGAGGCTACTAAAAATATTATGGATAAATTACCAAATACTAAGGTTGTTTTATTAACAACTTTTGATGTACAACAATATGTCCTAGATGGCATTCGCGCCGGTGCAGTTGGTTATATATTAAAAGATACAGAAACAGAGGAAATGTTAGATGGTATACGTGCCATGAATAGAGGAGCCATGATTTATAATAGTACGACAGCAAATCATGCTTTTGCACAATTTCTGAAATATGATAATGCTCCTCAGGAAGATATTGTAGAAAACGAATATACTGAGGCTTTAACGAAGCGAGAAATTGATGTTTTACAATTATTAGCCTACGGGAAACAAAATCATGAAATAGCAAAAATTCTTTGTGTCTCGGAAGGAACGGTCAAAACTCATATTCATAAAATTCTCCAAAAATTAGGGGTAACAGATCGTACACAAGCAGCTGTAATGGCAATTAGACAAAAAATTGTGAAGTGAAGGTATCTTTGCAAACAATAAAAGGCTATTAAAATTATGTTAAACCCTGTGTATGAACGAATTATTATTCGTATTAAAGCTAAAATGGAATTACGTATATGTATAACTACAGAAGATGAGATGTATTAAAAAACCTACCTTGAAATTCTTATAGCTTCAAGGTAGGTTTTAATTTTTCTTTAAAAATTGAAGTATCCCTCTATATTCACTATATTTAATTTGATAATTAGAGCAGATTCGCTGGTTCTTTTGAAACTTAACAATGATATTTCTATTTAATAGTATATATAATTAAATTATTAAATAGAAATACAAATGCAATGACTTATATTTTATGTTTTGTTACGCTATAACTAGCTTGATTTGTTTTTAACTTAAACATACTAAGAGCACTTAACAATTTTTAGGAGGATTTTTCGAATGAAGTTATATAAGGTTAAAACCTGGTTACCATTATCTGCTGCAATGATTACAATAGTATCAAATCCAGTAGGGGCTGCGGCTTCAACGGTTTATACGGTTCAAAAGAATGATACCCTAGAAGCAATAAGTAAACAATATGGAGTGTCCGTGCAATCAATTAAACAAGCTAATAGCAAGGTAAATGATCAAATTAATATTGGAGAACGCTTAACAATTCCAGGATCGTCAACTACAAACGAATATGTTCAAAAAAATAATTCAACAGAATCAACTAATACATATCAAGCAATTTACCAAGTGAAAAACGGGGATACATTAAGTTCTATATCACAACAATATAAGGTTTCAATACAATCGATTAAACAAAATAATAACGTAGATGAAAATCAAATTTTTGTCGGTCAGCACTTAAAGATTGATACTGGAATTTCATTTCAAGAAGTGGACTTAATGGCTCGATTAGCGAATGCAGAAGCAGGAGGAGAACCGTATGCAGGCAAGGTTGCAGTGGCAAAGGTAGTATTAAATCGTGCTAACGCAAATGGTTTTCCAAATTCAATTACAGACGTAATTTATGAACCCATTAAAAATGGTTATGCATTTACTCCTGTTACAGATGGTAGAATTAATCAGCCTGCTACACAGGAAGCAAGAATGGCAGTAGAAGAGGCTCTCACTTCAAAAGGAACAAATTCTGATTGGCTTTATTTCTATAATCCTCAAACATCGACTGACAAATGGATTACAACACGTCAAACTGTTGCGCAAATTGGAAACCATCTGTTTGCTAAATAAAATAATAATATATTAATGGTTTTCCAATGAGATAAGGAGAGGTTATTTTTGCGTGTAGTACATTCACTATTAGTAATAATAGCAGTTATATTTTTAATTTGTGGTGTTATTATTCACGAGTATGTATTGGTGTTTTGGGTAGGGATTTGTTGCATGGTTGCTCTTTTAAAATATTTATTTTCATCTTATAAGGAAAAAATATAGACATTCAAGTGATGAAATTATGTGAAAATAATTAAGTGGACGCTCATTCCATGTTTTAATATTAACTTCATATACAGGGAAGGGTTTTCCCTTCCTTTGAACGTACAGTAAGATTAAAAATATATAATGTCGTATTCAATTGTACGTTGAAAGGTGCGGAAACACTAGAAATTGTACATACATATTATATTTTCATTTTTGGTGAAAAGCTCTGTTTGTTCCTATAATTTAGGATGCAGGGCTTTTTATCGTTTAAGAGCAACTGATGCACGGTTGCTCTTTTATTATGTATATTTGCGTTCATAGAGGAAAAAATAGATGTGTTTTATTGTTAAATATGTGTAATTATAATGATGTGGCATTAAATCCACATGTAAACAATTAAATATTTAACGCTGATTTTTGGGAGGGTTTCCCTCCTTTGAGCGTACAACAAGATGAGAATATATAAATGTTGTATTCAATTGTACGTTGAAAGGTGCGGAAACACCAAAATAAAAATTTTTATGATTTTTATAATTCCTATTTTAAAACCAAAACCCTGTATATTTATATGTATTAGGATAACGGTTTTTTGTCATTTGAGAGCAACTAATTGGTTGCTCTTTTTATTGTGCAAAAATTACATAGGTGGTGTTACTGACGGAAAATAACATAGTAGATCATAATGAAATATTTAAAGTGCTCTGGTCACAGCTACTTCTTAATAAAGATGGAACTGTGAACCAGGATAAAGTAAAACGTAAATTAGCTGATTACAGATGAATGTTGGATGAAGTTGTCCAAGTATATAACATGTTAGCTGAAACACGAGTACCATTAATTCCAGCGGATAATGTGATTGCTTCTGCTTATACACTTCAACATGAATACTTAAGAGATATTTGTGTGGCTGATTTAAAGAAACAAGTTGATACAAATGGGATGAGTGCCAAACATCCATTCCAATGCATATTGAGTTTATGACAAAGCGCATGAACTTACCAAGATTTTTATTTCAACATAAAATCGCAGCGTATGAAGATATTCTTGCTGCTAATCAACTACTTCCTGATGATTTACATTTATATGAATGTGTGATACGTGATTTTTGTTCTGTTGGCTTGTTATTTAAGCCTTTATTTATCGAGCAGATGAAATTGGTAAAAAAATTCGAGATGCATTAATAAAGAAAGCAAAATCTGGTGTAACTGTACGCTTTCTTTATGATGGGATCGGAAGCAATTTATTACGAAATCGTTTCTTACAACCCATGAAAGATGCAGGAATTGAGGTTGTGGCATTTGATCCCATTCGTTCGCCATGGCCACTTGAAACAGTAAATTATCGTAACCATCGTAAAATTGTCATTGTAGATGGAGAGATTGGTTTTACAGGTGGACTCAACGTTGGAGATGAGTATCTTGGTCGTTCTAAAAAATTCCCAATTTGGCGTGATAGCCACTTAAGAATAGAAGGAAAAGCATTGTACAAATTATAAGCAGTATTCCTTGAGGATTGGCTCTATGCCTCTAGTAGTCTAAATACTTATTCTTGGAATCAATTTATGAATACAAAGTACTTTCCAGATAGAGAAAATCCTCATGCAGAAGGTGCTGTTCAAATTGTAGCAAGTGGGCCAAGTTCAGATGATACAAGTATTCGTAATACTTTACTTGCTGTTATAGGTTCTGCTAAGAAATCAATTTGGATCGCAACACCCTACTTCATTCCGGATCAAGAAACATTAACATTACTACGTTTAAGTGCAATAGCTGGAATAGATGTACGCATTCTATATCCAGGTAAGAGAGATAGAATCATGAGTGATCAAGCATCTCAATCATACTTCACACCACTTCTAAAAGCCGGTGCTTCAATTTACAGCTATAAAGATGGTTTTATGCACGCTAAAATTGTACTTGTAGATGATAAAATCGCAACAATTGGCACAGCAAATATGGATGTCCGTAGCTTTGAACTAAATTATGAAATCATTAGCGTACTTTATGAATCTAAGACAGTTCTTGATATTAAACGTGATTTTGAAAAGGACTTTAATTATTCAACTGAAATTCGATGGGAATCGTTTCAAAAACGTAGTATTCAAAAACGAATACTGGAATCCCTAATGCGTCTAATTTCTCCTTTATTATAATTCCGAAAAAAGTAGTCAAAATAAATTTGATTACTTTTTTCTTTTGTTTTTTGTTACGAAATATTCTAGGCTATCTATTGTCTTTTTGTGGCATAGAAAACCCTTAACGTACGGAAATCAAAGTTGCAACTTCTAAAAAATGTCTTAGCGTGGGTTTTATGTCATTTGGTTGGCGGTACCCCTAGTACTAAATAGGTTTCCTTAAACGGTCATTTTTGGAACGGGTTGATTGATGAAATATATTTAAAAAAATATAGTTGACCATAAAACCAATATCCGATATATTGGTTTTATGAAAAAAGAAATTATTAAACCCATTAAACGTATGTCATTTAGAGATGAAGTTTATCTCACTTTGAGAAAAGCAATTGTTACACTAGAGTTAAAACCAGAGCAACGCTTAAATGACAAAGAGTTAGCAGAAGAATTTGGAATTAGTCGTACTCCAGTTAGAGAGGCTCTAAAACGTCTTGAAGATGAAGGACTTGTTGAGTCTATTCCTGGTTCAGCGACTCGCGTTGCACCATTAAATCTTGAGGAGGCGAAACACGCATTTACTGTAGTAGCTGCTTTACATTCATTAGCTGCCCGTTTAGCAGTACCATTACTTAAAAAGGAAGATATTCAAGAATTGGAGTTCAGTAACAAAGCCTTATTACTATCTATTGAGAAAAAGGATATTATAAAAGCAATTGAAGCTGATGAGTTATTTCACAACGTTTTTTTAGATGTGGCAGGAAATCCCGAAATCATTCGTGCATTAGAACGAAGTATATCTAAGATTCAACGTCTTGAAATTTCTCAATTCACTTCTATCAATGGTTTAAAATCAGTAGAACAACACCAGCAAATTATAGAAGCATGCAAAAATAAAGATAAGGAAACAACGGCACAACTTGTAGAACAAAACTGGTTAAGCCTCGGGGAATTATTAACTTATGAAACAGATTGAGGTGAGAAATTTGCGCCCTATTTTTTTAGGTATATGTGCTGCTTTCTTTTTTGCTTTCACATTTATATTGAATCGAGCAATGGAATTATCAGGTGGTAGCTGGATATGGAGTGCCTCATTAAGGTTTATTTTCATGCTCCCATTTCTTTTACTTCTTGTTATGAGTAGGAAAAAATTAAAAGTATTATTACAAGTTATGAGAGAGAATTTAAGATCATGGTTTTTATGGAGTTTCGTAGGTTTTGGTCTGTTTTATGCTCCATTATGCTTTGCCGCTGCACATGCACCAGGATGGATAATTGCTGGGACATGGCAAATTACTATTATATCAGGATCTTTGTTAGCTCCTCTTTTTATTCAAACCGTTCAAACACCAGATGGAATTCTTAAGAAAAGAGGGGAAATCCCAATGAAGGGTATGGGTATGTCATTGATTATTCTTCTTGGTATTTTCCTTATGCAAATGGAACAAGCAAAATTGCTTGCTGTCAAAGATATTTTGTTAGGTATTATCCCTGTTATTATAGCTTCTTTTGCTTACCCACTTGGGAATCGTAAGATGATGGAGGTTTGTGGAGATCGTTTAGATGCTTATCAACGTGTCCTTGGAATGACATTAGCTAGTTTGCCATTTTGGTTGTTACTATCCTTGTACGGTCTTTTTACAGCAGGAGTGCCTAGTAAAGAACAAACTATGCAATCTATTTTAGTTGCTATTTGTTCGGGTTTAATTGCAACTATCTTATTTTTTAAAGCGACTGATATGGTTAAAGGAGATATGCAGAAACTTGCAACTGTTGAAGCAACACAATCCATGGAGGTACTTTTTGCCGTTATCGGAGAACTAATTTTATTACATTCTTCATTTCCTTCTATTTTATCTTGGTGTGGTATGTTTGTAATAATGTTAGGAATGATAGCACATAGTTATGTTTCCCACAAAAGTGAAGCGGCGCATAATCAAAATATTAGTGCTTAATTAATATTTTAAAATGTACAGTATGAACCCTTTTCTATTTAGTATAGGTAATTTTATTACTTTTAAAAAATGTAGTACTCTAAGTTTTATGTCAAAATTTAATACCTAAGTGAAAGAATATGAACAAAAGCCGATGTCCTGCACATATAGGGACATCGGCTTTTTTGTATAAACTTTTGCTTAGCGTACGAAATTCGCGTTTTGATGGTGCTACCCCATCGCTATCAAGCTAACAAAACAAAATACCCCCTAAAATGAAAAAATGCGCTATTCTTTCTGTAGAATCATAGGAAAGGATGGCGTTTGGTATGTCTGTTTCTGTATCTGATGAATTACAACTATTTGCTCAAGAAATTCAAAGCTTTTTATCCCCAAATCTCTTACGAGATCTTGCTAGAGATGTTGGTTTTGTGCAACGAACCAGTAAGTACCAGGCAAAAGATTTAGTCGCTTTATGTGTATGGATGAGCCAAAATGTCGCTACGACTTCTTTAACTCAGTTATCTAGCTGTTTAGAAGCATCAACAGAAGTACTTATTAGTCCAGAGGGACTAAATAAACTCTTAGAAAAGGAGAAGGCGAGATGAGAGTAATTTGTATCAAAGATGTAGTCATGAACACACACGAAAAATACGGTAAGTATTCTGGTAAGAAAGTTTTTACAAGTGGGACTTTGTATAAAGCACGACATCATACAACAACTTTAGAAGACCCGTGGACACCAGTTAAAGTATTACGAGCTACTAACGATTTTGATGAGCTTCATATTATTAGACATTGTTATGAAGGAGCAGATAATACATTCTTTGAAAATCATTTTTTGGAAGTTAAAAACTAAACAAAATCCTTATTTAAAACAAGAAGCCCTAGAGTTAGGGCTCTAGGGCTTCTTATTTTGGTATATCTCACACGGTTTTATAAAAAGAATAGAACATACTGAAGATAACATATGAATGTTTCATAAATGTATCGAAAAAGTGAACAAAATTGCTATTGCAGAAGTAGCAGAAATGAAGTTTCTAATAGTTAAGTACGTAAAAGGTGTTATTTCCAGTGGATAAAATGCGCATGGGGCACCTAATCATTATTTTACCAGAGGAAAAGAATATGTTATGAACTTGGGTGAATGAAAAAATGAATATTTTACTTTAAGCGAAGTTAATGAAATATATTTTGGGGGTTATATCAATAATTGTTATCTCGATGGACACTTTAACTTTATAAAAGTCCTAGAAGAAAAACACAACTATGAGGAATAGCAAGCTATAAAAGTGAACAAAATCGTTATTTAAATAAAAGAAGCCCCGTTTGTCTGGGGGCTCCTAAGGGTAATCGTCAAGTAATGACGTACTCGACTAATTAACCATATCATGAATTTTTTGGTGAAAATACTGGTAAATGTGTCCAAATTAATAGGGCATCATTTTGAACAGAAACGCTATTTTATAAAAAAAAGAGAAGCGCTTAATCAGGACGCTCCTCTCGATGCCAATATACAATAACTATTCCATTATAATGTATAAGCGTAAAAAATTTAACAATTACCTTCATGGTAAAAATTTCATTTTGTATTGATTTAGAACACAAAAAGAGCACTTAATAAAATGCACTCGTGACGAGATCATCCATTTGTAACGACTATTTCAATTTATAGAGAAAGGAACACAGAATATTATATGCGTGTGCAGTCAATTGAGTTCATTTTTTACAAACAAAAAGCAGCTAGCAAAAGCTAACTGCTCGGTTCTCCAAGGGGGAACAAGGAGAAAATCTAATGTCATATACATTATTGACGGGATATTGAGTTTTATTCAGGGGATTATGTTATTTGATTGACGAAAAATTCCTTTATTAGCAGTAAAACACCGAGGAGAGACAAGACTTCAATTGAGAACCAAAACATGCTTTTTTGAGGTTTTTTAAATTCCATTATTATGGAAGAAAATAAAAAGATTGCAATTATCATGATAATTAAGAGACGGATTATATCAGACATTAACAGCACTCCTAATATTTAATCAGTTTCATTATATAGTTATTTCCAATGAGACAGAATTTAAGAATGGTTTTATTGAAATTCGAGCAAAAAAGGCCCTGTTGTCTTCAACAGAACCTTTTCTAAAATGGCAAAGAGTAACTCTTACCTTACTCTTTGTTCATATACTACAGGATTGTTAATGAAAATCCTAGGCTCTTTATATTGAGAAATAAAGAAGAATCATTCTAAAGAATCTTATCTTTGTCATAAATAAAAGAGCAGTTAGCAAAAATTAACTGCTCATCTCCAAGGGGGAACAAGGAGAAAATCTAATGTCATATACATTATTGACGGAATATTGAGTTTTATTCAGGGGATTTACTAATTATGTAGGTTACATGAGAAGTCCTATTAACATCCAGGCTGCCCCGATTAGAATTAAAGTTTCGAATGTAATCCAAAATTTTCTTTTTTCTGGTTTTTGAAATTCTTTAATTACAGAGAATACGGCACTGATTCCTAAAAGAGTGAAAAGAATAATTCGGATTGTATCAGTCATGAGTATCACCACCTAAGATTTGAATAGTTTAATTATATATTAATTACCATTTTGTAGAAACTTAACAAAATAGTTATTTGCGCGACACGTTTCCTCATAAGTGTGCAAACACGAAGTAGGAGGGTTATTAATTTGATAACAACAACTGTTTGACTGAAAGTAGGAATGAAAGCCGTCAGGTTGAGCTGAAACTACTTATCTAATACTCCTACATGCAAGGCGTGATAGTAGTCACAAATTGTATGAAGCTAGGTGAAGTCGGCTGAACAAAACCTAAGTGAGAAATCATATGGTAATGGATAGGTCGGGATGCTACAAAATATCTATGGTGAGAATGTCTAAAATAACGGACTGGCGAACTTGCGAATGTACGGGTCTAAATTATTAATACAATAGAAATTTGTATGTCGTCAATGATGACGTTATCTACCGAAAAGTAAGAGTAAAGGATACGAAATTCGGAACATCTAACGATGAGGGTGTAAAGATAACAGGCTTAAAGCAAGCACCTAAGGATATATGTATAGCTAAGTCAATCGGAACGTGGTAAGCAAGAAACTGTCACCAACGCCTACTAGCGGACAGATGCATATAAGGTTCTAACGAACCGAAATTGCTTCATTCTTGTGAAGGTGGGGACAAAGTACCGACGAAGCATGTAACGAATGTGGAGGGATAGTCCCTAGTCTTGTTCTTTGAAAACTAAATTAACTAGATGTAACTCACAGGATCGAGTAAGATGATGGGACTTTTCGTAAGAAAGGGGAAATAATACATCGGTGAGTACAACATTACGACATGCAGAATATTACGATATACAAAAAGTGTTCGATGATTTATACCAACGTAGTGAAAATAACGCTACTAAAGGTGTAAATCTATATAAATACATCATATCAAAAGAAAATATTCTATTGGCATATAGAAGTATAAAGGCTAACAGTGGTTCTAAAACTGAAGGAACAGATGGTATCACAATCGACCATTATAAAATGGAAGATGTAAATTCCTTCGTTGACGATATTAGAAAAACTCTCACAAATTACAAACCAAATACGGTACGTAGGGTAGAAATACCTAAACCTAATGGGAAGAAACGCCCATTAGGAATCCCTACAATGAGAGATAGATTGATTCAACAAATGTTCAAACAGGTTCTAGAACCAATATGCGAGGCAAAATTCCACAAGCATTCATATGGATTCAGACCTAACAGGTCAACACACCATGCAATGGCTAGGTGTCAATATCTGATAAACAGAGGAAGATTTAGTCACGTAGTAGACATTGATATACAAGGTTTCTTTGACAATGTGAACCATTCCAAGTTATTAAAACAACTATACAACATAGGCATAACTGATAAAAGGGTGCTGACAATTATCTCTAAAATGTTAAAAGCACCAATCAAAGGAAAAGGTATTCCTACAAAAGGAACTCCGCAAGGAGGAATCCTAAGCCCATTACTTAGTAATGTTGTATTAAACGATTTGGATTGGTGGATATCTAGGCAATGGGAGAATATTAAAACAAGAAGACCATACACAACAGCAACCAAAAATCCATTGCTGATAAAAACAAAATTGAAGAAAATGCATATCGTTAGATACGCAGATGATTTTAAAATATTTACTAACAATCATCAATCTGCAATCAAAATATTCCATGCAGTAGAAGGTTATCTTAAAAATCAATTAAACCTTAATATATCTAATGAAAAATCGACTATAACTAACCTAAAAAGAAAATCTTCCGATTTTCTGGGGTTCTCTATCAAATCTGTTAAAAAGCGCGAAAGATATGTGGCAAACACACATGTAAGCGAGAAAAAGAAAAAGGATATCCTTGAAAAAGCAAAGACAAGGATTAAAGCAATTCAAAAAAGCCCATCAGGGAAAACAGTACAGGACTATAACTCTTATGTGCTTGGTATAAAAAATTATTACAAAATTGCAACACATGTAACTATAGACTTTGCTGAAATAGCCTTTCGTCTCTCGAAAACTTTGTTTAATCGTCTAAAATCAATAGGGAAATATAAGGTTCCTACCAATGCGAATGCATTATACAAAAGAACTCATAGGAACAATTATAGAACCTTTGAAATAGCAGGCAATCATGTATATCCACTAGCGGACATACAAACACGATTCCCTCAAAGTTTTAGTCAAGACATATGCAATTATACTAAGCAAGGAAGACAAAAACTCATCAAAAGCCTAAAAGGTAACATTGCCAATGAAATGCAAAAGATGTTGCTATCCTCCAATAAAGGACAAAGCATGGAGTATACAGATAACAGAATATCCAGGTATTCCATGCAAAATGGTAAATGCGCTGTCATCGGAATCTTCTTAATAGCTGAAGATGTGCACTGTCACCATAAAATACCGAAAGGTATGGGAGGAACTGACGAGTTTAATAACCTGATTATTGTACATGAATTTGTCCACAGATTGATTCACGCTACAAATGACGAGACGATTAGAACATATATGAGAATTCTTCAATTGAACGATAAACAATTGAAGAAAATAAACAAACTCCGTAAAGCTTGTAATCTAGTTACTTTAGTATAAAAGGATAAGATGGGGCGCTGTATGCGATGAAAGTCGCACGTACAGGGCTAAGCGGGGGAAAAGATGGAGATAACTTCAAAGTCTTACCTATCGCAACTAATAGAAAGCGAGGAATAATAATGGGACAAGGAAACCGTGGGATGGCATTTGAAATGCTTATCAATCTATCAAATGAAATGTATCAAAGAGGGGGAGTGGCGCTTATAAACAAGCGTCCAACTCCTGTAAAGGTGTTAAAAAGTAAAGGTGGCCGTGTATTAAATGGATTCTATGAAGCTAAAAGTACAGTAGACTATGACGGCGTTTATAAAGGACGAGCAGTAGCATTTGAAGTAAAGTCAACGCAGAATCTTACACGATTTGATTTAAGTAACATTGCACAGCATCAATTAGATTACTTGGAGAAAGCAGAGAAGATGGGAGCGGTTTGTTTCTTCCTTATAGAGTTTAGTAAAGATCAAGCGATATTTCTTGTACCGTCATCAGTGATCCAATCTTATATAAAGATGTCTCATCAACCGAAGGGAAAGAAGTCTATACCGAGAGCAGACTTTAATATTTATGGATACCTGGTAGATCAGACGGAACGAGCACCAGTTGATTACTTACAATACATCGATGAATCAGGATTGATTCCAGGGGTGTTAGACCGGATGATTAAGTTAGATCAGGACAATGCAAGGGTTGTTAATAATATAGAAGCAGCGAAAGAGAAGATGAGTACCAAGAAACGAAAGTTATTAAAGGCTTAATGGATAACGGAACAATGACTAACAGTGTGGTGGGGGCTGTATTGTAGTCATCGTTCCCTTATTCAACAATTAGATAGTAAAATTTCACGTACCTTATGTGATGTTAAAAAAACAAATTCAGAAATAGGGGGATTACAGATGGAGCAATTAACGTTCTTACCAGTAATGGACAAAGAAATGGAGAGGAAGGTGCAAAAGGAAGTTATCAGCATTCTAAAAGAGTATCGCGCCTTAAAAGCACGTTTTGAGAATGAAGTGGAGCAAATGCAGGAGGGAATTAGTCTGTTTCCTGAGATAAGGAATACTAGACATGTTAGCAATATCAAGTTCAAGCAGATCGATAAGGCTTTACAGTACGTTTTAGACTATGACGAGGCAGAAATCATCAAGAGAAAGTACTTAAATGCTGATAAACCGAAAGACAGCTTTATTTACACTGAGTTATCAATGAAGAAAGATCACTTCTATTATAAAAAGAAAAACGCAATTCGATTGATTGCTACATCTTTAGGGATGATTTAATAATACAAAAAAGCCAAATTGACAGTTTTTAATTAACTATCCATTTGGCTTTTTGTGTTTTATTTTTTAGGCATCCATGTATGTCCGCAATTCATGCAACCATTAACAATATTTTTTCTACCAACAAATCCACTGAATAAAGTTATCGGTGGCCCTAGTAACATAATAAGAGCAGCAGCGAATTTATCAATATCATGAAGTGGAGATTTTCGAGAATTTATATCATGAACAGAATTAGAAACTATAAAAATAGTAATAAGTGTAACTAACAGAAGAAACAGAATTAAAAATGTCCTTTTGAAATTATAACCACGCTTATTACCGACTATTTGATCTGATTTACATTTCCTACAAACTACGCGCCTTGTTACTTTTTCTTGCTTTACTGTCATGTCTAACCATCCTCACTTGTATAAAATTATAATAGTTTAATTATATGATGATAATACCTGAACTGGGTACAAATTTTGTTAAAAAAAGGAAAAGTATAATTAATTGGAATATTTATATTTTTCAAAACTTCGACAAAATGCCGACAAAAATAGGGACTAAATAGGGGGGGATTTTGATAATGAAATCAACGGTATTCTTAATGTACAAGCCCTTTGAAAACCGCATATCGAAGAGGATTAGTACACCTATAAGTGAAACGTTCTGATGCGAGAATGTCACGGTAACGTATACCGCATAGTAGGGCGGGAAAGGCGGTACGAACCCGCGTTAAGACGAAAAGACCAATGAATAATAACAATGACATATTCCAGTGTGGTGGGTGCAAATTACTCGCATTCGTCATGCTGTTTCTATTATGCTTAGTGTTCAGCTCAGAGACCGCCATGTCCTCTGGGTTGATGGTGAACATAATACCTTTCTATTCTTTGTTAATGTCGTTCTTGAAAATGGAAATGGGGTGGTTGTTCTTGATTGGATGAACATCGCGTTTTTAAAAAGAAAAACAAGAATAAAGGGCTTCTTCATCAATTTTGACAGGGCATTACACTTATAGCGATTACTCACGAATTTTCGCTATGCAGAGAGCTTCCGCTCTTTGTTTGAGCCAATACAGCTAAACCTTCCCCTCAGTCTTATGTGTTGGTTCAAACAAGGCGTAGGAAGAAACATATGCGTCTTGATATAAATCCTTTATAATTCGATATTGGTGAAAATGACATTAAGTAGCCGACTCTACGGAGTATAAACGAGAAGAGTCTTAGTCTTCTCCCAGTCACCGACACAGGGCGTGTAGCAATATTAGTTGATGCGGTGATTTGGAGAAGCCTGAGAGTATCTAGAATACCAGAGGCTTGAAGAGATACTTATTGCCATTTGTTCTCTCTCTTCCCCTTCAGGAGCTGTCACTTCGGTGATGGCTTTTTGTTTTGTAGGATATTCTTCTTTTCTGTCGAATAGATAGATTGGGAGAGGTGGGGAATAAGTAAATGAAAAAATTTATAATAAGCATAGAAGCAGTCGATGGTAAACAACACGAATTTGAAATTGAGCATAAAAAGACAGTAACAGTTGCTGCTATAGAAAATTCTATACAAGCAAGAGAAGCTAGATTCTTCAGATTTGGAGATCGTATGGTTAATTTGGACAATGTATTCTCTTTAGTGGTAAAAGAGAAGAAGGATTAAATACAAAAAAAGCATCCAAAACGGGTGCTTTTTTCTTTGTTATATAGAAATTACACATTAACCATTAAGCATATTAGGGAATATCGAGCATAGAATGATATTGACCACGATATCAAATTTATTGCTGCGTTTTAGTGTTACCTCTATGTTCATGAAAGGGCACCTGTATAAGGTGTCTTTTTGATGAACCATTTTAATATAGAAATCATATAGTATAGTGTAGGACAAGCTAACCGCTTATATCCTATTCAATGCTCATTGGGGAAATCCCCTTCTCATATTTTAGCATCTACTGACGTGGATGCTCTTTTTTATTGAGAAAAATGGACATTTAAATAGGAGGTTAATGATGGGTGTAACATTAGAGGAATTAGAAAAGTGTTTTAATGAAGCTGTAAATGAAGGAGCAGAGTATGTAGCTGTTCAAATTGAAATGGATGGATTTCCTAGCGATGAAGTAATTATTAATGACAAACATAACATTGATTCTAAACTAGCGTATTATAAGAAAACATACAATGAAGATTTAGAACATAGATGCACTCCAGGAATTCGTATTGTAGGTTTTGCGTATGGTTATTCGTTCTCAGAAATCCTACGTGAAGTAGTGATTAAACTAATAGCAATTATCGTAGGCGCTGCCGTTATCTTGGTGGCGTCTTGTTTGTTGTTAAGGGATGATAAGGGGTGAGGGGAATGTGTGTGGGCCAACAAGTTTTAAGGATGTTTTAGAGATTATTTGGTACTACAAGTGGGAGTTTTTCAAAGCAATACTTTCTATAGGGATTCCAGTATTTTCACTTGGTGGATTAGGAACGAGTTGACTGGTTCTGGTGCAAAAAATCTATAAGACTTGGACATACTGATATTACTACTCTAGAAAAGGTGTGTGATCAGTATGAAAAAGTAAAATTTGTTCAAATGGAAGCATTATCAGCTTGATATAATTTTGTTAACGGTAAGATGGTACCTACGGTATAATCTCAGTTTTCGTGATTTGGTGGAAATGATGAAAGAACGGGGCTTATCTATTTCTCATACCACGATTATGCGTTGGGTTCATCAGTATGGCCCGGAATTGGACAAACGAATTCGTCCATCAATTGTTTGGACTTGTAGCATAAGATACGATTCCGTTAGGAATATATATGCTTTATTCTCTTTTACTTTATTTTTGCACCAGAAACTAAAAGAATCAATGGGAAAATCAGAACTATTTGAGAAAGAAAAAATAAAAAAAGAAGTGACTGTTTTGACAGAATTGAGAGAGTCATAATGGTACATCAAAAACTTCATGAAGAGAAGAAGTGCACCTATTATGATATAGAATTTGTTGTGAAAGATGAAAGAAACAAGCATGCAATAATGATGAAGTATGGCATTATATATATTTCTTATATTAGCACTTATTTATTTGTCAATTCTCTTTTGTGCGAAAGTAGAGTGCACGAAAATGAAAGCGGAACGAATCTTGAGATTACTATTGAAGAGGGTGTGCTTATTTATTGAGTTGTAGTGCATAGATACTATAAGAGAGCATAGGATACATATATTTCTAGAGGAATTATGTAATAAATGACATATGAAGAAGACAATGTTGCAAATATGAGAGGTTGAAAAGAAAGCTCACAAACCAACTTAGTTTTAAGAATAGTAGTAAATAAAAAAACTGTAAAAAACTATTGTATGTTAAAAATTTATATGTTACATTTATGTTACGAAAGTATTACTTTATGTAACTTTTGTTTCATTTTGTTTTCTTGTTGTTTATATTTTGTTACAAATCATATACTAGAAACGTTATTTCTATGTGCGTAAGAGTGTGTGTAGTAAGAAGTCTGAGTTAGAACTTCATACATTATATTAAAAATCCTTTCTGTCTTAAAAGAAGAAGAATACCAACTATTTAGGGGTTTTTAGGTAATGAGATTATATAAAATGTACTTCCTTTCCTACACAATTTAGTACATATTTAAGGTTCAGTCTAATTGCTGCACAGCTTCTTTTGCATATGAGTGTATCGAAATAAATGAAGAGATCGGTAATTATAACAGCATTAAAAAATTAATCTCGAAATGGATTTAAATAGAGTGATTGAGGTATATAAAGTGAAAAATTCTTATAAAGTGTTTATATGTATTTGGATAATTATTTTGTTGTTTTTTATAATTTATTTTGGATACAAAATGACATCTGATAATAATCAGGTATCAATACAAGAAAAACAGGTAAAACAAGAAGTTCAAAAAATGTCAGAAGAATCAAATGAGAGAGAAATAAAATCCTTTGAAATACTCTAAAAGAAATCAGTAATAAAAAGAGGGCAGTAATATCAATGGGATTCTCTAATTAAGTAACAATAATAAACGCAGAGGAGGGATAGCTTAATCGCTATCCCTTCATCTTAATTTCACTATCTAATCCCGTGGGTTGAAGAAAGTTTTTGTCTGTTTTTATTAAGTGTCTTCGTCACTTTTGTACTCCAAAATATCGACAGACTGACAATCCAAAGTCTTACATATCGCTGCTAATGTTGAAAAACGAACCGCTTTTGCTTTCCTATTTTTCGGAATGGAAAGATTTTCTATCTTAAAAAAAGAAAAGGAAGGGCACTTGAAAAAGTGCTTTTTTACTATTTATATTAGAACCGATGAGAAAGATAGAAAAATTATCTTTTAAAAAAGCTATTTTTAGTTATGTACACTACAAATTGAAAGTAGCCCTTGTATAGGTAACACATGATGATAGTTTTCGGAATAATCAGTATTTTAAAGGAGTGAATATTTTCGCTATAATATATATCAATTTATAAAATTAAAAGGATTTATGGAGAGAAATTTATGAAACAGAAAAAGATTGGTTTATTAGTATTTGCACTTATCACGTCCTCAATTTTATCGGCTTGTAGTAGTAAATCTAATAAAACTGTCAATGAGAATCAAAAACAAGTATTAAATTTAACAATATCTGAAGAAATGCCTTCTCTAGATACGGCAAAAGCCATGGATGGTACATCATCACATGTGATGCAAAATATATTTGAAGGATTATATGTACTGGATAATCAAGATAGGCCTATTCCTGGTGTAGCAAAGTCATTTGAGAGAAGTGAAGATGGGAAAAGATATACATTCCATTTGCGTAAAGATGCTAAATGGTCAAATGGTAACAGCACATGACTTTACTTTTGCTTGGAGACGGACATTAAGTCCTGAAACAGCATCTCAATATGCATACTTACTAATTTATATAAAAAACGCAAAAGAAATTAATGAAGGTATAGTGGCTGCTGATCAGTTAGGAGTAAAGGCATTAGATAATCATACGCTAGAAGTAGAATTAGAACAGCCTGTTCCATATTTATTGCAATTATTAGCACTGCCTATTTATTTACCACAGGATGAATCGTCTGTGAAAGAAAAAGGAACTAGTTATGGTTTAGAACCAAATCATCTTATATATAATGGAGCATTTGTGTTAGAAAAATGGCAGCATGAACAAGAGTTTCAATTGAAGAAAAATAATACATATTGGGATAAGGAACAAGTGAAGCTAGAGGCTATAAATTTTCATATTGTAAAAGATTCAATGACGGCCATAAATTTATATGAATCGGGTAGTATTGATCGTGCTCCTGTTAGTGCAAAATTCGTAGATAAATACAAGGGCAAAAAGGAATTACATATGAAAAAAGATTCTGGGATAGCTATGTTACGTTTTAATGAAAAGAATACTGCGTTAGCAAATAAAAAAACCAGACAATCTATTTCTTTAGCACTAAATAAAGAGGGAATTGTGGATCACTTTATCAATAATGGTGCTACACCCGCAGAAGGTCTTATACCAATAGGATATAAGGATGAAACAAATGGAAAAGATTTTCGTCAGGAAAATGGTTCTCTTGCTGTGTATGATTTACAAAAGGCGAAACAAACTTGGGAAGTTGCAAAAAAAAGAACTTAATACAGAAAGTGTCACACTTGAATTTTTAACATTTGAACAAGACAATGCAAAACATATCGCAGAATATATAAAAGGAGAACTTGAAAAACATTTACAAGGATTAACGATACAGATTAAGCAGCAACCATCTAAACAAAAACTGCAACTTGAACAAACAGGACAGTATGATATATCTATGGCAGGTTGGGGACCTGATTATAAAGATCCTATTAGCTATTTAGAATTATTTACGACAGATAATCCAAATAATAAAATGGAGTATTCAAATTCTAGTTTTGATAATCTTATAAGTAAAGCTAAACATGACGTTGTATTAGATCAACAGAAAAGAGGGGATTATTTACGAGAAGCAGAGAGAGTATTGTTAGAAGATTCTGCTGTTGCTCCGCTTTATCATACTGGTTTAGCGTATGTGCAAAAGGAGTATGTAAAAGGAATTAAAAAGCATCAATTCGGTGGTGTATATACCTACAAAAATGCTTATATAAATAAAAAATAAAAAATAAAAATACTGAAATAGAAAAGAGTTGAGTACTTAATACAAAAAGTACTCAACTCTTTTCTAATAGTCTCAATAAGTTTTATCATTTTAGCCAAGAAGACTCCTTCCTCTAGGAACGCGAAGTGAGTAGGTGGGAGATGAATTGGCTTCGGACAAGAGATGGCAGGAAGCCATCTTAATTGTTCGACATACATAAACTGTTACTTCACTATCTATTCGATAGGATGATGTTATCTGCATTACTAATATTGATAGATGGTGACCCCTACTAGCAAGCTAAGGTTTTGAAGTACCCCCTAAATGAAAAATTTCTTTCTCTACAGGTAGATATTTTGAGAAAACAGCTCATTTTTTTGTTTTGGGGTATTTACTTGTCTTAAGTTGATGGACATGGGGATAGTCCTTCTTGGCACAATCTCGTTTGTTAGTCTTTTTGGTACTCTTCAGCTAAGTGAGATGGATATGATGAAATAGGAGGACCAATTTTAAAATAGGATAAGCTGGTTTTTGAAATTGGTATACAGTTCTTTAACAGATACAGTTTTTGTAACATGTTTTTATCTATTGGGTGAAGCATGTGATCTGTCATAATGAAATAATTATGATGATAGATAAATACTTTCCCTTCAGGTAGAATCGTGTAATTAGATAAATTCGGATGAATAGGTGGTCCATCTGAAAATTCATCTAAACTACGTTGCGAAACTTTAATAATTTCTTGAACTGAGAATTTAAATTTGCGAAATGCTGTAGTGTTAATAAATGGACGTTTCTGATTATTCTCTATATAAAATAGTTCTCCTTTTTCATTTTTTACAACACGTAAATTTGGAATTAGTTCTGTAAGAGTTATAGGGGGACCTTCTGTGTATTTGTAAATAAATGGTTCGGGAATTAGAACGATTTGATTTTCATTATACTTGAAGTAAGAAAGCATTTCTTTTGATAGGGGCCTACGTTTATAATTATCAACTAAAAATACGTCACCTAGTGAACTTCTAAGCAATATACCATTTAAATCTTTAGATGGTATATTGGCATATAGATTTTGGAAGGAAAAAGGTGTTTTGAAAGTAATATCGAGCACTTTGTTAATAGGATAGAAAGGTTGGAATGTATTTAGACGTTTCCAAAACATAGCATCTCCGTTAAACCAATATAGTGGATCGGTCTCCCAATAATTACTGTATTTTTGATAAACCTTTAATAAGATTCTTCTTGTATGCATAACTGAACAGTGATCCACAACATTTGCAGCTGTATATAAAATTTCCGAGGCTTTCCTTACATATTCATGAGTAGGTTGTAGATTATAATCAACACATTTTACGTGCTGAGAAGAATACACCACATCTATTTCAGGACTTTTTTGTAAGAAAGATAACATTTCAGCTAATCTATTTGGAACGTACATAGTATCATCGGTTAAATAGCAAATATAATCTCCGCATGTTAATGGAAGCGCCTCATTAATGAGCGTTGCATATCTTGTGGTTTTATACCTTTCATTACTTTGTATAAAACTATTCTTATAATAAATTCGAGGGTCATCTAAATATTTTTTTATGATATTTATAGTATCTGGACAAGAGTTATCATCCATAATAAAAAGTTCCCATTCTTTAAAAGTTTGCATCTGAACACTTTCAATAACTTGATTAATTAAAGAAGGTTTATTATAGCTAGTGAGGATAATTGAAATCAGGGGTTTCAAAGTGGTCACCTCTTGTGAGAATTTTGAATAGCTTAATATTTTCAGGTGGATATTAATTGAATCTTTGGAGTTAGTTATTTCTATCTATTGATATTTTATTTTTTGTACTTAAATAGTTTATTACTTGTTCATAGATAAGGTATAGACTATAGCGGATTATAAAAAAGATGTATGGACAAATAAAATAGCTACTTTATCATTTTATTACATATATAAATCTTTTTTAAAATTATCGGAACGGTTCGTCCTTTCTCTTTATATAATAACGTAACTGTTGTCTATTTAATGATAAGGAGGAGAGTGAAATTTGCCTAAAATTACAGTTATTATGACGAGTTATAATAAGCCCACATTTGTAGAAAAATCGATATTAAGTGTATTAAACCAAACTTTCCAAGATTTTGAACTTTTTATTATGGATGATGATTCTAACGAAATGACTCAGAAAGTGATTCAACCATTCATAAACAAGAAAAATGTACACTTTTATAAAAGTAATGTAGCCCATATTTCTGAACGAACAAAAAAAGTCAGATATGCTGCTTTAATTAACGAGGCACTTAAACATGCAAAAGGGGAGTATATTACTTATATTACAGATGATAATCAATACGAAAAAGAGCGACTTAAAATGATGTCTAGTTATCTTGATGAGAATAAAGATGTTCAAATTATTTATTCTGCATCAAAAACGATTCATCTAGATGAGTCAGATTTACCTATCAAAACTGTTGAAAGGCCTGCAAAAAAAATTACTAATAATGCACCATGCGCAATTGATCATTGTTCTATAATGCATAGAGCATCTGTTTTGCCGATTCTTGAAAAAAGGTGGAGTTCTTACTGGGATGAAGATCCTCAGTTTTATCGTATTGGAGATGCACGCTTTTTTTGGAGATTAAATCATTATTGGGATTTTCATCCTTTAGATGAAATTTTAGATATCAATTATATTACTTCACATTCAATACATGCGCAGTTATTTGCGGAAGAAAAAAATGAATTTGTACAATTATTACCACCACAAAGAACATGTAAAGAATTAAGAGAAGACTTAAGAAAAAAAAGAGGGTGAAATGTTGAGTGATATCTATTTGAAAAATTATTGGTTATTAAATCTAGAATATATAAATATTTTTTCAGAATTAAAGCATTATAATGTTGCTTTACCATTACTGAGTAATTTCTATCAATATTTGGACGAAGATGTAAAAAATAAAATGAAAGAAAAAGATTTTTATAAACAACTGTCAATTGAACCTATAGAGGAAACACAGTTGCAGTTAGAGTTTGAAAAAAGAATGTCTTCATTTCAATCAAAGATAAAAAGAATAAATCAAAATGGAGTGATTCTCCTAAATTCAGATTATCTCCGTTTTTCAGTAAGTAATTTTACTCACTTTAATCCAAATCATACAAAGATATTAACTAGATCAAAAAAGACAGAACTTTATGGTCTTCCTACAATTTGTACACCAGATTATATAAATAAAGCCCCTAATACTGCACATGTTTTCATCGAAAAGGCTAAAAAAATCTATTCAAAGTTTAATAAACATCCACTATTTTCAAACATGTTTTTTCAAAAAAAATTACTCAGCGACCTACCTATTATGATTGAGAAACTTAATATGGCATATTTCATTTTTAAAGAACAAGTTATTTCTGGTGTGATTGTTGGCACAACGGAGGATATAGCAAGCAGAGCTCTTACTTTTCTATCTAAAAGTGAAGGGATACCGAGTTATTGTCTTCAGCATGGTGCGATAATGGGTGAAGAAGCATACTTTCCAGTTTTCGCTACAAAACAGGTTGTATATGGAAGATATGAACGAGATTGGTACCTTCAAAAAGGGGTCAGTGAATCTCAAATTGAGATTATAGGGCATCCCAGATATGATGATATCTTCGATAGGGTATATATGGATAAAAAGAATCTTTTTAAACAATTAAAAATAGACCCCTCTACAAAAGTGGTTTTTATTGCAACCCAGCCATTTAAAACTTCATTTTATATCGAATTGACAGAAAAATTAGTGAAAGACAAAAATATCACAGTTATTATAAAGCCTCATCCTTGGGAAAAAGGGCGTAACCTAGTGGGAGAATATGTTCGGTTAAGTAACGTATATCCTAATGTTAAATATATAACAAATGAAGTGAACATGTACGATGTAATTTTGCATGCGAATCTAGTGGTTATTTCCAATTCAACAGTAGGGTTAGAGGCAATGTTATTAGATATACCTGTAGTTGTTTATAAATCGTTATTAGAGGATAGAGATTATAAATATTATGATAAATTAGATTGGCTTGTAAATCACTCTATTGAAGATATGGTGAGCACAATTGAAAAAGTCCTAAACGATTCTTTGCAGTCTAGTCTAGCAAAAGAATTAAGACAACAATTTATTAGTGAAAATTATCCACAAGAAGTAAGCACCAAAAGGTTGCAAGGCTTAATTCAAAGCGCACAAGGATAAACAGTATTTTAAAAAGAGGAGGTATTCATATCTATGTTTTTTAAAAATAAAAACGTTTTAATTATTGGTGGAACAGGAACAATTGGAAAAAGCATTCTTTCTAATGTTTTAGAGGGAAAGCCAAAAGTTATAAGAATTTTTAGTAGAAGTGAATATAATCAATTTTTATTACAAGAAGAGTTTAGGGGTAAAAATCAAAATATTCGCTATTTAATTGGGGATATTCGAAATTATGATCGCCTATATAGCGCAATGGAAAATATTGATTATGTGTTCCATGTTGCGGCGATGAAGCATGTTTCATTTTGTGAATATAATCCGTTTGAAGCGGTATTGACCAACATTTTTGGAACACAAAATGTAATAAAAGCAGCAATTGCCCAGAAAGTAAAAAAGGTGATTTTCACAAGCTCTGATAAAGCAATTTCACCAACAAATAATTACGGTGCAACAAAACTAACAGCTGAAAGATTGATAACATCAGCGGAATATTCAAAAGGATCTAGTGAAACAATATTTGCAAGTGTACGTTTCGGAAATGTTATGGGATCGAGAGGTTCTGTTATTCCCTTATTTGAAAATCAAATTAAAGAAAATCACAAAATAACTGTAACTGATCTTAGTATGAGCAGATTTATGATGACACTGAAACAAGCAACGATGTTAACCATTGAAGCAATGAAAATAGCAAAGGGCGGTGAAACCTTCATATTGAAAATGCCAGTTATTTCATTAAAAGATTTAAGTGAAGTGATGATAGAAGAAGTTACAAAGTTGTATAGTTTGTCCAAGGATAGTATTAAGATTGAAGAAATTGGATTAAAACCTGGTGAAAAAATGTATGAAGAACTTATGACACATGATGAATCTTTACAGGCTTTTGAATTACCGGATATGTTTATCATACCAAGTCCACTAAAAAAGGGTGCTCAATATGAAAATGCCAATAGAGCGAAGCCAGGATTTTATCGCTCTGATCATCAAGATGCGATTTCAAAAGAAGAGCTTAGAAATTTGATTATAAACCAGCAACTACTAGCAGGAGGGGAGAAATTATGAAAATATTAGTAACTGGTGGTGCAGGATTTATTGGTAGGTGGGTTGTAAAGCGATTATTGCAAGATAAGCATGAAGTATGGATATTAGACAATTTAGCGAATTCAACTACAGCAAATATTATCGAGTTCGTTCATGATTTAAACTTGAAGCAATGTATACAAGGAGATATTAAAGATAAAAAATTGGTTGACCAATTATTTAAAAATCATTCATTTGACCTTTGTTATCATTTAGCAGCAAGTATTAATGTTCAAGATAGTATAGATGATGCTAGAACGACTTTTGAAAATGATACAATAGGTACTTTTAATTTGTTAGAACAATGTCATAAGCATAATGTCAAAATGGTCTTTATGAGTACTTGTATGGTATATGATAAAGCTACTAATACACAAGGAATATCAGAATTAGACCCCATTAAACCAGCTTCTCCATATGCTGGATCAAAAATAGCTGCTGAAAATATGGTTCTATCTTACTATTATGCTTATAAGCTTCCAGTTGTGGTAATTCGTCCATTTAATACGTACGGGCCATTCCAGAAAACTGGAGGTGAAGGTGGGGTTGTTGCCATTTTTATAAATAATAAATTAGATAAAATACCAGTAAATATTTATGGAGATGGGAAACAAACGAGAGACCTTTTATACGTTGAAGATTGTGCAGATTTCGTTGTAAAAGCAGGCTATTCTTCTAAAGCAAATGGTCATATTATCAACGCAGGAACAGGACAAGATATATCAATTAATAAATTAGCAGAATTGATTTCGGGAAATAAAGTAAGTATTCAACATGTAACTCATATCCATCCACAAAGTGAAATTCAAAAATTATTATGTAACTATGAAAAAGCAAAAACAATATTAAATTGGGAACCGAAAGTTTCTTTAGAAGATGGAGTTATTAAAACAGAAGAGTGGATTAAATCTTTAAAAATTAACCCTAAGGAGAAAGAATAATGGCCAAGGAAATTCTCGGTATACATGGGGGAAATCCTGTTAGAGGAACATATTTGCCTTATGGTCAACAACAAATTGATGACCATGATATTCAGGCAGTTATAGATATATTAAAAGGAGACTTTTTAACGACAGGACCAACGATTCAACAGTTTGAGGAGGCTATAGCAAAATACGTCGGGGCAAAATACGCTGTTTCTTTTTCAAGTGGTACAGCTGCTTTGCATGCTGCCTGCTATGCAGCTGGAATCACAGAGGGAGACGAAGTAATTACAACCTCAATGACATTTGTAGCAAGTGCAAATTGTATTTTATACCAGGGTGGAAAGCCAGTTTTCGCTGATATAGACTATGAAACATACAATATCAGTACTAAGTCTATAGAGGAAAAGATTACAAACAAAACAAAGGCTATTATTCCCGTACACTTTACTGGGCAGCCTGTAGAATTAGATAAAATAAAAAAAATAGCAAATGAGAATAACTTGATTATCATTGAAGATGCAGCACATGCATTAGGAGCCACTTATAAAAACCAAAAGATTGGTTCAATTGGTGATATGACAATGTTTAGCTTTCATCCTGTGAAACATATTACAACAGGAGAGGGTGGAGTAATTACTACAAATAATACTTTGCTTTATGAAAAGCTTGTTCAATTTCGTACACATGGAATTGAAAGGAATCCTCAAAAACTTCTTGATAATCATGGGCCTTGGTATTATGAAATGCAATTTTTGGGTTACAACTACAGGATGACTGATATACAGGCTGCTCTTGGCTTATCACAGTTAAGTAAATTAGATTCTTTTATTAAGATTAGAAAGAAATATGTAGACATTTATAATAAAGAATTTAATAGTTTACCTGAAATCATCATACCAAAGCAATTGCCCCAAACCCACTCAAGTTGGCACCTTTATATCATTCGGTTAAATACTAAATTATTAAAGGGTAATCGAAAAGAAATTTATGAGGCATTACAAAAAGAAAATATTGGTGTGAATGTGCACTATATACCAGTACATTTACAACCGTTTTATCAAAATTTGGGTTATAGAAAAGGCCTTTGTCCACAAGCCGAAAATTTATATGAGGAAATTATTACACTTCCTCTATTTCCTAAAATGACAAAAGTTGATGTAGGGGATGTAATAAAAGCAGTAAGAAAAGTTCTTTCGTTTTATAGAGTTGCTAAACATTAAATGAAAGGGGTGTTATTAGAATTGCGAAACAAAAAGTTGTTAAGAGCAGTAACAAAAGTTGATATAAAAAAAGGAGAAATCATTACAGCTAATAAAGTTGATATGGAACTAGGTATCGTTGAAAATGCACTGAACCAGCTTCAGTTTGAGGAATTATTACCTCAAGTAGCTTTATATAATTTGCAAGCAGGAACTCCATTAACGAAAGAGGTTATTGAACCTCCTAAAGTAGTAATTATTGTACTTTGTCGATTAAAATCTACTAGGTTGCCTTTAAAAGCAATATTGCCAATACATGGAATCCCTTCTATTGAACGCTGTCTTATAAATGCATTAGCTATTCCTGGGGGACACCAAGTCATACTTGCTACTTCAGATGTAGCACAAGATGATCCTTTAGAAAAATTCGATCTAGGTGGGAAGGTTAAAATTTTCAGAGGTGATCCAGAAAATACCGCAGATCGCATACTCCAAGCTGCAAAACAAGAAAATGCAAACATTGTTATGCGGATTACAGGAGATTGCCCAGTTGTATCACCAGAAATCAATAATTATTTACTAGAGCAACATTTGAAAAGTGGAGCAGATTATACACAAGCACAGCTAAGTACGTTACCTGTCGGAACAGCAGGCGATATTTTCACATTAGAAGCAATCGAACGATTGCTACAAACCCCGAAAACCTTAACCTATACAGAATACCTTCCATTTTATTTTACAAATAACCCTCATTTATTCCGGGTCAATATAGTAAAACTCCCTCCTTCATTTTGTTATCCTTCTTGGAGGTTAACATTAGATGAACAACCAGATTTAGATTTGTTCAATGAACTTTATAAAAATCTTAATGTAAAAACCAAACCTATATATTTTCACCAAATAAAAGATTACATCCTTCGAAACCCTGAACTCATTCGAATCAATAGTCATGTGAAATTGAAATGGGCAAATCAACAATCATTAGTAGATGAGCTAAATAGAGAAACAAAATTATAAATCAATAAATTGTATTACTTTTAACGAGGAGGGAGTAACTTGGATGAGAAAAAAATTGTCTTTCGCGCTGATGCATCTATTGAAATAGGGACCGGCCATATTATGCGTTGTTTAACACTCGCTCAGGAGTTACAGAATAAAGGTGCGCAAATTTATTTCATTTGTCGTAAGCTACAAGGTGATCTTCAGCAATATATTTTAAGTAAGGGATTCCACGTATTTTTATTAGATACAAATGATGAAAATACTGAATACTCAAATGCAGTATATGGTAGTTATTTAAATTGGCTAAAACGTCATTGGTTTGTTGATGCACAACAAACCAATGACATTTTGTCTCAACTCCCCCAATTTGATTGGTTAATAGTTGATCATTATGGGTTAGATAAAAAGTGGGAGACTGTTTTAAAAAAAACTGTAAAAAAGATTATGGTAATTGACGATCTTGCAGATCGAGTACATGATTGTGAATTGTTATTAGATCAAAATCTATACGAAAGTCTTAATGAACGCTATAAAGAATTAATACCAGAGCACTCTTTAATAAAATTAGGACCTAAATATGCCATATTACGGCCAGAGTTCCATTCTGCTAAGAAATTTTTACGAAAAAGAACGGGTGCTGTTGAACATATTTTTATATTTTTTGGTGGGCACGATGTAACGAATGAGACATTAAAAACGTTAAGAGCTATACAAAATATTAATAGTGATACTTTAAAAATAGATGTAGTGGTAGGAAGCCAAAATCCTCATAAGAAAGATATTCAAAATTATTGCAAGAGCATTTCAAACGCTTCATTTTATTGTCAAATAGAGAATATTGAAGAGTTTATGATACGAGCGGATTTAGGGATAGGAGCTGGGGGCACAACAACATGGGAGCGCTGTTTTCTTGGATTACCTTCTATAACAATTACAACTGCACAAAATCAAATAGAAGTAACCAAAGCTGTGGCGGAGGCCGGAGCTACATGGAATATCGGTACAGCTGAAAGTGTTTCAGATGAAACCATTACGAAATGTCTAAACAAACTTTTAACAGATTCAGATAAAGTGAGAGAAATGTCTAATAAAGCTCTTGCCATAAAGTGTGCCAGTAATTCGGATGAAATAACAAAAATTATTTTAGGAGGATAGTATGTTAAACATTGAAAAATTCCATTTGAAATGTATAGAAAAGAAAGATTTAAATCTTATTTTAAAGTGGAGGAATACAGAAGAAATTCGTTCTGTTATGTACGAAGATCATAAAATAACAATAGACGAACACTATAAATGGTTTGAAAAACTAAAATATGATGAAACAATGATTGCAAGATTACTAATATATAAAGAAAAGCCAATTGGATTTGTTAATTTTACAAAAATAAATAAAATAGATCGAACTTGTAATTGGGGATTTTATATAGGAGACAAACAGAGTGTAAGGCGTGCTGGAACTGTATTAGGTATAGTAGCATTAGACTATATTTTTGAAACAAATGGCATACAAAAAGTATGTGCAGAAATATTAGAATCAAATCGTATTAGTTTAAACTTTCATCAGAAACTCGGCTTCCAGGAAGATGGAAGATATGTGAACCATATTTTCAGGGATAATGAATTTATCGACGTTATTACAATGACCCTTTTTTATGAACAATGGATGGAAAGGAAAGAAGCTATAAAAAAAGAAATTGAAGGTGAAAAATATGAGTAATTTATATATCGGGGGTAGAGAGATTGGCAATAGCTCGCCACCATTTATTATTGCAGAAATGTCAGGGAATCATAATCAATCATTAGATAGAGCCTTGCAAATTGTAGAGGCAGCAGCAGAGGCTGGAGCACAAGGATTTAAAATTCAAACATATACACCAGATACAATGACTTTAAATATAGAAAATGGTGATTTTTTAATTCAGGATACGAAAAGCTTATGGAAAGGTAAAACACTTTATCATTTATATAAAGAAGCATATACACCATGGGAGTGGCATAAACCCATTTTTGATCGCTGTATAGAATTAGGAATGATACCATTTAGTACTCCATTTGATGAAACTGCTGTAGATTTTCTAGAATCATTGAATGTTTCTTGTTATAAAATCGCATCTTTTGAAAATACTGATATTCCTCTCATACGTAAAGTAGCAACGACAGGAAAACCAATAATCATTTCGACAGGTATGGCTTCTATTGCTGAATTAGATGAAACAGTAAGAGCTGCGAGAGAAGAGGGATGTAAAGAATTAATTCTATTAAAATGTACAAGTACGTATCCTGCATCTCCGAAATCTACAAATATAGCTACGATACCTCATATGAAGGAGTTATTTAAATGTGAAGTAGGTTTGTCTGATCATACACTTGGGGTAGGAGTATCTGTAGCGAGTGTCGCCTTGGGAGCCACAGTAATAGAGAAACATTTAACGCTTTCGAGATCGGATGGAGGAGTTGACGCTGATTTTTCAATGGAACCTGCTGAATTTAAATTATTAGTAAGCGAAACTGAAAAAGCATGGGAATCTTTGGGGAAAGTATATTATGGCCCTACTGATTTAGAAAAAGATTCTTTAAAATTTAGAAGGTCATTATATGTTGTAGAAAACATAAAAGCGGGAGAGGCTTTCACGATAGAAAATATTAAAGCTATTAGACCAGGTAATGGCTTATTACCAAAACACCTATCCAAAATTATCGGAAAGAAAGCGAATAAGGACATTGAAAAAGGAACGCCTGTTTCGTGGGATCTTATTTGATAGGGTACAATTAGATACTACTAGGAATTCGTTGAATAAATTAAAATGCCTTTTCAATTTAATGAAAAGGCATTTTAATTTATTCAGAATGATTATAGAAAAAAAGATATTTTTAATTTAATAACCTAATAAAGTTGTGATTGTAAAATAGTCGTAATAAAATGGATTCTCTCATGAAAAGTATGCTGTGTAATAACTTTTGTATGAATTTTTTCGACCATTAATCTTTTCGGAATCGTATCATTCAAATGAAAAGATACTTTATTTAAACAGTCCTCAAAGCTATTATAGGATATAATTTCATCTTTATTGAAGAAAGATGAAAGGTCAGATTTTTCTTCAATAATTTGAAAGCCTTGGCAAGCTGCAATATCAAACGTACGATTATTAATGGTATTATTTTTTACTTTATTTTTATTTTTATTCTGTGAAAATAGATGACTACGATGAGGGTTTAATATAAGACTAGCGTTATTATAATAGAGTGCAACTTCTTGAGGGGGAATCCATTCTTCTATAATTTTAATTCTTCGGTGATTTTTCCATTTTTTAATTAACTTATTTCTCCAGTGTTGACCAATAACAGTATAGTGATAAGGGGTTTTTTCCAAAAGAAACTGCATCAATTTTACTCGGGTTGGATAAGGATATCCAATGAACAATATTTCACTTTTATATTTCGAATTTCTTAGACCAGGCTTAAATACATCTATATTAGTTGCTAATGGTAAGTGGTATACATTGGTATATCCTAAACCTGAATAATATTTAAGTGCTTCACTATCAATAGTAAATATAAAATCAAAGTTATTTAATAGAAGAAGAGAGGTATCTATATAAAATGGGTCCTCTGTTAACCAGACAGCTAATTTAATGTTCCTTTTTTTAAAATATTGAATTGCTTTTTGTGGTAGATGATTACCTAATAAGGTGAAAACAATATCAGGATGAAACGTTGTTGTAATGAAATCCAATTGCTCTATTAATTCACTCGGCTGTACTGCTAACAATTCGAAATTTTGATCGATAAGAGTTCTCTGTATGCTTTGATCTAGATATTGATAGATTTTTGAGTAACCAGAAGTAATGTATAAGAGTTTCATATTTCAATCCCTGCTTTAGGTTTAAAATATATTATGAGATAAATGTAACACTTTCTATTTCTTTACAACTGATCTTAGTAATACTTGTAGTAGGAGGAGTAACTGAATTTTCCTCTTCTAATGTGACGATACAAGTATTAGGGTTAAAATTTGTAAAAATAGCAGGTCCAATAATATTTCCAGATTTACCAGTCACAGTAACGACTTCGCCTGGTTGTAAATTTTTAAAAATACTACATACTCCACCTGAACAACGAAATAAATTACATAAGAACAAATTTATCCCTCCTTTAAACAATATACTATATCATATGAAAGTATGTAGAGGGATGTGTAGACAAGTAACCTTTAGAAGGGAAAAAATTCAGTTTAAAGCAACTTATTGAAATGATAGATACAATGGAATAATACACTTTGGAGCATTTTGATTAGATTATCCATAGTTAAGACATTCATTAGAATGTCTTAACTATAGATTGAACTTTAACCACCTGAAGCATCTTAAGGGGTGGTTAAAGTAACACTTTCAATATCTTCACAACTTATGAATATAGTATTGGTAGAAGAGGGGGTTATCACATCTTCTTCAACTAATACAACCGCACAAATATTCGGGAAGAACAATGAAAAAGTAGCAGGTCCAATAATTTGTCCTGATTTAGTGGTAATTGTAACAACCGTTCCTGTTGGCCACGAAGAGAATAAAAAACAAGCTAAACCTGTACATTCTGCCATATTAAGCCCTCCTAACTTTAAGTTTTGATTAATATAATACAATTCAAACATTTCATATTGTATGTGGTAACAATATGAAATGTTTGGACTAATAAAAAAACTAGAATTATATAGAAACGTAAAAGTAGTATATTAAATTACATCTATCTTTTTTAGTTAGCCTGGATGTTATTTGTTTAAAAATATAATATTTTAATATAAAAGAAGTTAGTGAGAAATATCCTTGGGTTAAATGGTTTCAAAAAGATGGAAACTGGTATTATCGTGATAAAGAGGCCCTCTGGTTAAAGGCCTACAATCTATTAATGGATACAAATACTACTTTAAAGCGTATGTTATAGAATTTAAGTCTTTTAAAAATGAAAGAATGAGCTTACTTTATAGTGTGAAATGCTGAATTATCAACGGAGACAGTTTATTTAGTACCCATTTTCTTGTCTGAAAAGTTTCTAGTTTCATATCTTTTTACATCTGATGTAGAAAGACATACTAGTCTAAACTAAAATCTCATGAACAATCGTTGATAAATAGCCATTATCATAAATTTTATAAAAACCCGTAGTTGTTGGAAAAACAACCACACAAAAAACCAAATTACATATTATTGGAGCTAATGAATCTGTAACACTAACGCCAATAGAATTAATGCTTTTTCTTAAAGATAATAAGGAATAAATAAAAGAGTTATTTTTATTTCTCAATTAATATCTGAATGTTTTAATAATAAATTTTTATGCTTTTATTGTATAATTCATTAATCTAGTTCCTGTATTTATCAAATTTAAACAAATATAGGAAAATGAAACATCGATAAATATACAAAATATAAAAATATGTTGAATATTGTCTAATTCTCTACGTTTATTTCTCCGTATATCCCAATTAATCTATTAGGTGAGAAGAATAAATTCTTGCAAAAGATTATAGGAGGAGAAATTTATGAAGAAAATTATTATTGGGGCATTAACGTTAGGTGTCATGCTAGGATCGGGTGGTAGTTTTGCATCTGCAGATGAACTTGATAGTGTTTCTCAAAATGGAAACACTATACAATCTATATCAACTTCCACCACAAAATCAATAACTGCGAGCCAGTTTAGCAAAGTCTATGCAGAGATGAAAAAATATGACGGTAAACCATATAAATATGGTGGAAATAGTCCTAAAACTGGATTTGATTGTTCGGGATTAATGCAATGGGGATATGGAACACAAGGGATTAAATTACCACGCACATCACAAGATCAATATAATCAAACAATACGCGTTGAAAAAAAGGCTCTTCAACCAGGAGATTTAGTTTTCTTTAAAGGAACGGTTGCGGGCAAATCAGGTATTACTCATGTTGGTATGTATATTGGTAATAACAAGTTTTATAATGCTAGTAATTCCGGAGTAGGTGAAGCTAGCTTAGATAGTACGTATTGGAGTAAATATATTGCAGGATATGGTCGAATTAAATAAAAAATGGATTATAAGGTTCCAGAAAAAGAACTGAAGTCAAAATTGACTTCAGTTCTTTTTGATTAATTAATGTCCTCGGACAACAAAAGTACTAATCACTCGGCCATTGTAAGTTACCTCATATTTATTTCCCTCTGTGATTGGCATAGGGAAAACAACTGGAGAAGATAACCCCTTTGTAGTAACATTTGTCGTACCAATAACTTTATTAAACTCATATTGTTTAATAGTATATGTTACTCCTTTATCTCCTACCATAGAAAAAGAACCTGTCATATAAGCTGGTACATCAGTTCCATTTTCATAATCTCTACCAGCAACCTTAACCTTTTGAATCTTCGCATCATTAATCGCAGCTTCTGCTTTTGTTAAACTTAATTCTGGAAAAGACAAAGTTGTTATACCTAAAGTTCCCAAAAGAATAGTACTAGATAAAATGATTTTTTTGAACATTGCAAATCCTCCTAATATTTTTATTTCACTTACGTTTAAATATTAAAATATTCTGTTAAAATATTATATATTTGGGATTCGATAAATAAATATCTAATTATTCGTATAATTACAAATATTTTCCGGTGAATTCTTAACACGGTTACTTGGTTCAACTGCGTTTTTGCTGAAGCAGCTATCTTCGCTACTTTGTTAGGACTTTTAGGCTTTTTAGAGCAACTGCGAGCTGAGCGTAAAAAGGAAATGAAAAAAATTAATCAATTGTAAAACCTGAAAATGGATGCTTTTTTAAAGAGCATCCATGCAGTCAATGTTTTGATATTATTATCAAAAATTCCGATGAAGCAATATGTCTAGAAAAAAATACATTTGAGTTTTATAGAGTTTAAATGCAAATACTCTATTTGTTATGTTTATTATGAGGGTTCATTTTCATTATTTGGCTCTCAAATGAAGCAACTTTAGTATTCACTCAAAAATCCATTGTCTATGAAACAACTAGATTTTTAAACGGCTTTAATAGACAGATGTCTATTGTATTTTTGGCGGCAAGATTAAATAGCTTTTTTGTTACTTTACAATAAAGTATACTTAATATCAGTAATTCATGTAATTAGGAGTGGTTTCTATATTTAGGGAAAATGCAAAAAGGATACTTCTGTCATTAGTAACAAATCCAATACTAATAATTGTATACGGGATTTTTTGTTATGAGTTAGCCTTATACTGTAAGTACGGAAGAATGAATTATAATATTTATATTTTTTTATTATGTATAGTACTTTTTATATCCATGACTACATTTACTACAATGCGGGTGATAAAAAATAGAGAATATGAATCTAAAAAATTAACTAATTCAATAGCATGGAGATCCATTTCTATTATCATTATTGTTGCAATTACATCATTTTATGGGATGCAGATTTATAAAAGTGCAATAAATTACAATGGCAAATTAGCATGGTTTATAGAAAGGTTAAAACATGAAAGGTCAGTTAAACTTAAACATAATAATATATATGAATCTGGAGTAGAAGGTATTTTTGAAGATATAAATAAAAAATATCCTTTGCCAAAGAAATTGTATATGGCAACTGATTTTGATCTTACATTTCATTCAGATGGAACAATCACAGCGTTTGATACATTTGTTTATGGGAAAAATGTTGATGGGAAAGAAGAAACTTATTTAATCTCTTATAATGAGAAGAAATCAGAAGATATTACTATAATACGAGACGGATATGCAAAGCCTGATTATGATGATGATAAATTAGTAGAACCTTTAATTAAAACGGTTAAGGCAATTCCAGTTAAGCAAACGGTTAGAAAGTGGAATGAAAGTAAGTATGGGTTGATTTATTATGGAAAAAGAAATTGGGGATCCAATACAGAGGGAATTATTAATATTACTGAGGATGGTAAGGGGCAGAGTCTTAAAGAAGCAGCTTCTAATATCATTGGATATACTGTATCTATATTTGTCCCTGGAAAAGAGCAAGAGCTAGTCCCTGCTAGATATAATTTAATATGTGACGCAAGTTGGAGTAAATCAAAGACGCCTCCAAATGAAGATAGGCTTAAAGAGAAGAAACAACAAGATTTAAAGAATGAAAAAGAACAGTTTTTCCTATCAAAAGAAGTTGGTTATAAACTAAATATGACAGATAAAGCATTAGGGAGCGCCTTTTATTCATTAAGCAAGACTAGTGATGAAGGGGAAACATGGGAGGTTATCAATCCAGACCCATTTAATAGGGGGATTGGTAGTGTATCAGGAATCACTTTTATAAATGATAAACTTGGGTTTTTAGGAGCAGTTAGACCTTCTGGTAATGAGGGAGAGTTATATCGCACAGATGATGGGGGGGGATCTTTCAAAAAGGTAGAATATCCGCCGCATGAAGTGAAATTAGATCATACACAGTCGACAATAAGTCCTTTTGATTCTCCTAGTATGCCATATGAGAAAGATCGGGTTTTTAATATGTTAGTTGGACAAGGGGCAGATGGAGACTACAATGGCGATAGTAGTGCACTTTATCAATCAAAAGATAACGGAGAGACATGGGAATTTGTAGAAGAAGTGAAAAAGAAATAGTCAGAATGTTTTTTTAAAAAATAAGGTAACTACTCAGCTATACATTTCATTTAGAAGTTTGGTAAGGAGTATACCTCCAGCCATGAAGATAAAAATGGACCTACACCTCGCTGCCTTTCTTTGTTTTAAAGCTTTGCGCGTGGCAGGAAAAGGCCCTGAATGCTTCTATGCATGGCCAGTCCCTCTCGCCCATTTAAAAAGATGCTTTTCTGGCTTTTTTTCATAGAGGGGCTGAGTAGTGACTAAAAGAAGTTTTACAGAAACAAGAAAAGGCCAAAAAAGTAAACGAACTATAAATGAAGAAGAATATCAGCAGATTCTTAAAGAAGTATTTAATATTTCTCTAAATAAATACCTCGATAACATTTTAGAAAGAGGATAGCTTAAACTAACTCATATAAAATTTCTTTGTCATTTAAAGCTAGATTTGTTTAAATAAAATTACATTTTTATACCTTTATATAATTCTAATTGAGGTAGTTAGTAAACTCTATTTACAATATGTTTTAAGATCGAAAAAGCATAATTTTTTATGCAGTATTAGAAAAAGCACTTGAAAGAGTGCTTTTTTGGTTCGTAAAAATATAAATCACTATAGCTATAAAAGTAAATAATTTGTAATTTACTTTTAATAGAATAATTTCGAATAATATTGTATTTTAAGGAATGTTAATCTTAAGAAGAATAACAGAATATATATTAGGGCTTACTGTTGGAATTATGGCTATCTTATTTTCCATTTATGCTATGTATTTTTATGAAAATAAGAAGTTTACACATGTAATTTTGCATACATAAGCAAAAATTTTTAAAATCCGTATATCATAATAGATGGTTAATTTAAAATAATTTAGATAATTGGTTAATTATTTATCTAAAACTAATAAAGGATTGATATAAATGTCAAGAATTAGCATAAAAAAATCCCAAGATAGTATAATGATTGCATGGCAATCAGCAGAGATTACCATCCCTTTAAAAGATATAATTACTATATCTACGAATGACGTTCCTCATAATAAGCTCGATCATGTTGTTTATATTGGGACTCCATCTTCCTCGAAGAATAGAATACTAATACATACTACAAATTTAAACTTCATTATATTTGTTGTTAATCCATCTATAATCTTAGAAGAAATTAATATGGAGTAATACAGTTCTAATAAGAAGTGTAGAATGGCATGAAAGTCTAAACTAAAATTACACTAACAAACGTTGATAAATAGAAAGTAAATAAATCTTTTACTTTCCTATCAAAACAGTTTAGAGATTCACGTCGTTTGTAAAAAATCATGAAAGTAAGAACTAATTATATAGTGTAAAATGCTGAATTATCTACAGAGAAAGTTCATTTAGTACCCATTTTCATGTCTTTCTACATGTACAGATGGGTGTAGAAAGACATGAATCTCTAAACTAAAAATTTATAAAAAAACGTTGATAATTAAACATTATTACAAATTTTGTAGGGACTTTCATGTCTCGGTAACGGATTAACTTGGAGTTCTCCTGTATCAATACTTGTTTGGATTGGATTAGTAAGCATGGTAATTATAATGGCTTCTGCATTAAAACTAAATTCAGTAAAAGATAAAGTGCCGAACCAAAAATTAATGAATTAATTATAATGTCGACCATTTAAGATAACTTATAGAAACACTGGTCTGAAGAAGCAAAATAACTGAATTAGTATTAAGAAGAAGCCGTTTTCTTAGTGGGAAAACGGCTTCTTTAGTAAAAATCTTCAAGAAATATGTTTAATGTAAATTTGCAATAGAGTCATATATAATAATCAAACTTTTAAATCCAAAAAAGTTGGCTCCTTAGCGTACAGGAAGCCGGCTTTTTTTATAAAATTTTGTTTAGCGTACGAAATTCGCGTTTTGTTGGCGCTACCCCATCGCTATCAAGCTAATATTTTTAATAGAACGGAAAATACTTTTTATTTCATACATTATTAAAGAGTGAAGACAATGAATGATTCTTTAACTGATTTCGACATTATCTGCATTTTATCTTTATCTTTATCTATTAATCTATTTATTGTAAGAACCGACTGGAAATAATGAGTCAACCAAATAAAGGTTCGAATTTATAAACAATGAATATAAAAATCAAGTGAGAAAGGATAGATAAGTAATGAAGAAATCAAGAAGCCAGAATAAAGCAAGTGTAATAATAAAAGCACTAATATCGTTAGGGGGTGTTCTAGCGACGGCTTTTTTAATGTTCTTTTTAATTGGAAAATTTAACTCCACTCCTGCGAAAGGGGGAGCTCAAGAAAGTACCAAACAAGTTAATACACAACTACAAGAGAAGAAAAACGAAACACTGCCGACAAGACAAAAAAGGCCGGATGGAAAACCTGTAGGAAAAGTAGTCTACTTAACATTTGATGACGGTCCGAGCACATTAACTGGTCAATTTTTAGATGTATTAAAAGAGAACAATGTTAAATCAACATTTTTTATGCAAGGAAGTAATTTGCAAAATACCAGTCTTCAGGAAAATGTAAAACGAGCAATAAAAGAGGGGCATTATATTGGTGCACATAGTATGACACATAATAGCAACAAGTTATACAAAACCGGGCAATTTGTGCCAGAAATGAAAGAAGCATTAGCTCTTATCCATGATATTACGGGTACAAGTCCTAAATTGGTTCGTCCACCGTATGGTTCAGCACCAGGATTGAAAAATGAAGAAATTCGAAATCAAATTGTAGAGGCTGGAATAAAAGTTTGGGACTGGACAATTGATTCTAATGATTGGAAGTTAAAAGATAATCCAAACCAGCTTATAGAAAATGCTAAAAAGGCAACGACAGATGATGTGGAAGTTGTTCTCATGCATGAAAAACCACAGACATTACAGGCACTTCCAGAAATTATTAAGTTTTATAAGGAAAAAGGATATGAATTTGGAGTATATAATGAAGCAGATCATTTTCAGCTGAATTTCCAGAAAGATAAACGTCTATAGCATATAAAAGAGGGAATCTAGAAATAGATTCCCTCTTTTTTTTGTTCTAAGGGGTACAAATTTTGATCGATACCGTTTATTCCTTCATCCCATATATACGGTTTAGAAAAAACGACTGTGTATAAATTCATAACGTAAATAAGCAAGTTGAGGGCACATCAATAGAGATTCCCTACCTATTCCCTACACTTGTTTGATATGTATATGAGTATATCCCATTGTAGTTTCCTTAGGAACTACAATGTAGTCGATTGTCCATTGTCACATCTATTTTCGATCAACCAAAAATTTTCTCAATAAGAATTTTTTTGATTTTATATAAAAAAATGGAATTACATGGTATACCAATATTGGGGGTTATTATTTTTGTTAGGGAGTTGCATAGAAAATAAAATGGGATAGGGAGGAATAAAAATGTCATTTAAAACGAAATTAGGTGTAGGGGTTGTCTCAGCTGCCCTTGGTTTATCTTTAATAGGTGGAGGAACATACGCATTCTTTAGCGATCAGGTAGTTACAAACAATACATTTGCTGCTGGTACGCTAGATCTTGTTATGCAGCCTACAACATCTCTAAATTTAGAAAATTTGAAACCTGGGGACAAGATATTAAAGAAATTCAATTTAAAAAATAGTGGTACATTGGATATCAAAGATATTGTTATGAAAATGGACTACACGGTGAATGATTTGAAACAAGACAACAACACAGAAGAATTTGGTAAACATATTAAAGTACAATTCCTTTGGGATTGGGATCCAGCTAAGAACCCTGTATATGAAACTACTCTTGCGGAATTAAAATCACAACATCCAGAGATTGCCTCTAAAAAAGTTTTTCACTCAAAATGGTCTGAAACAGGAGGGCTAAAAGCTGGAAAAACAGATTGGTTTTGGATAAAGTTTATATTTGAAGACAATGGAATGGACCAAAATGTTTTTCAAGGAGATAGTATCGCTTTAAAAATGGAGTTCCAAGCTAACCAAACAGAAGGAAAAGAAAGATAATATTTTATTAGTTTGTAAAACTGGGTTCATAATGCTAGATGATTCGTAAAATAGAACATACAAATAAAAACTCCGTTACATCTGTCTTGTTACAGAATATAATGGAGTTTTTATTTGTATAGAATTACCATGATTTTTGCGATTATTTTGTTTTTCATATTTAGTGAAAGCTTGTTACAATAGCAAAGAATAAACATGGGAAAAATAGATTATGAAGAGGGGAAATGAACAAAATGAAATCAACAGGAATGAATCGAAAAGTAGATGAATTAGGGCGTGTGATAATACCAAAGGAACTTAGAACTACGCTAGGTATGAAAGAAAAATCACCATTAGAAATCTTTGTGGAAGGCGAAAATATTGTTTTACAGAAGTATCAACCTGGAGGTGTTTGCGCTATAACAGAGGAGATTTCAGAGGATAACATTTCTCTAGCGAGCGCAAAGATAACATTAAGTCCAGAAGGGGCAAAAGTATTAATAAAAAAAATACAACAGTACATTGTAAAATAAGTGGCTCCTTAAAAGGGGCATTTTCAATATAGAATAAAATGATTTCACGTACTTTATTTTTCATGTAAACATAAATAAACACGTCCTATAAAACAGAATCATTTATTTTTACCAGATTGTTAGTGTACAAATACAAGAGAATCGAGATCGTTTGCTTGGCTAGATTAAAGCAACGCCACATCTATATGGTTGTGATGTGTTACGCCTTCTAATCAGAGAATCTGCTTTATAGAATGTGTCCACAAGTTATATTTTACTACATGTAATATTCATTTAGTGTAAATTTTATGAGTATGTATAATTACATAAAATTTATGAGAAAAAGAGAGTATACTTTGATATTGTGTAATAAAGATAAGGCCCACCTACGGAAATAGGTGGGCTTTTTAACGCATAAAGAAAAGACACCCATATAAGAGTGTCTTTTCCGATAGTTTTTTAGCAGAAGCAAGAAGCTCCAACGATGATTAATAAAATAAATAATACAACTAATAAAGCAAAGCCTCCAGCGAAACCGCCGCCGCAACTACCACCAAAGCCCATTTTAATCTCTCCTTTGAGTAGGAGGGGAAATTCAAGGTCACTCATGTATTTTAATGGATTCACTTTACCTTATGTTTTTACGTATGAATTGAGCAGGTCCTCTTAAAAATAAAGAAAAGACACCCTAAGGTACCTTCCTCCGACTTGAATTTTTTTTGCATTTTTATAGAAAATATTAGGAGAATACTTTTTGTTTTTATGTTAAGCTATTTAATATTTGTATTGATATTAGGGAGATGAATAGTATGTCGGGCGATTTCAATATGGATCCTAGTAATTATGAAAGTGGTGCTGAAATCTTAGAGTTATTAGGTAGTTTAAGTCGTTTATTAATTGTACGTGAATTGATTGTAAGTGGGACTTTGACAGTTTCTCAGTTGAGTGCTGCGACGCATATTTCGGAACCTATGACTTTACAACATGTACGCAAACTAACTAAAGGTAATATGGTAATTAGTGAGCGCAAGGGTACAAGGCTTTATTGTAGAGTAGAAGATAAGAAAATTATTGAGATTATCGATTTATTAGGATTATTATATTAAGTTCTAATCTATGTATTTTTTGAATTCAAACACTTTATAAATAAAAAAATAACATAAAGAAAAGACACCCTAAGGTGCCTTCCTGCGATTTGAACCATCGTAATATGGTATTGGATGCCAATCCAATTATTATTTTACCACGTTAAATAATTTCGAGTATTGAGAAATAGTAAAAGCACTCTTTTGAGTGCCTATTTCTAATTTATTACATTCTTAAGATGAGATTATCGAGCGTATCGGAAGAAATAAGTTAAATGTGAAATGTAAGCATAAACAAGATTCATTGCTGTGGAATATTTAAAGGGGGAAAGGTAATGAGTAATATTGATTGGGCTGCTCCAATGGGAGTTATGTCTGATGGAGAAGAATTAACAATTGATATTGGTTTCGAAGGTGATAATGAAGATGCAGAAAGCTTCACTTTAGATAAGGATGGAATAGTAGGTTGTGATAATTCTTTTTCTAAGGTGATTTTGAGTAAAATTCAAAACCATCATTTATATAAGAATTATAAATATATGGGAAGTTTACGTTTGAAAGCTCTATTTTGGTAAAAAACATTTAATATATTTTTTGTTGTGAATGCTGTTAGCACTTGGAGATAACCATGTGCTTTTTAATACCAAAAGAAAAGACACCCTAAGGTGCCTTCCTCGGCTTAATAACCGCATTTTATTTTCCTCGTAGACTCTGTTCATATGCTTTAACTTCATCAGTTGATCCAAATGTTTTTAGGTCAATTATTTTGTTACCATCAACACATACTGCTAATAATCCATCTTTAGCTTTAATAACACTTCCGACATTGCCCTTTTTTAGAGAAATACTAAAAGGATTATCTACATGCATAGTTTTTTTCTTCTCTACATATTGATTAAATTCCATTCCAACTGGGAAAGCCTCTTTTAATTGTTGAAGAGTATACTCATTTGTAGTTGTTGATTCACTTTTAGGCTTTTCTTGTGCTGGTTGTTCTTGCAGTTTAGGTGTTTCTTGACTCGGCTGTGTAGTTTTTTGAAGTGACCTAGTTTGCTCTTTTTCATAGGAGGTTACTTTAGATTTCAATTCTTTGATTTGTGTTTTTAATTCTTGCTGTTCATTAAAGTGTTGATCGATAAGTTTATCCATATCTTTTTGTGAATACTTAGGTTTCATATCTTCTGATTTGGAATCCTTAAAAATAGATATGGAAGCAATGATAACAAATATTACGGCGATAATGCCAATGATTAGTTTCTTGTTCATTTATGTTCCTCCTGAAATATAATAATAGCGGGATTATAGATAGAAAAAAAGACACCCTAAGGTGCCTTTCTCCGACTTGAACCACTTCAATTTTAATAATATGTATTGGACTTCCATCCCAATAATATTTTGCCACGTTAAGTTATTGTATTCATTGAGAAATATGATTCAAATCTATATTTTGTTCAAACTACCTTTTTAAAGATTCCTCCAGCATTCCTTCTAACTCTTTTTTGATTTCCTCAGGTTTCATCTGGTCAACGGGTTTATAATTACCATTAGCATCATAGTTAGCTGAGTCCTTTTTAGGGGCATTTGTGGATGATTGTCCTTGCCCTGTTGAAGAAGAAGGAACTGAGTTGTAATTCCCCTTATATTTTTCAGACGGATCTATTTTGTTTACTTGATCTATATCAGACTTGTAATCTGACTTTGTGTACCTTTCGTTATCATTAATAACTAATTCTTTATCAATAACACTCATTTTGTAGTTGTTATTATCATAAGAAATCTGTATATTGTCGTAAATACAATAGTTGTCATCTCCACATTTGATTAGATTAGAGGACCCCACCAATTTCGCAATAGCGTCACTCATTACCTCGTATTTCTCTACTTTTTCTAAGTCAGAGAATCCTTCATCTACATTTATTTTAATGTTTACTGAGGTTTCATCTTTATTCCTATTACCGGCCTTGTAAATAGTCTCTTCAATATACGGCGACAACTTGCTATCTTGTAATTTCTCCGTAGCATCTTCTTCTACAACTTTCATATCTGCTGAACAACCAGTAAATATAAGACACGTAGTAGCTATTAATAAGCTCATAAATCCTTTTTTCACATGGACAACAACATACGTAACGCCAAAAGGACAAGCTTATATCATAGACCGACTGAAGAAAGAACTGGAACAGGAGGCGGTTTAGGATGGAAAGCTCACTATCTTTGATAATTGTCGCGATAGCTATATGTTTATCGGCATACTTAGTGCATCGAATAGATGCTGCAGCAAAGAAAGCAGGATGGATGGAAGATAATGAATAAACAGCAGCGTGATGAATACGAACGAAAGAAAATCTTGTGGATCATAAAGGATTTAAGAGCTAGAGGAGTACATAACAGCGCAGATAAGGTTGAGGAAACATACAAGTATATCATCACTCTAGCTAAATAAGAAAAAACCCTACAGGGGATGCAGGGTAATAACTAAGGGTATTGAGTTGTCGATTCCATAAGGACTTCTTGGAATGTACAAAGTGTAACACATAATTTATAAAAAATTTATATATAGATATTACGAAATTATGAACAAAGGGGAGTGAAAAATGAGTAAAGATGAATTAAATCTAGATAGTTTCGGTCAACAACTAATAATCACTGGTCTTACAAGATTAGTTGAAGAAGAAGGTTATACAGCTCATGAAGCTTTTCGATTGTTGGAAACGATTAAAAGAAATACGTTCCATGCTCTTTTAGAAATCCAAAAAGAGTCGAGAGAAAACAAAAAGCCCTAGCAGGGGAGCTAGGGCAGGGGATGGGGTATTAAGAATTGTTGATTCTATTAATAACGAATGACTTCTTCGAATGACCTTAGTCTAACACAGGAACTCGTGTATATGTGTTACGGAATTATGAACAATGGACAAGCCTTCGCTTGTCAGAATATTCAGGAATACAATGGTATTCCCCACCTAGCAAATAGGTTCCCACCCTTTCTCAATGCGTGAAAGCATCGAGAAAGGGTGGGGAAAATGTATCCGCTAGTTAAAAACTAGCATAATAAAAAGCCCGTACAGAAGTACAGGCAGGTTGTTACACATATCGGTAATTAAATATTAACAGAATTATTCATTAATTTCTATTGAGAAAATAAAAAACCGCCCTATGCCTAGGACGGTTTGGAGAAAACACATTTGTAATGACTCACTTACATTATATCAAATGTTTTCTCCTAAAAACAAGGAGGAATGAGAAATGTTAGAAAACGGAATCTTCGATAAGGACCAACGACAAAAGTTACGGTGGTTTGAAGCGAAGACGAAGAGCGAAGCCGAGGGAATGGCTAGGAAAAAATATGGTGAGATACAGATTGTTGATACTTATATATCAGATAGATCTCTTGATGAAATTATGGCATTGGATTAGGGGGATAAGCGTGAAATATAAACCTGTACCAACGTGGGAAAACTATGAAATAGCTAAAAGGAACGGAATTAGCAAAAACAATGTAGATGCTCGTGTTCAATCCCTTAATTTGGATATAGAAAAAGCGATAACAAAGCCATTGAATAAATTTGATAAATATTATGTGGATTTAGCTAAAAAGAATGGAATTGCATATCACACATACCTTAAGAGGCTTTCACTTGGATGGAATGAGATAAAAGCGGCTACAAAGCCTACGAGGGAATATAAAAAGAAACAAATCAGCTAGGAGGCAACATGGACAGGAAACAAATCTACATCGATGTATTACTACAAAAAGGAATTTTTAAAGAAGAAAAGACAGGGCGACAACTTTATGAGATGACTGAACAAGAGTTGTGGAATCTAATAAAAGGAGTGTATCAGGAATGATGGAGATGGAGAACGGTGTATACGAGATCACGAAGTTAATTAGCGAAGCAAAGGGAGGTAAATAATGAAAAAAGAAACTGCGGTGCAGGTGCAAAGCGAACTCAAAGTAGTGGAGGGTGAAATTCGTAAGATGGAATATCACTTGGTGGGATTGGATAACGAGAAGCGGAAGACGAAACTTTCCTTGGAAGTGTTGAAGAAACAGAAAGAGAAATTGAAAAGTTATTTATAAGGAGCGGAATGGAATGAATTTTAAAGATTATCAAACAGCAGTTACAAGAACATTTGCAGCAGGAAGAACATACGAGCAGAACGCTACAAACTATGCTATGGGATTATGCGGAGAAGCAGGAGAAGTTACGGACCATATCAAGAAGGCTGTATATCATGGCCACAATTTAAATGAAGACGAGGTTGAGAAGGAATTAGGTGATGTACTTTGGTACCTGGCGGCATTAACGGAAACTCACCATCTTGATTTAAATGAGATCGCAGAGAAGAACATTCATAAGTTAATGAAGCGATTTCCGAACGGATTTAGCAGAGAAGTAAGTCAAAACCGTGTCGATGTGAAGTAAGACCAAATTTGAATTTTATTAAGAAAGGGAGAATGAAAGATGAGAGAATTGCATTTGTTTTTTAAAGCATTAAATGAAGAATTGAATGGTGAGCAAATGGAAGTTGGAGATGAATTTGTGTACACATGCAACAATGCAACAGTTATTTACAGTATGAAGTACGACGAAAATAAAAATAAAACGTTAGATATTCGCGTTATTGGTGGAAAAGCGATTCATATAGACACTGCATTACCTATATTTACGGAATAAAACCAAACAAAAGCGTTATTTTGTTAAAAAATTATACGCTTCTACGCAAAAACGGCAGGTAATTGACTAATTTACCTGCTACGTTCTTGCACGGCACACGAAGGAGAATTCTCCGATTTGAAAGAGTGCAGCCGGGGAGAAACCGGCTTAGAGGTAGTATGTGTAATACAAAAAAGATTATTCGTAAAGGGGAATGAAAAATATGAAGGATGTAAAAATTGAAGATCTCGGAGAAGAATTAAAAATTATTGTGGATGGTAAGGAAATCGCATGTGCTACTCATATGGCAAAGGCAGTAGCAGAGAATTTATTAGTAGGTTTAGATCAAGCCGGAGCTATTAACCTCACTATTGAAAATTTAACAAAATAGTTATTGTATGAAGAATAAATAAAAGAACCCGTTAGTCATAAACGGATTCTTTCCACAAGGCTCACAAGGAATACAAGGTAACTGGTCCAGAGAGACCTGTGAAATTCCATGTGATAGTAATGTATGTAAATGAATCAAAACGGTTAATGGAAACTAAACAAAATCCTTATTTAAAACAAGAAGCCCTAGGGTTAGGGCTCTAGGGCTTCTTGTTTTGGTATATCTCACACGGTTTTATAAAAAGAATAGAACATACTGAAGATAACATATGAATGTTTCATAAATGTATCGAAAAAGTGAACAAAATTGCTATTGCAGAAGTAGCAGAAATGAAGTTTCTAATAGTTAAGTACGTAAAAGGTGTTATTTCCAGTGGATAAAATGCGCATGGGGCACCTAATCATTATTTTACCAGAGGAAAAGAATATGTTATGAACTTGGGTGAATGAAAAAATGAATATTTTACTTTAAGCGAAGTTAATGAAATATATTTTGGGGGTTATATCAATGATTGTTATCTCGATGGACACTTTAACTTTATAAAAGTCCTAGAAGAAAAACACAACTATGAGGAATAGCAAGCTATAAAAGTGAACAAAATCATTATTTAAATAAAAGAAACCCCGATTGTCTGCGGGGCTTCTAAGGGTAATCGTCAAGTAATGACGTACTCGACTAAATAACCATATCATGAATTTTTTGGTAAAAATACTGGTAAATGTGTCCAAATGAGTAAGGGCATCATTTTGAAAAAAACGCTATTTAAATAAAAAAAGAGCTTGCAAGGAAACAAGCTCTAACGTAATTGAGATGTCTATATATTACCATTCATTTCATTCTAATTCCATACGTTGTGGTTGAGAAATAAAGTATAAGCAATTTAATAAAAATTTCATTTTGTAGAAATAAAAACCCTAGTTTCCTAGGGTAATGGTATAACAGCTCAATATATTTTATTCTTTTATATTGTAACGTAATATTATGTTAAAAGCATCAGGGAAATGTAACCAATCGCAGAAAATAAGAGCAGCTAGCAAAAGCTAACTGCTCAGTCTTAAAGAAGATCTAAATGGTTACAGTACATTAAAGATGGGTTATCTATAGTATGGACGGGATATTGAGTTTTATTCAGTGGGGAGAAGGAAGTGAATAAATTTAAGCTGTCCCAACTTGATTTTGGTCTGCAACATCAGCATCAAATGTGTTTGTTGCGCTAACACCGCTAAAGGTATTAACGACAAATCCAACATTTGAGGAGCCCGAACCATTATAAGCTTTCGTATTTTCTTTCGGAGATACGTTATAAAAATCCCCTAAATTGAAAGAACCAGCACTATTTTGTACGACAAGGTTTGCTACAACTGATGGCATAGTACTCACCTGCTTTCCTAGAAAGTATTTAAATTAGCATATGGTGTATTCGTCTAGAGGTTCATTTGGATCTAAGAATTCGAAGTTATGGTTTGTGAAGATTTTAATGAAATAATCCTTTGAATAGAAAGCGAGATTAAAAGAATGGAAGGTAACGTAAAGCTATTAGGTGCAGACGGAATGTGTGGAATGGAGTTTATAGGAAATAAGGTTAATGTTTATAACGATGAAGGATATGTAATGGAGAGTATGACAACAAGGGAGTATGTTCAGGAAGTTATTGATTTTCTTGAAGAATGCAAGAAAGAAATGGAGGAATAAAAATGGGACAAGGTAACCGTGGAATGGCTTTTGAAAAGCTTATCAATCTATCGAATGAAATGTATCAACGCGAGGGAGTGGCGCTTATAAACAAGCGTCCGACTCCTGTGAAGGTATTAAAAATGGTTTATGGACGTGTGAAAGATGGTTATTACGAGTCAAAAAGCACAGTAGACTATGACGTTGTGTATAAAGGACGAGCTATAGCGTTTGAAGCAAAGTCTACAAATGAGATAAATAGATTTGATTTAAAGAACATCGCGCAGCACCAATTGGATTATCTAGAGACAGCGGAGAAGATGGGAGCGATTTGTTTCTTCCTTATTGGGTTTAGTAAGGACCGTCAGTATTTGCAGTACCACTATCAGTCATTCAATCTTACGTAAGAATGTCGCAACAACCAAAAGGTAAGAAGTCGATACGAAGAGCAGACTTTGATATTTATGGATACTTAGTAGATCAGACAGAACGAGCGCCAGTTGATTACTTGCAATACATCGATGAAGCAGTAACTCCTGTTATGTTTGATGGCATGATTCAATTTGATCAGGAACATAAAAAGACAGTGAATAACATTGAAGCAGCAAAAGAGAAGATGGCCAATAAGAAACGAAAATTATTAAATGCTTAATGGATAACGGAACAATGCGCAATAGTGTGGTGGGGGCTATGTTAATGCACGATGTTCCCTTATTCAACAATGAGATAGTAAAATTTCACGTACCTTATGTGATGTTAAAAACACAAATTCGAAATAGGGGGATTACAGATGGAACAATTAACTTTATTACCAGCTATCGATAGAGAGACAGAAAAACAGGTTCAGAGAGAAGTAGTAAAAATTTTAAAGGAATACCGCGCATTGAAAACTCGTTTTGAGAATGAAGTGGAGTTAAAACAAGAAGGAATTAGTTTGTTCCCTGAGATTAGAAATACGCGACATATTAGCAATATCAAATTCAAACAGATTGATAAGGCCTTACAGTACGTTTTAGATTATGACGAGGCAGAGATTATCAAGAAGAAGTACTTAAATGCAGATAAGCCGAAAGACAGCTTCATATATAATGAGTTATCGATGAAGAAAGATCACTTCTATTATAAGAAGAAAAATGCGATTCGATTGATCGCTACATCTTTAGGGATGATTTAATAACATAAAAAAAGCCAAATTGACAGTTTTTAATTAACTATCCATTTGGCTTTTGATGTTTTATTTTTTAGGCATCCATATATGTCCGCAATTCATGCAACCATTAACAATATTTTTTCTACCAATAAAACCACTGAATAAAGTTATTGGCGCCCCTAGGAGCATAATTAAAAAACCAACAAATGCAGCCATATCATGAAGTGGAGAATGTCGAGGAACTATTCCAATAGCTATAAGTGTAGCTAACATAAGAAACAGAATTAAAAACATCCTTTTGAAATTATAACCACGTTTATTACCAACTATTTGATTGGATTTACATTTCCTGCAAAGAACCCGCTTTGTTACTTTTTCTTGTTGTACCGTCATGTCTAACCATCCTTACTTATGTAAAATTATAATAGTTTAATTATATGATATATATACAAAAACAGGATACATATATTATCAAAATAAGGAAAAATATAAAAAGTTGGAATGTTTATGTTTTTGAAAACTTCGACAAAATCCCGACAAAAAAGGGGACTAAATAGGGGGGATTTTGATAAATGAATAAACGGTACGATTATCTCATGAAGAAACGCTCTTTGAAAAGAAGATACGCTTCATGGGATAGCGTTCCCATTATAATAACGTTACTCGGTGACGCGGAGGCTAGAGGGGATAAGAGCTTCCCGAAATTATTTATATTTATCATTCAGCTCGGAACCACCTTTCTTAGCTGAAAATAGATATAAATCTATTATTCCTGTCTATGTCGATTTCTACGAATGGGGATGGTTTTCATGATTGAATGAAAATTGTTCTGGTGCGTAAAATCATTTGCTTTAAAACTGTTGTATACGTAACTTGAATTATCACCAATAGTAATTACTCACGATTTTTACTATTGGGATAAAACAGGGTGTAAAGGAACTTGTCACTCCTTTACTCTAGATAATAAGACGGATAATTCCCCTTGTCCGCGTATGTCCCCTACTAATCTTGTTATCTAGAGTAAGGCAGTGGGAAAATGCAGTGCTGACTTGTATATAAAGATTGATTCCCTTTATATACGGCAATATAAAAATGGTGTTCGTATCACCGACTCTACGGAGTATAAACGAGAAGATTCTTAGTCTTCTCCCAGTCACCGAATGTAAAGCGCGTAGCTATGAAAGCTAGAAAATTATATGATGCGGTGATTTGGAGAAGGTTGAAGATAGTCTTGACCTTGAAAGAAGGAACTTTACCATTTGTTTTTTTCATTTCTCTCTATTGGAGATGTGAACTATGGCTGATAGTTTTATAAAACATATTTTTTGAATTATTTAATACAAGTATATATAATTATATTGATTCAATGATGTTAACTTGTTAAAAATGGGGAAAGAAAAATGAAGATTAAATTTGATGTGGTTAAGGATGAAAATTTTGATTTTACTTTATTAGAAACAAGATTGCTGAAAACTTTTAAAGAAGTGGATAGTGAAGCAATAATTGAAAAGGTTGAAGATAAAATTTTTGAAAAAGATGATATGAAAACCCATTTAGCGGAGATTACTATTAATGTTACAGGAAGGAATATCGGATATAGATCAGTTTCAGCTAGTATATTTATTGTTCTGGAAAGTTTATCAATAAAGCTATTCAATATTAATATTAGTATACATTAAGCATCCAAAACGGGTGCTTTTTTCTTTGTTATATAGAAATTACACATTAAACTTTTTAAAAGGTTGCCTTAGGTATAGTTAGGATTGAGCATCATATAATATCATAGAAGGGTCTTTCCAACATGTTACTCTATACATTTTATGAGAGAGCACTAACTGGGAGGTGCTCTCTTTCGCTTACACCTTTTGAAAAGGACAAGCATATACTACTTGTATCTCAATCCCTAAAAAGGAGTGCCCACGGAAACGGGTGCTCTTTTTTATTGAACAAAATGGACATTTGATTAGGAGGATGAATGATGGAAGAAGTAAGGAAACCTAGAAATACATTGGATATCGAAGTTAATGTTGATACTGTTGAAGCTGAAGTAAGACTTGAACGATTAAAGAAAGCGGCTGAAGGTTGTACGAAAGCATTTGAAGAGCTAGGAGATGCTATTGCTAATGTGGTCAGCTACTTGGCTAGGATTATCGTGGATTGTTAGTTTCATCTTTAAATTGGATGTTAGCTATATGACAGTGTTTACGGTTAGTTCGATTGTATGGGTATTAGTTATTGTTGTGAAAGGTTTATCGCTTATTTAGGTAAGAAAGCAGCGGAAAGATTTTGGGATTGATTGTTGTTAAGGAAAGATAAGGGGTGAGGTAGACTTGCAAATTGAAATATTATTAGTCTAAAAGACAAAACATAGACTAGTAAACAAGCTATTTTCACCTTTTATTCATAGAATATGATGAATTCTACTTTTAGAGGAGGTAATCATATCTATGGGATGCAATAATAATTTTAGACATTTCCGAGATTGTGATAGATTTTGGGATGATTTAATGTTCGGCAGACGTAGAGATAGAGATTGCGATGACCGTCGTTGTAGACGTGACCGTGACTGCGATTGTGATGAGTGTCGTCGCAGACGTGATCATGATCGTGATGATCGTCGGGATTGGTAAAGTCATTTGAAAGAGTGCACTTCTTCATAGCACTCTTTTTTTGTTATGTTTTTTATTAGTACTTATTAACACGAAGAATGTAGTTTCAATTTAATCTAATTCCTAACAAAACAAACGAACACAACGAACGAAAATATAGATAGTTAACAATGTGAAGTTTATGCAGGAAATAACGGTGATTAGGTGCTGAAAATAGCGTTTTAAAGCCAATGTATAAAATTATGAATACCTCTTATTCATAGAAAATAACGAAGACGCTGATACCAAGGTATTTCCCAGTTACCCAATTTACATAATGCATCTTATCAGAAGTTGTAAAAATTAGAGGGAAGTCCGTCTCAAAATGAAAAGAATTCTTATCTTATTGAGACGGATAAAAGAATTTCAAAGCTATATTTTCAATTCTGTATTAGAAATAAATTGGGCTCAACTTTTACATAAAACAAGAGCAATAAAGAACACCTTTGAAGAAAAAAGCAATAAAAGAAACCATCTCTTTTGATATTACAAACATCTTGGTTTTGAGTATAATACAGCCGATTTGGCCCTAAGGGATTAACTTAGCTGTTTTGTCTTAAATTGATCTTAATGTGTTTTATATGTTGATTGCACGCTATTAATAACCGTACAATCAACAAAGATATGTAAAAGCGGACGGATTTGGAACTAAAAAGTATTACTTACTGATGAAAAGTGAACAATGAATGCTGTTGGACGCACATAAAAGAATTGAAAGAATGGTGCAAAAACAAACACTTCACAACTTCGCACGAAATACCAATTTTACGAACAATAAGACAGATAAATAAAAATCTAATACAGTATTTAAGGATTTCGAGTTCAATTGCATGAATCTCAGTATATTGGCATGTGTATATATAATTCATATTTTATATAGGAATCATTAAATGCTGAGCTATTCATTGAAAATATTCATAGTAAATTACCTTTTAATATATAGAATTTTTTCTTATGTTGATCTAATTTGCTCCTCATAATCATGCTTAAATTAACCAAGTCATGTTAGATAACGAATTTTAAACTGTCTTCATATATTGATTTTTGTATGAATTTATATATAAAAATTGTTTTATTTTACATACATTTATATGTAGTTTTTGCACTGGTTTTTATGGTGTTATACAAGTTTATCACTTAGCTAGCTGTAATTTTCATTTGACCAACTACACTATACCATTCAGTTTTGAGTATATTTTAGTATTTCATAATTTAATTATGTAAATAAGTTCGTGTAAAAATTGAATTTAACGCGAACTTGTGTTCGTGTATTTTTTCTGTTATAGTATATACGAGGTGATTTTTATGGATTACAGCAAGCAACGTCAAAAATCAGTACATCGTAAGAAATTATACGAGAATTTAAATGAAATGCCCTTTTACATAGAAGAATTTGTGGAGTACAAAGAATTGCATGATGCCTCTCCCTCCACCCTACTGAATTATGTATATGATTTTAGAGTTTTCTTTAATTGGCTATTATCTGAACAAATTATTGAATTTAAGCCCATTAAAGACATATCCTTCTCTGATTTGGAGAATTTAAAGAAAAAAGATGTTGAGAACTTTATGAGGTTTTTAAAACTACAACAAAATATGCAGAATTCCTCTGTTAACAGAAAAATTTCAGCCTTAAAGTCTTTATTTAAGTACCTTACCTCCCTATCAGAGAATGATGATGGAGAATGTTATTTTTATAGAAATGTAATGGCTAAAATTGAAATACATAAAGATAAGGAAACGTTAAATGCCCGTGCAAAACGTATGAGATCTAAAATATTTCATAATGATGACGATCAAGAGTTTTTGAATTACATTAAGTACGAACATGAAAAATCTTTAACAAAACATCAGTTGTTCTATTTCCTAAGAGATAAAGATCGTGATGTAGCTATTCTTTCCCTCTTTCTTGGTAGTGGTATTCGTGTAAGTGAATTGGCCGATCTTCGTATGGAAGATATAAACTTAAAAGAAAGGCTAATTGATGTAATACGAAAAGGAAACAAAGAAGATTCTGTATGGATTACCCCAATTGCATTGAATGATCTTGAAAAGTATATGGAAATTAGAGATAAAAAATATGCTCCAGGGAAAGAATTAAAAAATGTATTTTTATCGAAGTATAAACATACTGCACAGCCTCTTTCGGTTAGGGCTATTCAAGATATAGTAGAAAAATATACTAAGGCCTTTGGTAAAAGAATGTCTCCTCATAAATTAAGACATACATTGGCAAATAAGTTATATATGGAAGAAAAAGACTCGTTACAAGTGATGCAGCAACTTGGGCATACTAGCCAAGATACGGCCTTATTATACACACAGCTTGGAGAAACAACTATTAAAGATAGCTTAGGTAGAATAGGAAAGAATAAATAATAAAAGTTCAGCAATGTAAAATTGCTGAACTTTTATTATTTCCCCTAATTTGCTAGGGAAAATATTTAAATGCTATGTATTAATCGTTTCACCTTTGATTTTATTATGTGAAAAATACATAGTTTGAATTCTACTTTAATTGGTATATAAAAACCATCTCTTGATAGATATAAATAAATATTTTAGATTCCTACAATTGTTGTTCACGTTAAATAAGTATTTAACGTGAACATGAGAAAGCACGTTTTAATTTATTTTCCCCCCTCTTTTTTACAAGGACATGAAACTCCAAACTATTTAAACAAGAAAGTTTAAGCTAAAATTTTTTAGATTTACAGAACTAAACTCTTCAAAAGTCAGCTCTTTTTTCATTTTTTTGGTGATTACTCTTTTAAGTTGATAGCGCTGTGGTGATACCCGTTTAGAACGATATCTTTGCCCTAAAAAAATCGAACCATAAATTTGCCGGCAAGCTTATGGTTCGATTTAAATTATTTACTTTTAGTAACTACTCAGTCCCTCTATGAAAAAAAGCCAGAAAAGCATCTTTTTAAATGGGCGAGAGGGACTGGCCATGCATAGAAGCGTTCAGGGCCTTTTCCTGCTACGCGCAAAGCTTTAAAACAAAGAAAGGCAGCGAGGTGTAGGTCCATTTTTATCTTCATGGCTGGAGGTATACTCCTTACCAAACTTCTAAATGAAATGTATAGCTGAGTAGTTACCTTATTTTTTAAAAAAACATTCTGACTATTTCTTTTTCACTTCTTCTACAAATTCCCATGTCTCTCCGTTATCTTTTGATTGATAAAGTGCACTACTATCGCCATTGTAGTCTCCATCTGCCCCCACTTAGTGATGAAACCCATTATCACATTTCGTATCATGTGGCATAGGCCCATCCAGGGAATCCAGAAAGGCAACGGCCTGTTTGAAGTTCCTCAAAAATAAATGCGCGAGATCCATGGAAAATCCGTTTCGAACCACAACGCGCATAATCGTCACCGTTTCCATATCTGGAGGCAATGGATAGGCGGGTACTTGCCAGCCGAACACACGCAATTGTCGAGATAAATCATAAAGATTCCAGTTTGATGTGTAACCATCTTTCAATCGCCAAGCGAAAACCGGAATATCCGAACCATCGGACAAAAGTTCGAACGGTTTCATCTTCTGAATCGCCTTGCTAAGAAAAAGAGCGACTTTCTGAGAAGCCCTTTGGACATCATAGTACCCACTTTTCCCCAAACGCAGGTAATTGTAATACTGTAGGAGCACTTGTGCGCCAGGACGTGAAAAATTCAGGGCAAAAGTCGGCATATTTCCGCCTAAATAGGAGACGCGGAAGATTAGATCCTCAGGGAGATCATCAGCTTCCCGCCAAATTATCCAACCCAACCCAGGGTAGACTAATCCATATTTATGTCCGGATACATTGATGGACTTCACCCTCGGCAATTGAAAATCCCAGACTAAATCTGGTTGAAGAAACGGTGCGATAAATCCGCCCGAAGCCGCATCCACATGCATAGGAATGTCGAGGCCCGTCCTCTCCTGTAAATCGTCCAACGCTTTCGCAATGGCGGCAACCGGTTCGTAAAGTCCGGTATAAGTCTCACCGAGAATCGGTACCACACCAATCGTATTTTCATCCACGGCTGATAGGACCCCCTGAGGATCCAATCGGGGATGCTCTGGGCTGACCTTCACATAGCGTGGTTCAACCTCCCAATAGTTCGCGAATTTTTCCCAAACGACTTGAACAGCAGAACTAAACACAATATTGGGCCGATCCACCGGCTTCCCCTCGCTTTTGCGTGCGTTTTGCCAGCGTCTCTTTAACGCAAGCCCTCCGAGCATACATGCTTCCGACGATCCAGTTGTTGAAACTCCCATAGTCGTAAGGGGGCTGGGCGAATGCCAGAGGTTGGCTAAAATGCGGACACACCGTTCCTCAATTTCGGCTGTCTGTGGGTATTCATCCTTGTCAATCATGTTCTTGTCGAATGATTTGGCATATAAGTGCTCTGCGGTAGGCTCCATCCATGTACTAACGAATGTTGCAAGATTCAAGCGGGCATTGCCATCAAGAGTAATTTCATCATGGACGATTTGATACGCTGTTTCTGGTAACATGCCTTCATCAGGCATGTGAAAGCGCGGAACGACTGATTCTCCTTTGCGGGCAAACAGAGGATTTACAGAAAATTCGGGAGGCAACTCCATTTGCATGTGACGCGGTAGATATTGTGGATTATCTGGCATAATCTCTTTTCCTTCATATGTATCGTTTTGAACTTCTTCTTTTCGATCTTTCGGCATACTAGTCCCCCTTAATTAATGGTTTAACAAATATATTATTTACAAAAGAGTATTTGTTAAACCAAGGGGGCAATTCTATTAAAAGATACTGCCACCATTCAAATTAAAGAAGTATAGTTTGTGATTATAAAATAGAAATAGAATTTGATTTATATTATAATGAAAATATTGAATATTTGCAATATAGTTGTTAAGTTATGCATTTACAGAAACTTAAGGGGTATGATTATGGAGTTTATTACTTTTAAAGTAATTTGTATCTTTTTATTTTTAATGCTTATGACTTCTATAGAAGTTTTAGGATATGGAGTTCGACTTGTTGGGGCTAAATTAGCTTTAGTTGCATCGGCCTTTGCTATATATAATATTATGTCTTTAATTGCCCGATTTTCTAATATGTTTCAACAACCATTTACTGCTTCTTTGGTTGATAGTGCAGCAAAAAATGGTGGATTAGAATTATTAATTAAACAATTTAGATTTTTGTTATTAGGTTCTACTATGGGGGTAATACTTGGAGGATTATTAGTACCATTTTTTATGAAAGTTTTTTCTAAAGCGCTAGTACCTTTATCAAAAGATGGTTCGTTTTTAAACATGTTCAAATTAATAAATAGTACTAATTTGAAAAGAATGAAAAACTATTTTGTTTTAATAAATAAAAATAATTTAGAAGGGGTAAATTTAAAAAACATATCAGTTAAATTATTTATTATTAATACAATTGTTTCTGCCGTATTTACAGTAGGTGTTATGTCTGCATTGTATGCAACCCTATTAATTCCTGATTATGATAAAGCAGCGATGTCTTCATCCAACATTATTACTGGAGTAGCTACGATTCTATTAACACTGCTTATTGATCCTAAATTATCTTTTTTAACTGATAAAGTTGTACAAGACAATCATAGTTATTGGGAACTAAAGAATTTCACATTTATGATATTAATTTCGAGATTATTAGGTACATTAGTTGCTCAGGTTATATTAGTTCCAGGTGCATATTATATAGCGTGGTTTGCTAAATTTATTTCTTGAAAGTTTTATATGAGAATAAAATGGTAGACGATTTCACATTAATCGTCTATCATTTTAAAAACAACAACAAATCACTTTACTTTATCAATAACCAACTTCTAAACTTTCAATACTTGTAGTAAATTCCCCGCCAAACAGCTTTCCTAAAAATAAATGACAGCTACCGAAAGTGAGTCACAGATTGAATTACAAAAAAGAACCAGCTCTTATAGCTGGTTTAATTGTGCCAATCATGAATATGAAATAAGGATTTCTAAGTCTTAAAGATAATTTGAATCTGCCAACGAATGGAATAAAAATCATGTATTTGTTCCATTTTTAATAATTTATAAATTCGTTGAAATGTTCGCATCAAATTCATCTGATATTTTAGTGTCTATTTTTTTCCATCAATTGTCATCTTTATTTTTTGTTTTTGGTTTGCTGTTACCACCCAAGTATTTGGTAAATAACGATCTTCATGTGATAATGTAGAAGGTGAATCTATAACCTTTCCTCCTAAATATAGCGTAGCAGAAGAACCTCCATCCATAGCCATTGCATTTATTGCTCCTTTTTCATATAGAATATCTTGACACTCTTTTAACGTGGCTCCTATGCTATGTGTCTGCCTACCGTCTATCACTAGAAACATTATTGTGCCATCTTCTTTTTGGGCCATAATACTTCGCGGAGCAGAACCCCAACCACCGTCTCCTTCTGTGATCATTTTTTCTCCATTTACAATTAACTGTGGCATAAATCCTGCTGCTGAAACGACTTGTTTATCCAAAAGTTTTTGGGTCGAATAATTTCCTGTTATCATTTGTCCCAACTTTGTTAAACCCGTAATAATTGTAGGGGTATTTTTATCTATATTTGTATCAATAGCTTTCCCATTTTCTATTACTATTCCAGTTGCAACATTTCCTCCACCCCTTCCTGTTTCATCAGCAAATGCACTTGCATTCACAGCAACAAGTGCATTATTACGTTTTGCCATTACGTGGTCACCATACATGCCCATCAACTTAAGATTTTTAAGTACCCCAAAAACGAAAATTCCACATGAATATCCATAATTTCATCTCTTTTTTCATCTAATTTGAAAATAAGCTTTCTATTTTTAAAAGCCATCAACACCAGCTCAAATTATATGAATGAAATCCGTACATCCTACTTTTTAGGGAAGAAAAATTATACAAAAGTAGGATGATTTAAGATATTTTTACTTGTATTATAATAACAAAAAGATATCGACATAAAAATTACAATAAAGAAAGGAATAAAAAGAATGATACAGAGCATATACGAAACTCATTTACATGTAAGAAATTTAGAAAAGGCGATAGATTTCTATCAAAATAAGTTAGGGTTAGCATTAGCAAGAAAACTATCTAAAAGAAGAGTGGCTTTCTTTTGGGTAGGAGAAAATAAAAAACAAATGCTTGGACTATGGGAAGTATATAATATTGAAGACTTTGAGACGAAACACTTTGCTTTTGGTGTAGATTTAGAGTTTTTAAAGACTTCTAAATTGTGGTTAGAAAAGCGTGGAATAGCAGTGATAGGAAGTCAGGGAAAAGGGAATCAAGAGCCAATTGTCCAAAGATGGATGCCAGCTGCAAGTGTATACTTTCTGGATTGTGATGGAAATAAATTAGAGTTTATTTCTATGCTACATGATAATCCAGACGAATTAGAATATGCATCCTATTTAAGTGAATGGGATGCGGAGCACCAAGAAAAATAAATTAAATTATATCTATAAACCGAAAAAAACGTTATTCTTTTTGTAAAAATATACAGAAAGGATGACGTTTTTTATGAATCTTTCGATCCAAAGTGAACTCCAATTATTTTCTGAAGAATTATATGAACATCTTACTCCTTCATTTTTAGAAAGTCTTGCTAGAAAACTAGGTTTTGTACAACGGAAACGTAAATTTTCAGGGCAGGATTTAGCTACTATATGTGTCTGGATCAGTCAACGAGTAGCGAGTGATTCTTTAGTGAGATTGTGTAGTCAACTTCATGCTGTTACAGGAACGATCATGAGTCCAGAAGGACTCAATAAACGTTTCAATAAAAAAGCTGTTTGCTTTTTAAAACACATTTTCTCTACATTACTAAAAAGTGAAATTTGTGAAACATCAGCGATTCCAAGCTCTTCAATCACTTATTTTCAACGAATTCGTATTTTAGATGCAACGATTTTCCAGGTACCAAAACATTTGGCTAGTGTGTATCCTGGATCAGGTGGTTGTGCTCAAACAGCGGGTATAAAAATCCAGTTAGAATATGATTTACATAGTGGCCAATTTTTAAATTTCCAAGTGGAACCAGGTAAAAATAATGATAAAACCTTTGGAACAGAGTGTTTAGCAACATTACGCCCTGGTGATCTATGTATTCGGGATTTAGGCTATTATTCACTGGATGATTTAGATCAAATGGATCAACGTGGCGTGTATTATATATCACGGCTCAAATTAAACAATAGGGTGTATATCAAAAATGAATTTCCTGAATACTTTCGAAATGGGACAATAAAAAAACAATCTCAGTACATCAAAGTTGATTTAGAACACATTATGGATACCTTAAAACCAGGACAGGTCTATGAAATAAAAGATGCTTATATTGGAAAGGATAAAAAACTATTCACTCGGTTGATTATGTATCGATTAACGGAAAAGCAACTTCGTGAGCGTATGAAAAAACAAGTGTATACAGAAAGTAAAAAGGGCATTACATATTCGGAAAAAAGCAAACGGTTAGCTGGCATGAATTTATATATTAGACAATTTATTGATAACAAGTACCATCTATGCTTCTGTAGAATATATCCATTTCTAAAAAATTTGCGTTCTTACTTAAAGACTTTATCACAACAAAAGGAGCTAAATTATAGATATTAGCTCCTCTTATTTGTAAATTATTTAATTATAAAGGATACGATTACTAAAATAACAAGCAGAATTCCGCTTAATAATTGTCCTATTCCAGAACTCTGTCCATTAATTAACAAATTGAAAAGATTTTTTCTTGTTTGGTTTTTTCCTACGAATGCATCATCTTTTTTCATTCTATATACGCCCCATAAGATTAATACTATTCCAAAAAGGATACCGAATAATTTTAAAGCCATTATATTTACCTCCGTTGATTATGTATATATTGAATTTTTTCTCAATCATTTTTTAGTTGTTGTTACAACTATGAACAACACTTTCTTATCATATCTAAAAATTTATTGTTATTTCTTATGATCTTATTATTACATTTAAACATTAAACAAACTATCTACAAAAGCCTTTGTTTCTTGTTGTAGATATATATAAATACTTTACAACCTCCGTTACGGTTGCGTCATTTTCCCTGATAAGTAGAACAAATATTTTAACAATATGATACTTAGGCATATTAGCTAATAAACTTTATGAACTTATATTTTTTATTCAATCTAAAGAAATCTTTCAGCAAATATACAATTGTTATGATCGCCATTATCCCATTAACTGTAAGAGCTATTTCAACCGATAATTAACAATAAAGGAGTGGTAGCTAAGATACCTATCCAGCCAAAAGCATTTTCAACAAACCAAGGTAAAACTGGCAGGGCTGAAGAAAATATAAATAGATTCAAAACTAAAAGAAATAATTGTACGAGAGATAATCTTATATGTAGTTGTTTCATTTTGTTACACCTCTGATACCATACAAATTTAATAATGTCTTATTTTTTAATGGTGGTCATTTTTGTACAGTAAAGAATTCTCAAGGCCTCATAGCATGATTTCAATTGAGTAAAAATATCTATGTTTTATTCAGTCTCAAAGAATCGAATTGGAAGAAATAATAGGGAGTATACCTAAAAAAACTAAAACGGATCATAACATGGAAAATAAACTCAGTCCATGTCATAACCCATTCTTATACGTAGGCTAACTCTTTAAACCATCAATCATCATGTTATTACATTTTATGTCCCCATTGGTCAAAGTGATAATCTTTACCGTCGATTTTAAACCAACCGTCTACATAAAGTGACCCATCTTCTCTAGCACAATACCAAAGGTATCCGTATGCAAGAGGCCAAGGTCTATATCCACCACCAACGTTGAACCATCCTGTTTTAGCTGCCCCATTCTCATCGAAGTAATAATATTTATTATCGATAGTTTGCCAGCCTGTTTGTGCTACGCCGTTATTGTCAAAATGGTATATTTTACCATCTGTTTTTTCAAACCCTGCTCGGTTAACTGATCCGTCTTCATGAAAATAATATTTTTTTCCGTCAATGTTGTCATAAGCATTGAACGTATAATTGCGACCATTTGTGAAATAGTATCTTTTACCGTCTATCATTTTCCAACCGGTATAAAAAGATCCATCTTCTAAACTATAATATTCCACTATTTTCTCTCTTTTGTTGAGCCCCGTTTTAAAAATCGAACCGTCGTTATTAAATGTTAATATTTTGTTGTCAAGCGCAACATTAACAACACTGTCTATAACTTCTCCATTTAGATTAGAAACTCTCTCAAGCACACCTTTATCGGAAAAGTGAAGGATGGCATCTCGATCTTCTATACGCATTTCCTTTTTATTTATATCGTAATTTTGGAAATAATAAATTTTACCATCTATATCCTTCAAGCCTTCTTTAACGAATGCTCCAGAAGCATCGGAATAGTTCTCTCCTCTCCAGGTTGATCGTTGTAAAACACCATCATCATTAAAGTGGTAGTACTTATCCTCAATCAGTGAATCACTTCCACCTCCAGTAACCATGTAGCCATAAGGCAATGAGAAATAATAAGTCTTCCCCTTAATTTCTTGCCAACCTGTCATAAGAACTCCATCAGCATCTGCAAAGGAATACGCATTATCTCGATTTACCCAACTGTTCTTTATCACGTTTCCAGAGGAATCTTTTGCACGATATTTAGTAGGGTCCTTTTCATCAGTTATAATCTCTATTTTGTCATACTTCTGTCTCTCATTTTCTTTACCCGGATACCACTCTATTAACCAATTGTTAATTTCATTGTTGCTTTTATCAGAGAAACGAATTTCAGATTTGAAACTCCAATCAGTACCAAATTGAGAAATATATTGATTACCAGCCAAACTTACCCCATTTTTGTTATTCAAACGGAACCGAAATTTACCATCGTTAGAATTTCCTATCTGAACAAGTTCAAACACTTCATCATCGCCAAGCGAATCGGAATATTGAAGTCCGTTTCCTTCTTTTCCTGAAAGATATTTTGAACCTGTTTTTACGATTACTTTATTCGTTCCTTTTTTATAAGGGATAATTTGATAAGGTTTACCGTCATTTAGTGTAATGAATGGCAGTGCCATAGATGTCTTTAGGACGTTAGTACGCTCCGCCAATACATCAGATAATCGATCATAAAAATCCGCACGAGCTTTAGGATCATTATTAACATAGTTGTCAAGGACATCTTTAGATACTGGCTTTGAAGTCAATGTTATCAATCGTTTTTGCTCATCTGATAATTTATTTGCTATCTGATCAAATAGGTAATCTGAATTTCTAGCAATCACCGTCCAATCGCCAAAGGAGTCGCCGGAATATTTTTTGTAAAGTGGACCAAGAAATCTTGGGTTTTTACCAGATGCTTTTTCTACAAATGCATGTTGGCCTTGATTTATCACAACTCCGGTCTTTCCTTCGTTTAATTGTGCTTGTGTAATGTAAAGAAGATCGTGTTCTGAGATATTTGCTGCATTAGGGTTTAAATCTATAATTGCACCTGCATCAGTAATTTTAAGCTGCTGCCCAGATTTTAGTTGATGAGTTTCAATTCTTCCATTTGGATAGCGTACTTTAACTTGTTTAACAAAATTCAAATCACCTCGTGTATGATACATAGAAATATTAAATTCCCCAGATGTAAAACTAGGAGCCTGGTAAGTTTCGTTTTCTGCATATACATCAATGTGAGTGCCAGGGTCTCGATCCCCTGGACTTATTCCAAGTGCTTCATAAGTGTTTGCTACAGCACCTAATACAGTAATACCTATATCTACTACTGCACCTATCCCTGCGCTAGCCTTATTTTCTGCTACAGGAGCCATAGAAAAAAGAATACCTAGTGCTGCTGTTGCAGGGATTACCTTCTTTCCAATTCCTACAGGAAGGATCTTTTTTACCCTTTTTTTTGCTTGTCCATTCATAACGTCATTCCTCACTTTGTATTTGTTTTTTTCTATTTATCAATCCGAGTTTCATGCTCGGAAGTTCATTTTAATTTAAATACCTTTCAAATCTCTTTCATAAATGTTACAAAAGTCTTTCATAACCTTATTTCTTTTCTGATGTAACAGGAAGAGTAAACCAAAATTCACTTCCTTGTTTACCATCTGAACGATCTTGCACACCAATTTTACCTTTGTGCATTTCAATTAACGATTGTACAATGGCTAATCCAAATCCGGATCCCCCAGATTGTGAACTTCTTGATGGATCCGTTCTAAAAAAGCGATCAAATATGCGTAATTGATCACTATAAGTAATGCCTTCCCTTTCATCACGTAAAATGAATTGAACGTACTGCTTCTGCTTATTTTCCTCTACAATTAACTCGACTGTTCCACATACTGGAGAATATCGAATCGCATTATGCAACAAATTACTGATAACCCGTGCTATCTTACAAGGCATAATCCAGAGCTTAGGTAATGTATCAGAAACGCGTAATTGTAAATGGATCTGTTTTTCTTTTAATAAAATAGAATGTGAATCTAGTACTTCTAATAAAATACGATCCATATGTGTAAAACTTGGATAAAAATCTTCTTGTCCAAGTTCTAACTTAGAAAGATCGAATAAATCATTGATAAGTCCACTTAATCTTTGTATTTCCTTATAGATTGTCGTTAAGTACTGCGCTTTCATTTCGGGATTTTCAAAGATATCGTCTTGTAGTGCTTCTATCATTAATTGTATGTTAGCCATAGGTGTTCGTAAGTCATGTGAAATATTCGTAATAAGCTCTGCACGTGCTTTCTCTCCTTCTTCTAACTGAATAAACCCTTCCTCTAAATTTTTAGCCATTTGTTGAAAGGCGGTTGCTAATTCTTTAAACTCTTTTGGTCCATACCCAATTCTATACATCGTTCCAAATTGTCTATCACTATATTGTTTTGTTAATGCAATCAAATTTTGAAACGATTCTGTAATAGGGCGTGTTAATATCCAGTAAATTATCGTTGAAAACGCCATTGCTACGGTTACAATTCCTATAAATAACTGTGTTTGTTCCGGCCTAAGTAACATTTTCATTTCGCTATACCAGATAGCGATCAGTATAATGCCGGTGCTTAATAGATTCATCAATAACAATTGATTACGTAATTTCATATTGTATTTCCTCCAGTTGTCCCAAACTAATAATCTGTGTTTCTCTAACTCTTCATATTGATGATTCATTAACACAGTTACTGTCTTAATCTCCTCGTATTCAAGCACCCAAATTTGTTGAAGAATTTGAGAACGTAAAAATACATATTTTAAATGTTTTTTGTAATACAAGGCATCTCAAATATCCTTTGTTGTAAAATAAAACTAATATCAGTAAACACATCTTAGCTTAAATATCTTTCAACTTTCTTGCAAAAATATAACAAAATTCTTTCAAGAATATCACTAAAGACCAAAAGGCTTAATTGAAATTGCGAAACTCACTTCTCATTGTATTTCTTGTATGAAACTGTATCGTAAGATACTATGGCCAACTGATAATTTAATAGAACAAATGAGTAGTTAAATTAATAGTTTACAAAGATGTTAGCATAACAAGAAAATACTTTAATCCAGCATCTATTAAGCTACACCATACTTTAGACAAGGTATTTCTTGCGTTTTAGAAAGGAGAAAAATATGTCCTCAAAACGTGCAAGAGAATTATTGACACTAGATCAACGCTTAGAGTTTGTATCCATTTCAGAACAAATTAGTGAGTATGAATTAGGAAGTTATTACACCTTGTCTCCGCATGATATCGAAATTATTAAGCGTCATCGTAGAGATCATAATAAGTTAGGATTCGCCTTACAACTTTGTGTGCTTAGGTTTCCTGGTTGGACTTTATCAGATGTTCACCATATACCTGGTTGTGTTGTAAACTATATAGCTAAACAGCTACAAATTAATGCAAAAGAAATACGTACATATGCCGAACGTGAGCAAACTAAACATGAGCATCTCGAAGAGATCAGAAAAGAATACGGCTTTCAGAATTTTACTATTCGTGAATACCGTATCGTGTCTCAAGTTTTATTACGATATGCATTAGAAAATGGAAATGCTCTACATTTAATTCAAATAGCCATTGAAGAATTAAGAAAGAAAAAGATTATTTTACCGGCTATGACTACAATAGAGCGGATGGTATGGGAAGTTAGGCGACGTGCGGAAGAAAAGATATTTCGATTACTTAGTTCTTCTCTAACCATGGAACATATCGAAAAATTGAATCAGCTCTTACTTCCGATGGAAGACAGTCCCAAAACATATTTGGCATGGTTACGTGAAATACCAAGCTCTTATTCCCCTGATCCTTTTCTCAAAGTAGTTGAAAAACTTGAATATATTCGGAATTTACAATTAAAAATCGACACAGGGGACTTACATCCAAATAGATTACGACAATTATCTAAAATTGGTTCAAGGTATGAGCCCCACTCTTTTCGAAGATTTGATGATTCTAAAAAATATGCTATTTTAGTTGTTTATCTCCTTGAATTAATTCAGGATCTGACGGATCAAGCATTTGAGATACATGATCGTCAGATTATGTCTTTATTGTCCAAGGGGAGGAAAACTCAAGAAGAACGACAAAAACAAAACGGGAAATCAATTAATGAAAAAGTGGTTCACTTTGCTAATTTAGGAGAAGCTCTCATCAAAGCCCGGGATGAAGGAATGGATCCTTATGTAGTATTAGAAATGATAATGCCTTGGGAAAGGCTAGTTCAATCTGTAGAAGAAGCAAAACAATTAGCACGCCCTATTGATTATGACTATTTAGATTTATTAGAGAAAAAATTTTACACGTTAAGAAAGTATACTCCAACACTGTTAAAGTCATTTGAATTTCATTCTACTAAATCAACGGAACCGTTAATACGTGCAATACACACTATTAGAGAAATGAACGAAACAGGTAAACGGAAAGTACCAGAAGGTGCGCCGCTCGATTTCGTATCAAATAGGTGGCAAAAGCATGTATACGATGAGGATGGGACCATTAACAGACATTACTATGAAATGGCTGTTTTAACTGAACTTCGAAACTCTATTCGATCAGGAAATATATCTATTATTGGTAGTAGACAGCATAGGGATTTTGATGAGTATCTTATTTCAAAAGAAGAGTGGAACGAGATTCAGCCTGAAACATCCGAGTTAGCCGTTAGTTTATCTGCAAATGGATATCTAGAGGAACGAACAGATTCACTATTAACACGCTTAAAATGGGTGTCAAGTCATATAGGCGAATTGAGCGGAGTAAGCATAGAGAATGGTAGGCTGCATTTAAGCCGGTTAGAGAAAGACACACCTCAAGAAGCAAAAGAATTCAGCTCAGCTCTTTATGACCTACTTCCACGTGTGAAGCTTACTGACTTATTAATGGAAGTAGCACAGTGGACTGGTTTCCATGAACAGTTTGTTCATGCTTCAACCAATCGTGTGCCAAGCGAGGAAGAAACCACTATTCTTATGGCTGCACTTATGGCACTAGGAACAAACATAGGGATGACAAAGATGGCCGAGAAGGCTACGCCTAGCATTTCTTATAGGCAAATGGCAAATGCAACACAATGGAGATTATATGAAGACGCAATGAGTAAAGCGCAATCTGTACTTGTTAATTTCCATCATAAATTATCTCTCTCCTCTTATTGGGGAGATGGAACAACCGCTTCATCAGACGGAATGCGAGTACAAATTGGTGTTTCAGCACTCCATGCAGATGCTAATCCCCATTACGGCACTGGAAAAGGTGCTACAATTTATCGTTTTGTCAGCGATCAATTTTCAAGTTTTTATACAAAGGTTATTAATACAAATGCTAGAGATGCTGTACACGTCATTGATGGACTTCTTCACCATGAGACTGATTTGGCAATTGAAGAACATTATACAGATACTGCTGGTTATACTGACCAAGTTTTTGGTTTAGCTCATCTACTCGGTTTTCGTTTTGCACCACATTTACGAGATCTAGCTGACTCAAAGCTTTACACGATAGGAAAAGCTAGTGACTCTCCACAACTAGAAAAATTATTGCGTGGTCAAATTAATGCTAATGTTATTCAAAAAAATTACGATGATGTATTACGATTAGCCTATTCTATTCGAAAAGGCACTGTGTCGGCTTCTCTTATTATGGGGAAACTTGGTTCTTACGCTCGACAAAATAGTTTGGCTACAGCACTTCGTGAAATGGGAAGAATTGAAAAAACAATTTTCATCTTAGACTACATCTCAAGTGAAACATTAAGACGAAAAATTCATCGAGGATTAAATAAAGGCGAAGCTATGAATTCTTTGGCTAGATCTATTTTTTTTGGTAAGCGTGGAGAGCTACGTGAGCGTGCGCTACAGGATCAACTCCAAAGGGCAAGCGCATTAAATATTATTATTAATGCCATCAGTATATGGAATACGGTATATTTAACCAAGGTGATAGAATATAAGAAAAAGAAGGGTTTCATGCAAGAAGAATTGTTTCATCATATTTCACCGCTAGGGTGGGAACATATTAACTTTCTTGGGGAGTATAAATTTAAATTCAAACAATCAACTACTTTAGAATCATTAAGACCACTCCGGAAGTAAAGTATCAAAGCCGAAATTCCTTAACGTGGGAAAATCGGCTTTTTGTTTTCCAAAAAATGTCTTAGCGTGGGTTTTATGTCATTTGGTTGGTGGGACCCCTATTAAACCAACTACTCCATAATATGCATAGCACGGTGAATTATAAAAGGGAGTGCCTACTCAAATTATCAAATGTCTTTAATAATTTATTTATAAAGGCTAGGATTTAGAAATATTTAATTGTTTCAAGGGTAATTATTGATTTAGCCAACAATCAGTAGATAGTAAAAAATCGCAATTTTAAAATTAGCTATATATTATGCACTTGAAATTACGAATTCAACCAACATCACGTTAAACGCTCTTCTTTCCTTTTATATAGAAACAAAAAAACCGCCATACTTATCGTATTACCATCACAAGTAAAATCTATTACAAAAGAATCTGAGAGTCCATTTTTTTCAAATTCACAATTACACTTTTGATTTTTTGTAAATAAAAGGAAAAATAATCCATATTTACAGATTCTTTTTTATTAATTACTTTAACTTATTGTGATCTGTATTGAGCTGTTAACTGTTCTTCAGCCATTCGAACTAAGCGTTTTGTAATTTCTCCACCGACAGAGCCATTTGCACGCGTGATGTATCAGGTCCCAGTGTAACTCCTAATTTACTAGCTGTCACTAAACTTAACTACTCAATTACATTTGATTAAATGTAATTTTTTTATCAATAAACCAGCATTCGTATTATTTTTCATACGAATAAAACCCTTGTTAATCATGTAAAAAACACATAATTAAACAAGGGTTTTATATTGAAATTTTACATCAACATATCTGCAAAGGAAGTCCCCACATTATTCTTTCGTTTCATATGCTTCTCTAAATAGATTTTTGTTGTTTGGATATTTTCATGCCCAAGTGTTTGCATTAAATGATATAGATCCGCATTTCCTTGTTCAACTGCCATGATTGCAAAAGCATGACGGAATGTATGCGCCGTTACTGGGTTCTCACGATACTGAAGAAACTCTAAGTCTGTCTTTTTTATCATATCTGTTACCTGACTCGATAACGTTTTTGAATTATAAAAGTTCCCCCTTTGATTTACAAATAAAGGACTTTCATCTCCTTGATCCAATACAGTTTGGAACCCTCTTCTTCGTCTCATTTCACAAATGCACTGATACAAATGTTCCGAAATGAAAAGTTCACGTACTTTATCCCCTTTGCCCGTTACTTTTAACCAGTGCTTTCCGTCATAGTGTAAATCTTTGACTCTTGTTGTACACAATTCTTGAATTCTTGCACCGGTACTTGCCAGGGCTAATAAAATTGTATAGTTTACTAAATGCCCTCTTTCTTTATAAAACCCTAAGATTTTCATAACTTCATCATACGATAGATCCCGATTTGGTCGATCCCGTTCATTTACATTTGCCCGCTGCAGTTCTTCATGAAGAGGTTTTTGTATATAAGCAAATACGTGAAGGTGTTTTAAGAAAGAACGAATTAATACTGTTTTTTTGGCAAGTGTTGCGACTGCATATGTATCCCCATTCCTACCGTTCTCTATCTGCTTCAACCAAGAATTATATTTACGAATATGCCAAGGTTGTAATGTTTTTAATAAAGAGGCATTTTGCTGTACCTCTTCCCCATTCAATTCGAACTCTACTGCATGCTGCACCATGCACTGACAAAATGATAAGATTTCAGATACATAACTCTTTTTCGTATCCTCTTTTCTATTCTTCTTCTCATCCATATCTTTTTGTAAATGTACGAAATGATAAATGACTTCCAGGTCACTTAAATACGTATATTTACTCTTTCCCTCTTTTTCTGCAACCTCCATCTTCTCTTCTACCTTATCTACATAACGATTGTTATGCAGGAAAGGAACGATATCACTTATATTCTCTAAATATGTATCTATATATTCACTTTGATTATTTATAATAGGTAAGTTTTCATTTCCACTTTTATTATCCATATTTCAAATTCACCTCTCCTATTGAAGATTATGAATACAATTCTCTTTATTAACTATACTTATCATTTTATTTCACTTCTATCAATTATACAAATGATAACTCACATTCTTTCTATAAGAATGCACCATTCTTCTCTATTTATCTATATTTATATTTTTTTATAATTTATTAGTAAATATATAATCATTCATTATAAATAAGAACACTTTTAAAACGAACCTGTTATTAACTTTTTGTAAGATCATAATAAAAAGTTAAATATAATCTTGACTATCTATAATTCACATTAAAATATTTAGTTTTTCACAAAATTCATTTCTAGTTTTAATTACAAATAAAATTCTGATATGATATATACATAGTTTATAAATTAGTAAACAATAGTTAAGGAGGTATCCTTTCATGACACAAGATTTATTTTTTATTACAAAACCTACTGTAACGACAAAAGAGGCAGCAGACTTATTAGGAGTAACCGTACAGACAATATTAAAGAAAGAAAAAGATGGATTAATAGAATGTGTATATAAAAATAACTGGAAACAATTTGGTAGTAAGATTTTCTATTTAGAGGATATTGAACGCTTAAAAAATAAAGAAGAAGTTAAAGGCCTTAGCACAAAAGAAGCGGCTGAAATTCTTAATGTAGCACCATCTACTATCTTTACATACATCAAATCCGGAAAATTACCTGCGACAATGGTAGAAAAACGAGGAAAGCAAGTATATCTTATCGATGAAGAAGAGCTAGAGATTTTTATGCTTGATTATGAAAAAGCTAAAACAAAGGAGCGAAAAACATTCATCACTAAGATTCAAGATGAAGATATATATCTATATCAATTATTAAGACATCTACATACCGGAAAAACAGCTAGGGTAATAGAGATCAATGGAGCAGATGGAAAAATTCTTACAGAGGATGAAGAAATTTTCCCACTATCAACTTATAAGGAACATGATTATTCCTTTGAACCTCTTCAGAAACAAGCGGTAATTACAAAACGTGGGTATTTATCTTTTTCATTTAAAAAGCCTCAATTATTTAATTCCATTACTTATAATCTAGTTAACTTATTTTATAAAGAACTTGGTGTCACTAATATGCGATTGACTATTACATTAGATACTATCAAATTAGAAATTAAACCTTTCGTATTACAAGTAGAGCCATTGCAATTTCAAGAAGAGATTAAATACTTACATTCTCATATGATATCCGGCACGATACTTCCACATGTAGAAGGGATTTACTTTAAAAGTAATGTAGAGCCATTAACTTTTCATGCTGATCATGAATTTAAACAAAAAATAGTTCAAATGGCCGAGGATGCTGGTATGGGACAGGAAGAATTCTTATTGCAAGCTGTAAAGTCTTATATAGCAAATTTAGAGTAGCAATAAATTTGTTATCAAATAAAAAAAGCGTAGAAATAAAACCTATCTATGCTTTTTTATTTTCTTAACTTCATCGTATTTCTTATATAATTACTTATACACACTATAAAAATGGAATTTCAACTTACTTTATTCACAAAAATACACCTTACAATAGATTAGCCCTTTATTTTGAACAGATTCTTTTATTTAGTATAATTTTAATAAATCTCTTGCTTATTCGAATAAGCAAGCAAAAAAGAGCAAGATGAAATTATCAGAATGTACAAAACACAAATGTAGGTTTGAAATTTGTTAATACAAACCTTGAAACAATTGATCCTACAGCCATTCCTATATATCTAATAAAGTTAAACATTCCCTTTACGCTTCCTCTACTATGTTCACTTTCATTTGCAATTATAATAGGAAATAAAAGAATGAAGATTCCTAATGATAGTTCTTGAAAAATTAAAGCTACTTTAACTCAATTCTTTTCACAGAAAAAAGAGAGAATCGCTTCCCTCTTTACTTCCATTAAAAGACTTATAAATACTAGTTTACTTTTCTATAATCTACGCGTAACTTAGCGTTTCCACTTAACTCTAAATATTCTACTTTTACTTTATGATCCCCAGCTGTAATAGGGACTGTCACTGATCTTACGTCGTTCCCTCCTATTGATCCCCAGGAATCAATAATTTTTTTTTCATCTACGTATACACGGACTCCATCATCTGCCATTGCTTCAAAATAATAATTTCCTTGTTCAAATGTCTCTGTTTTTGTAAATCTTGCAGAGAAATTATCTACCTGTATTGCACCTGGTGATTTGGACCCCCAATCAAAGTTCAATTTATCAATTCTTGCTTTAGAGTTTTCTCCTCCACTCACTATTGCAGTACCACTTAATTCAGTATTATTATAATATTCTGCTGTCCAAGTAGGGTGTTCCACAGATTCTTTGTATGGTTCAATATTAAACTCTAGATTACTCTCACCGCCTTCTTCTAAATACTGTACTTCTATAAGATGTACATCCTTCTCATTTTTCTTCCCAAATAATCCATTTGCTGCATTATCTTGAATGGTAATTTTTCTAGCATCTTCAACGAATCCGCCAGCTGCATAAAAACGATCGATAACAAGTTTACCATCAACAAATACACGAATACCGTCGTCAGCTTTCCCTCGAATTATATAATCCCCTGCGGGTAAGCGCTTTACTGTTGTATATTTTGCAGAGAAATTATCAGGGTTAATACCCCAAATTGGAAATCCAGTTCCATTATCTTCAATAAGGCTTTTTTCTAGGCCTTGTGGAGCAATTATTTTCGACTTATAAGGTGCCCCTACTAGATCCTTATTATTATAATAATAGGCCAACCAAGAATCAAAGGGTACAACGTGGGAAAAGATTGCTGCAATTCCCTTATTCTCTTGGAATGCTGTAGTAATATAATGGTGCCCTTTGTTTAAGTTTGTAACTAATGCACGTTGAATAACCCCAGTGGAACTATCACTCCATCCATCGATAATTAAGTTCCCATCAAAATTAACTCTTACATAATCATCTGCAAGGGCTTGGAAAAAATAGTCTCCAGCCCGTAATGTCTGCGATTGATCATATTTAGCCATAAAATCATCATTTCTAACACCAAACGGACTACCATTAAGATAATTATATTCCAGTTCCTTTTTTACCTCTTGATAAATAGAATTTGTAAGCCAACCAGTTGGGAATGGATTAATAATTTGATAATTCGAAATATATTTAGAATATTGATCATAGTTTATATGTACATCTACTGGAGTCGTACGCCAGGTATCATGAACAATTAGTTCTTTAAATTCTTCATTCAGTTCAGGAATAAAGACTTTTTGATATCCTACACCAGTCATCATATGATTTTTATAAAGTGGGTCAGATTGTGTAGAGACTAAGAGTGGTCTTCCCATATCAATCTCGCCTACAAATCTATCGTATGACGGACTATTATCCTGGTAAGCCTGTGGGAAATATCCAAGATTAGAAAAATATTTCCACACTGCTGGAGCAACTTTAGATGTGTATGTATACCCTTTATCATCTGTTTCTAATTCAATTGCTAAATTACTTATCAATTGATCAACACTTACATTATCTGCTACTAAATTATGATATCCATGCTTATCCCAATAAGCAACTAAATTTGCTAGCGCTGTAGGTGTACATCCTTTATACCAATTATAATCTGGTACACCTTCTATTTTTTTGAATTCTTCATTATCGGATGCAGGTGCAGATTTCATAAAGGTCTTATTTTTTTTGTTGGAATCATTTTTATTATTATGCTGTAACTCTTTTTCTTCCCCATTTTTTTTAGCTTCTTTAATACTCAGAGTTTGATCCCCTGAAATACTTGTAACATTCTCTTTTTCTTTCTTTAAATATTGAATAGGTCCTGTATATATTGCTTTTCCCTCTTCTACCCCTTTATACGGATTAGTACCTTCCCTTGTAGACTCTATAATTGGAGTACCATTTTTATCGCTGTTAACAATAATGTATCCAAAATCTTTATTATCTTTTTTTACTTGAAATACATACCCTTTAACTTTTCCCTCTAAATCATATAAAGTTTTACTTTCACTAAAATTAGCCTCTTTCCATTCTGGATAAGATTTTTTACTTATACCTTTTAAATAAAACTCTGCTTTGCTTTGTGCATCTTCTTTTGTCACAATTTCTACTGTTTCTTCTGCTCTTGAATTAATTGGATCACTTAAGAAAAATCCTAATAAAAGCGCGCTAACAGAAACAAATAAACGCTTCTTATTCATACATGTTCCTCTTCCCTGAATTCTATTATTTTACATTAATATCCTGAATATACCATAATTATTTTATTAAATAAATAGATATTGAGAATAATAGTCAGATATTTTATTAAAATAAATATATTGAAAATATTATAAACTTAAAATATAATACAATTTGTGGTAAATACTTAGATTAATAGGGGTGGAGTCATGAAGAAAAGTATTGCAGTTTTAGGATTATCATGTGTTTTCTTTTCTAGTTTTACTTTAACGCCAGTTTCAGCAGCAACTGAATCTTCAATCAAAGGTTCAGCAGAAAAACAATTGCAAGATATAGAAAATTACGAATTATCTCCCGAGTTAAAACTTCAAGCGGAGAAATTAGCTGATGAAATTGCTCAAGATACCTTAAGACAAGAGAAAGAATTAGGGCTTCGATTAAAATTACAACCATATAACTTTAGTCCAGGAGGTGATGGAGTTAAGCCAACTTATCCGGATCTTACCAGTGATTTTACTAGTTTAATGAAGGCCAATAAGAATCGTATGAAAGTTGTAAAAGCATCAGCTGACGAAATTGCAAAAAAGAGTAATAACCCTCTTGAAGGTGCTGCTGCATCAAGAGCCTTTAGATATACTGTTTTTGTAAAATTAGTAAAATCAGGAGGTCCATGGGACTATAAATTAAAGTATGGATATGGGAATCAATATACTTTTGATAACAGAACATTGACTGGAGAAGACATCGGGAATTTCCACTTTGGATATGTAGGTAAAGCAATTGGTTTTACAGATTTTGAGCTTAAAGGTGGAGCTGGCGCTTATCAAATAAAAGAATGGACCTGGGAATGGGAATACTATAAAACATTTTTCGATGATCCTAGAGACCAAGAAATGATTCAACTAGGTATAGATTATTATAACAAAGGATATTAATTTGAAGATAATAGAACTAAATAAGGACAAGTTCTTTTAACTTGTTCTTGTTGGCTTAAATATAAAATTATTTCCTAATTTTATTAAAAATGAATAATGTATAAGAAAAAAGAAAGGGCATATAAAATATGAATATGATGGTCAAAAATTCACTTTTAATAAAAATTGTATTGAGTAGTGGGTTTTCTCTTATACTTTTTCAGTTTTTGAAATGGTATTTAGTCGATCTAATCACACCATTCTTAATGCCAATTTTATGGATTTTAGTGCACGGATGTTTTTTTATAATTTTAATTTTTACAGCTATACATCTAATTAAACATAAAAACTGGAAACCGTTTTTAATACAACTGTGCATACTAATAATTTGTCTACTCACACCATTTACATTAATTTATATAAAGCTAGATTTTCTTATTTATAAAGATGAAAGAGAAGAAATTGTAAAACTTATACAAGATAAACAGTTAACTCCTAATGTGTCCTATGACAATAACCAAATTCACTTACCCTCAAAATTCACAGCCACTTCAAAAGGTGGAGGAGATATACATGTCCACTACGGGAAGAAAGATATTTCTGTTTTCTTCTATACTTATCGTGGTTTAACAGACAACTTTTCTGGATTTATTTACTCGACCAATGATATTAAACCAAACGAAACCGATTTTAATAGCATATTTAAAGATAGAAAAAAACTAGAAAAAAACTGGTACTATGTTACCTCTTACTAAAAACACTATTATTTTTTCCTGACTTTTTCAATAGTTTACATATAAATATACTTAATATGTTGTTGTCTAATTCTACATTAAAAATAAAGAAGAAATTAAAGCCTTTTCGACAAAAGAATAGCTGAAATTCTTAATGTAGCACCACCTTCTATGATTACATACATCAAATCTAGAAAGCTACATGCAACAATGGTAGAAAAACTAGGAAAAGAGTATATCTTATCAATGAAGGAGAATTAGAGATTTTTATAATTGATTATGAAAAAACTACATCAAAAGAGCGAAAAACATTCATTACTAAGATTCAAGAAGAAGAGATATATTTATATCAATTATTAACACATCAACATACCAGAAAAACAGCTAGGGTAATAGAGATCAATGGAGCAGACGGCAAGATTCTTACAGAAGACGAAGAAATTTTTCCTCTATCCACTTATAAGGAACGTGATTACTCCTTTGAGTCTTTCCAGAAACAAGCGGTAATTACGAAACGTGGGTATTTATCTTTTTCATTTAAAAAACCTCAGCTATTTCATTCCATCACATATAATCTAATAAATTTATTTTATAAAGAGCTAGGTGTCACAAATATGCGATTGAGTATTTCATCTGATACTATCAAATTAGAAATTAAACCTTTCGTATTACAAGTTGATCCATTGCAGTTTCAAGAGGAGATTAAATACTTACATTCTCATATGAAATCCGGCACAATACTTCCACATGTAGAAGGTATTTACTTTAAAAGTAATGTAGAGTCATTAACTTTTCATGCAGATCATGAATTCAAGCAAAAAATAGTGCAAATGGCAGCGGATGCAGATATGGGACAGGAAGAATTCTTATTACAAGCTGTAAAATCTTATATAAGAGATTTAGAACAACGATAAATATTTATTAAGAAGAAAAAGCGTAGGAATTGAACCTTTCTACGCTTTTTAAAATATTCAATTCAAATACTCATTTCCAAGAAATCACCACATGCTCTATCAACTTAATAGGAATGTATATTATTCTAAACAAAGACAATCTTTGCAGAAAAACCATATATACTATATGAGCGTATATAGTAGACATACTTAAAGGAGAGCAGAACATGATAAAACATATACTCAGTTTCATACTTGGAACATTTGTTATGATAATTGGTTCCTTTTGGGTTATTCCCTACACCCTCGAAGCAATTGACAGTAATGTAAGCTATATTACTCGTGACAAAAAGTATTTTAGTAAGCTATATGAGTATGATATTAACCTGTGGATGATAGCAATCCTTATATTTTGCATTTTTTCTACTATTTCTGTTCTTATATTAAAGTTACCTAATTATAATAGGAAAAAAAGCACTCATATAAAAAAATATAGTCAAACAAATCAGCGAAAAAAAGCAAAGAGAAGGCGTCGTAAATAATTGTTTTCTTATGTTAGGGTTTTTACTTCCCAAAATATCTTAGCGTATAATATCCGCGTTTTGACGTTGGTACCCCTTGATGGGACCACTATACTTAATTAAAAACTCATCAATTACTTTAATTTCGCATTCTTCATTTATAGTATCCATTTTCCTAGTGGAAATTTTCCGAATGTGTAAGTTTGAAAACATCACGCTCTGGAATGTGTTTGTATAGCATGTTTTCTTCTTTGACAAGAATATCATAAGAATGATAGTCGTGTTCAATCGAGCCGCCAAAATCTCTAATGTCAATTGTTCCAATGAGCATCTTATTTCCGAATTTAAATGATACTTTTTCACCTAATTGGAACTTCATTGGTGGAAAATCTCTATCTTTTTTCCAATACATGTGTTTCACTCCTATCATTTTTTATAAGCCAAGATACCAACATCAGATAAGCTGGTAGGATCCCGTAAAGAAATATTAAGGTTGTTTAATTTCGATAAGCGAATCGTTAAACATCATTCAGCGATACTATTCCATATTATATTTAATATGTTTTTTCAGTTCACTAGGAGCTTCTTTTTGTTCTAGGGCACTATAAAATGTTAGGTTGATGGGCATATGGCGGTAACCCTGCTATGTTAAAAATAAAAATAGATACTACTCTTATTCTATCTTTACAGTTTCTTTCAATAAGTATTTAAAAGCTGTATCAAAATATTCCTTTTTCCCCCAAGTATCTGAATTCCCAATTACTACAAAATATTTCTTTGCTCTGCTTGCTGCAACATTTAATAGATTTGGAGTACTGGATGCCCAATCTAATGGCCCTGTTCTCTGATTATCTACTCCCAAAACTAAAATAACTAATGGAGCTTCTTTTCCTTGGAAAGTATGAACAGTTCCGATCTTTATTTTTTCGTTTTTTACTGCATTTTTCTTTAATTGTTTTAACTTTTGAACAACACTTACAAAAGGTGAAATAATGTAGCAATCTTCCCCTGGATTATCGTGCGTAAACTTATTGGCAATCTCAATTGCCTTTTTTCCTTGATCAGGAATAAAGTGATTTCCTGAGCCAGTAGTTCTTCCTCCTATATTCAACCATTGACTCATGTACATTGGATCCTGTGCCATATCTTTGGTCTTAGTCGCATGTAACATTTTGTCTTGATATGTTGTTTTATTACATATCTCAAACATAGGGCTCTCACAACGTCTATGAACACGAAGCGGTGACCCCAACCACTTTGTGTTATTTTTGGAATCACTCATTGTTCCGCCAAATTTGTTATTAAGATCAGCAAATTCTTGTACACTTACTTCACTTCTAGTTAAATGATAGAAAAATGAGCTTTCACTCGTAATTCCAGCACTTTCATTTGCTATTAATTTGAGCTGATCATCACTCAACGTTACAACCGGAGGTATTTGTAATGGATCACCTACCACCACAACATTTCTAGAACGCCAAATGGCTCCAATTGCAGATTGTGGTGTAGCTTGACCTGCCTCATCAATAAACAGCCAACCAATATCTTCCGTTTTCAAATCCCTTAAAAATCTTGAAACAGAAGCAAATGTTGAAGAAATTATAGGTGTAAGTAGGAATATGGTATCAAACATCGCTTGGATGAAGTCTTCCCTTTGCTTTTCATTAATTTGAGAATCAAGATTTACTTTTTCTTTCCCTCCTAAAAAATAGGCCTTTGCTAAAGTTAAATTTTTTTCTATTTTATCCTGGTTTTTAATTAAGAAAGTACAATATTCATCCATCATTGTTTTGAATAGCTTACTCCGAACACAATTAATACGATCTCCTTCATCATCACCATCAATATTAACAAATTGTTTTTTTGATGATTGCCATTTTTCGTTATCAATATCATCAAAGTCATCGATTACTTGTGCGGTTTTAATCATACTTGATATCTGTTTTTCTAAACTATCAAAAGAATAATCAGCATTTTCATGTACATTACACAGATCATTAAGCTCATCTGAAATATTTTGAAAATATTCTTTTATATTTGCTGATTTCCCCATTGCGGCTGATATTTTACCCCAGCAGTTTTCATCCTTGCTAAATCCTAAAAACTTGTAATTGTTTTTCAATAATTCCTCATCTTTAGGCAAATCCATACTTATATTTTCAACAGCAGCATTATTATTTGATGTTACTAAAATACGATATTCTTTAAGTTTTGAATGAAAAGAATAATAATAATCCTCTTGTCCCTCAGAAAATTGTATTTTTGTAAATAAATCCTGTGTTTCCTTTAAAAACTTTACTTTTTCAAAAATAATATTTGCAAATACATCTTTTAACAGTGTAGTTTTACCAGTACCGGGAGGACCGTTTACAGAAAAAATAAAACCCTCTTTTTCCTTTGAATTTGCAATAATAAGATTTAAAGCTACCTGCTGCATTAAACCTAGCGGAAAACCTGAAGGCCATCTCGTAATTGGGATATTTCGTAAAATTCTTTTTATTTCGCTAATACTCTCATTATTAAAAAAGTCTACTCTTTCTCCTGAGTTTTTTAATGTTTCCCAGTTATCTAAGGCTAAATATGTTTTTAATGCTTTACCTATCTTTTCATATTTAATGTTATATTTTACTTTCTCCAAATCTTCAATATAGAAACTATTTACTCCAACATATTCTTTGTATGTAAGTCGAATATTTTTCTCATAATCCTTATCACTAGAAAATCGAAAAACTCCTTCTTTATCGAAGTGGCTATGTTTTATGTATGATTTCAATGTGCTTTGAATGTTCCGAGAAAGTTCTAGCCAATTTTTATATCTAACATGTATAAACTTTATACTCTTAGCCAATTCTACGTGTTCTTCAGACTCAGTAAATTCTAAATCATTACTAATTTTACTATAATTTTCACTTTCAATTACTGACGTTATTGTACTTATTAAATCCATCTCTAAATCTTTTAAACTTTTTCCAGGGCGAAGAAAATACTTAATTATAGGACTAACTACCACACTGGATTCTAATGTTGTATCCTTTATTGGCTTTAGCATATGATCTAATTGAATATGAATAAGAAAACTATTAGGGAATCCTTGAAAATCAGTAAAACTAATTTTCTTGTCAAATTCATTAGAAAAGTATCTTAGCACTTCTTCTTTTGCAACAGGTAAATAGAATAAAGATGCTTTTGCATCCATTAAATACTTACCTTTTGCACTTTCTCCCTTTTTTTGTAGAAACATTTGCATATAATTTTGAGGTGAACCATTGGGCCTTATAAAATCAAAGTAATCAACATTAGGTTCTTTATGAAAATAATTTTTAAAACTAAAAAGGCTTAATGATTCTTTATCACAATTCATAAAATTAAAATGTTCTAGTTCAATAAAATAATTCATTACTTTTGAGGCTAATTCTTTATGATCGTTATTCTTAATTTCTTTCTTTTTACTATTAAAAATTAAAGAAAATACTTTCTTTAAACCACTCATTATTAATCTCCTTTGATAAAATAAGATATTATCTAAATTATACCAAATATCCCATTGAAATATAGTCTGATTAAATCAAATAATTTCCAATAAGAAGTTAACTTTATATTTATCATGATTTCTTGGGTTGATAGTGATGGGGTAATACCTCTATTTTGTGGATTTAAAATAAAGATTAACTGTTTATAAAAATGTTACAATGCTTTTTCGTACAGAGATAATAAAGTCGTTTAAAAAAAGTCAGTCATGCTATTCAACAATCGGGCCATTTTCTTGAGTAACACTTTAATGAAAATAATTATGGAGCAAAAAAATTGTGAAGATTTCCCCTTAAACTAAAGGGTTGTAAAGAGGGAAATCTAAATGGTTGAAAATGCTCAAACAAACAGTAATTCGGTAATTTCTTTAAACCTTGGTATTATTTAGATCCTAATACCATTTATCGGTTTTTTTGGTGGTTTAGGAGTTGTAGTTGCTAGAAAAGCGACAAAAGAAATTGTAGAAAAAAACCAAAGTGGTAGTGGATTAGCTACTTCCGGTTTAATTTGTAGTGTGGTGGGAATTATCATTCAAATCTTTTTAGTACTCAGTATTCTCGTTTTCTATTCTTTAAGAATTGTAGGATATCTTATTAAACTAAAGGGCCAGTCCTGCCATGGTTTGAGCGTTCAAAGCGTCGCAAACCATGAATAGGATTGGCTTACTATGGGGAGTAGTTTAGTGTTTTATTAATAATTTCTATTTTTTGCTACATGAAGAAATTCCTTAACCGCAGGAGAAGCATTTGCAATTGATTGACAGGCAAGTGCTACTTCACGGCTGTTTTCAATATTTAGTTTGCTGATTTTTATGTTTTGCTGTGTCTTTAAAAATAATTCTGGACCTATCGTAACGCCAAGTCCTTCCTGTACCATATTAGCGATGGTTGTACAGTCGTGTACTTCAAAAAGAATAGATGGTTTAATTTGCGCTTCTGCAAATAATTCCTCAACATGTGATTGGTACATCCCTGTTGGCATAATAAAGGATTCATACATTAAATCATTCATTTCTACTATTTCTTTAGAATGAAATTGATGATCAGGGTGATAAGCGACTACCATCTTGTCTTTAATCAAAGGAACCAAATCGAAATTTGGGTTTGATTTTCCTTTTACTACAAATCCAATGTCAATAATGCCTGAACCTAACCATTCCGTAATCTCTTCATAGGTTCCTTCGTAAAATTTAAATTCTATTTTAGGATGCTTTTTCCGGAATTTTGCAAGTAATTTAGGCAATAAGCAGGAAGAAGCACTTGCAAAAGTGCCGATTCGAATAATACCTGTTTCCAATCTTGTCATAAGCGTAATTTCTTGATTAATGACTTCCACTCTTTTCAATATTTCTCTAATATGCGGCAGAATTTTTTGTCCTATATCTGTAAGTGTTATTCCTTTTTTTCGATCACGAATTAATAAAGAAACTCCCCATTCAGATTCTAAACTCGCAACTGCATGACTCACGGCAGATTGGGTCATATTTAATGTTTCAGCAGTTTCTGTAAAGCTTCCTAGCTCAACCACTTTTGCAATGATTTCGTAGCGCACAATAGTCATGAGTAATTACTCATCTCCTTTATTAAAAACATCAATTTTACTTATGTTAACATGGAACATAAAATAAAAACAGTAGTTCAAATATAAGGAGATGTACAAATTGAAAAATAATATGAATCAACTAATCATCATACTTTTAGCTTTAGGGGCTTTTGTAACAGGAACAGCAGAGTTTGTTGTTACTGGAATTTTAGAACTGATTTCTTTTGAATTAGATATTTCAATTTCAATGGCTGGTCAGTTGATTACGATTTATTCTTTATCTTATGCTATTGGAGCTTTGATCTTGGTCATGCTAACGTCTAAATTGGATCGTAAAAAAGTACTTTTATATGCTATCTCTATATTTATTCTAGGGAATCTAGTTGCATTTTTTAGCTATAATTTTGTCTTTCTTATGTTATCTAGAGTCATTATGGCGATGAGTGGAGGGTTATACATTGTTGTTGCCACCAATTATGCTGCGCAAATTGCAGTTCCAGAAAAAAGAGGTAGTGCTATGGCAACAGTCATTACAGGTTTCACTGTTTCATTAGTACTTGGAGTACCTATCGGAACATTTTTAGCTGGACATTTTGATTGGCACTATATTTTCTTAATTATTGCGCTTGGTACAGTTTTTTTAATAATAGGACTTTACAAATTATTACCATCAATAAAAGGAAACCAACCGCTGCCATTTACACAACAGCTACAAATTATGAAAGATAAACGAGTCCTTACTGGTTTAATGACAACGATCTTTTGGATTTTAGGATATACGATGGTGTTCGCCTACATTGCTCCATTATTAAGTCATACTGCTGGTTTTTCTATAGAAATAACAAGTATCGCTTTATTTGTTTTAGGCACTTTTGCTTTTATTGGCTCACGCTTTGGAGGATATGCGGTAGACAGATGGGGACCTAATCGAACGATTTCATTAAGTTTATGTGTTCATATCATCTCTTTATTTGTACTAACATTTACACAGTATAGGGCAGTCGGTGTATTTGTCACACTAGCTTGTTGGGGAGTAGCAACTTGGACAACGACACCAGCAAAGCAGTTTTATCTGATTTCACTAAAACCACAATCCTCTGAAACAGTACTCAGTTTTAATACCGCCTTAATGAATGTTGGAATGATGCTAGGTTCTGCATTAGGAGGAATCATTATTCAGTATACAAATATAGTGAATTTAAGCTGGATTGGAGGATTATTCGGTATACTTGCACTTATTTTTATCAGATATTCTTTCTATTTAAATAGAAATTTTATGAATAATCACCAATTTTAAGGATAAAAATACTCTCCAATACCAGCATTTCAAAAACTTGTTGAAGGTTTTGAAAGGGGAAATCATCACCCACCTTTGCAGTTGTGAAGGGAGAGGAAATGTATATTAGAACGAACGTACCGAATATCAAGTTCGCTGTGCATTTAACGCCTTTTGTATTGAAGAAGAGAACAAGGAAACTTTCATTAGAGTATGACTAATGAGTATAGGATTTGATAAATATTTTAGTTATTCCATTAAAGGGCGCTATTGTGGAATAAACCTTAGATTTTCAAACGACTTTCTTGTTATATTTTTGAGTATAGTGACGTATCATATATCGAAAATTAAACAACTATATTTTAACCCCGTCCTAAATTTAGAACGGGGTTATGCTTGTTTTAGGTTTTAAAATCAAAACCCCTTCATTATTTTCTCTGTAACATCCTTAGAAATTTCAAAAAAACGTTTTTTAAACGAAATTTCTTGATAAAAATTTCGGATAAGTGTTGGATGGATATCATTATATACCAGCTTATTAATGTAGGCTATTACTGATCCCGTAAGCATGATATATCTATCGTCATTATAAAAAGTAATTTTCCCATCTATTTCATTGCACAAACTAGGACTACTTGCAACAAAATGTGATTTACATTTAAAAGGTCTAACACTATAAATTGAACATTCTCCCTTTGTAATATTGATAAAAGGGCAGGGCTCCATAGAATTTTTTCTATCTTTCCAAAGTAATGAAGGAATTTCCTTTCTGGCTTTCTTTTCTTTTAAATTATGCTTAATATTTTTTTTGATTTTTTTATCCATATATCTACTAATTCTTTGTACTTCTATTTTATGAATTGCAACATCTTGAAAGCAACATGCGGTACATCCTTTTTGACAAGGAGCATTTTGTTGTAATTGCCGTATCGCTGGATCATACACTGTGTATAACTCCTCGATGAGTTCTAAACCAGTCCCCTCATCTAAAGAGTTACAGGATTTCAATTTTAATAAAATTTTTTTAATAGTTTCAAGTAAATTTATAGTTAAACTCACATTTTCATACAAGGAATTCCCATCATAAAATTCAAAGCTTTTCACCCATTTATCTCCTGAATCCTTATGACAATTTTTAAATTTCAATCCAGAACCGCAAGGGCAGGGATCATTTCTTTTAATTTCTATAACATCTCTATAACTATCTCGAATTGCAATTGCTGTTAAATATTCCAATTGTTTCATGCTATCCATTTTTACAACTCACCTCTCGAATAAATTTCCTAATATATACCTTCATTCAAATGCAAGTCGTAATATTAATACTTTTCAGATACTTAACAATATCTCTATTGTATAACGAAATTTACAAGAAGAATTATATGAGCAAATAAAAAATGGAATTACTTACTAAATAATAACTTTATAATATCACTTCAAAAATGATTATTTTTAGGCCATTCGAATATCAAGCGATTTCCGCCAATTTTTCGTCAGAAAACTTTCCAAAACTCATCTCAAAAACCATGTCCTTAAAACCGTACCTTTATAATTCACTTTCTTCACAGCAAAAAAGATAAGATCGGGAACACAATCTTATCTTTAGCACAAGGAGTAAACAAAAGGAATAACCATCATATTTTTATAATACTTCAATTTTTGTTAATTTTGAATATTAAAACCATAATTGATAAGTATATCTATATTGAGAAATTTATTGCAAATTTAGCTATAAATGATTCAAGAAGCGAATGTAAACTTTTACCCAAAGGTTTACTTTCAAATTACTGAAAACGTTCGTTTTGGGTAATTTCCTTAATTATTTGTGAGTTTAAATCAAAGCTCGATCAAAATCATGTATTAGAAACATATAATTTTTATTATTTAATTAATGTTTGATTAAAAAAATGTTTTAGACTATAGAAAAAAGTATTAGACTATTAAAAAATAGTTGTAGACTGAAAATATGCTTTCTGTACCTGAAGGAGAATGTGTTGGACGAGATGACTGGCGGAGTTGGAAGGATAGCAGAGTATAAGATAACCGCCTGTGATGGCGGTCAATTTTTAACGTAGTAATGGGGTTTATGTAATCATCTAAAAAGTGCATCTTAACGAGGTGCATTAAAATATGTCGTTTTAATTTAACGCTTTTATGATGTTATCTACAAATATTTTATCGATTTCATGTCCTTGGTTTGTTTGTTCTGAATCCGCAATTATTCCTTGTGATTTCTCTTTGTCAATCCACAAATAGTATGTTTGAGTTGTTCCACTTAAAAAGTGAACATTTACTTTGAAATTTGGCTTTTGTGTACTAGATGCATGTGAAGGTGTATCAAAGTTTGTAGTTTCAATAGCGCTTACGAATGCTCCAACATCAAATTGCTTTACGAATATGTAGGTCTTATCCCCCTCCACTTCAATAAATTCAACAGATTTATTTTCTATGGAGTTTACTCCTTCACCATCCTTCGCTGTGTTATGAAGTATAATACCATCTTCTGACTGGGAGCAATCTCTTAGCATATATACCAGACCATGTGTTTCTTGAGGAGTAACCAGCTTATTACATACATCTTTGCTGTAGTTAGAATTGTATTTATGAGTAAAAGTGAATTTTTCGTCTTTATAAGTTACAGTGTTTAGCGCTGGTACTTTTGCTTCATCGTCATATAAATAATTTTTAATTTTTATTTCGTCATTTTTCTTATCTTTTACATTTTGAGAAAATGTTTCAAATCGTTCTAGGTTTCTAGACTTTTCTTTAGGTATGTGTATAACAATCTCATTTTTGTTCGCTTCAGTCGATGATCCCTCATTGTTATTACCACATGCAGCTACAGAAGCGAGTGATAAGCATAATGCTCCAACAATTAATGTTTTCTTCAAATTGAGTTCCTCCCTAAAATATATTATAAATTTAATCATAGCAATAATTCGCTATTATCTCTAAAAAACTTAGCGCTTCGAATAGGTTTCGTTTAGAACACCTATCTCTATATCATGTGATGAATTTTAATGTTTGTGAATGCTTATGATGAATATTAGTCCTTCTAGTAGGAACTGAATTTATGCCGTATATTTCATTATCGGTCGTAATTGTGAAATAGCAATTATTCAGTCTAATACTTTATTTTAATAAAAACTCTCTTTAAGAAATGAACTTTAGCAATCAGTCTACATCTTTATTAAATTAAATTAGGGGTACCGCCACATCGCTATCAAGCTAAGCTTATGCAAAGTCAATTTTAGGCGAGATTGTTTCTTTTTTCTAAAGGGCAAGTGTAGGTGATTGAAAGATTTGCATACGAAATAAACCCTAACGGGTTTCACTTTTTTGAATTAAGCGGCTTGATTATCAGACATGGTACAATTGTAAACAACACCTAATATATCAAAGACCGTTTTTTTCTCATATCGATGAGATTTCCGCCCGTTTTGCTGTAGGAGATTGAACAGGCGAAGTAACACCTTTGATAGCTCTTGGGTGTTTTTTCTTACGATTAGTCAACTGTTTTTTAGAGTTATAATTGATTAAATGCTAGAGATTTTAAGCCAATTAGAATACAAATCAAATACCCCTAATATGTGTCCATTTTTTACTAGGGGGAAGATATGGTATGCTGGATGAAACTATGGTTTCAGGCGGTTAACCGATAATCATAGTGCATATTATGTGTAATGAGATAGAAGAGAAGCTTCAATAATTTATTTACACATGCAATGGACGCAACTTTATGACACTTGTTATAAGGTTGCGTTTTTAATTTATCGTAATACTCAACAATATGATTTTGTCCGTAACGTCGTTGTTTAATCATGTTCTGGATGATGAGGAAAAGGAGCTTCCGCAAATGTTTATTTCCACGTTTATTGATTTTATCTTTAAAAAAGGTTTTACCTGATTGAAAACGGCGTATATCAATACCAGCAAATGCATTGAGTTGCTTGTTATTGTTAAAACGAGTAATATCTCCTATTTCAGCCATCAAGCGTACTGCAGTATTCGGTCCAATCCCAGGAAGACTGCGAATGACATCGTATTCTTCACGTTGCTCAGCTACATACACCATCTTGCTAATACAGCTTTCTTTTTGGTGAAGAAGCTCTTGATAGCGCCTTGCGTATAATTTGAGCTGGTCACACAGAACATCGTTCTGAGAAACAGCAGGATAGCAAATTTCCGCTATTTCAAGTATCTGAATCGCTTTTTTCTCCGCCGTAATATTTGATATTTTTTTATTGGTGTTGGCACGAATACGATTTTTTATAATGGTTTTAGAAAGACCTAAAACACAATCTGGGTGGGGAAATAGTTGAACAAAATTTAAAAACAAATCAGATCTACTAGTAAATATTCTTTCCAATTCTGGAAATGTTAATTGGATTACTTTATGCATACGGCCGCGAATTATTGATAATTCACCATCCAGTTCACTATATAATCTAGAAAGAGATTTTAACTGATAGAATAAATTATCAGTTCCGGTAGATACCCTTCGGGTAACTGTAAAATGAGTGAGAGCTAATCGGTGTGCGTCGCTTCGGTCTGTCTTATGAATCCGCAAGGAATCACATTGTATTTTGGCTTCTAGTGGGTTTAATAAACAATATGTATACTGGTTATTTTGCATAAATCGTTCTAGCTGTCTGGAATAGATTCCTGTTGATTCGAACACAATTTCAGGTGATTCTCCGGTTTCATCTGTAAGCTTATGTATCTTTTCTTGTAGCTTTTTAAAATCAGGCTTAGTATGCTTGATTTTACTTTCGAATACACATTGTTTTTGTACATTATAAATTACCATATAACTTTTACCCATACTGACATCAAATGCAATAACGTGTTTCATATAGCTCCTCCTCAGGTGGAATTGAAGTCTTCAACTTACACTTATCGATTCTCATTTCTTATACACGATCTCGAAGACCAACATACTAAAAACTGATTCAAATAAGGTAAGTGAAGAAGGTCAGTTTTGTATACGGATTCAGGATCCCAAAACACCCACGACCTTCTCTTCACTTCTACTATATAAAAAATAGTAGTGCGAACCAATGCCTTGGTCTGCACTACTAATCTTAGTATGTTTTGTATAGTTTGGAATAGAAGAAGAAAATAGTCTTTAATCATATATATGGCTTTATACTCACTAAGCTCTCGTTTTTTCTTCATGAGGAGCAATTGGCGCATTTGAAACATGATAGAAGAACAGAGTAGAATGGCAATCAATTGACCATATAAATGGCACTCCAATCGTTCTGGTTTTATCTTTTTACAATGATGGATTTGAAAGAATGACTTCCACGTTTTAAATAAAATTTCGATTTGCCAACGCAAAGAATACCAGTCATGTACCTGTCCCATCGGGACAATATCTGTAGAGGTGTTTGTCATATATACATTGATACCACTGAGTCGTTTACTACGAGGAGAATACTTCATTCCTTTCTTTTTTTCTCTTACAGCTTGATCTTGTAATCTTTTTTGTTGCTGTTGTTTTGTTAATCGATGAACAATTACACGAGCTGGCACTTTATCAATCATTCCTACATAAGCACCAGCTATTTCACATGTTTGTCCTGGTTGAAGGGAGTTCATTAACGTCTCCATATCTATCTGTATATACTCTGTACCTTTCTTAATTCTTCCATCTTGAAAATAATCAGGGTTAGGATTTTTTTGATAAATACGTGTATTCGACTTGATACGAGAGATATAGTAGGCCTCTTTATCTTGTATATATTGAAGGTCTTTTAAATGAAAATAACCTAAATCTCGGATACATAAATCATTCGTCGTCACAGTTGGGGCACACAGAGAGCCGTAAGTGCGATCATGTTGTTTACCTGGACCTGTATGAATATGTAGAAACTGTCCACTTAACAAATCATACTCAAGTTGAATTTTTATCCCAGCTGTATGGCTGCATCCTCCTGCACCTGGATAAACCGATGAAAATACATCCGGGAGTTGAAATGCAGTTGAATCTAAAATACGAATACGCTTGAAAACAGAAGTGTATGGAGAAGAAATCGGCATAGATGCGACCAATTTTTTGCTTAGTAGTTCGGCTAGTAGGTGTTGTAAAAGTTGGACGGCCGCCTTATTAAATCGTTGATTCAGTCCCTCAGGACTGATGAGTACTTCTGTTGATGCTTCTAAACAGCTAGATAACTGAGTTAAAGAAGTCATAGCTACATTTTGGCTCACCCATACACATAAAGCTACTAAATCTTTTGCTTGGTACTTACTGGTTCGTTGTACAAAACCAACATCTCTAGCAAGATCCCGTAAGGTATTTGGAGATAAAAAACTTTGAATCTCTTGAGCAAATAGTTGTAATTCATCAGATATAGAAATAGACATACAAAAACGCCATCCTTTCCTATAATTCTACAGAAATGATAACGCTTTTTTTACTTTATGGATAGTGCAAAACCTTAGCTTTATAGCGTTGTAGCGGTGCCTCATATATCCGTTTAATAATTATTTCTGTTACCTTTATATATTTACATAATCTTCGTTAGCGGAAGTGAAAAATGCTACTTATTTAACATTAGCACTCCGTTAGTTTAAGAACAATTGAGTTAATAAATATATCTAAAAGTCTCATATTCTCCATAATTGATAACGGTTTTAAATTCTCCTCCACCATTTTTATCCTTTAAAAAAGCATCCATCTTATCATCTTTAATATTGTAATGTCTCTTATTCAGAAAGCCTACACTTCGGATTGTTGGATGTTCTAAAATTGGTGATAAGTCACCATCTAACACATTAGTATCAACGAATCTAAAGTCAATTAGATTAGGAAAATGATTTAAAAAATTCAAATTCTCAAGATTGCCGCAAGAATTAAGGCACAGAACCCGAAGATTCTTCAGAGAGAATAATTCTTCATTTGGTACAAATTTCTTTGATTGATTAATATGTAAATATTCTAGCGTATCGGCTAATCCAGACAAACCAAAATCATTTTGTAATTTAGTACAATAATGTAATTCTAAACGCTTTAATTTATTCATTTTTTCTATCCCAAGGAAATCGTGTATATTGGACCAGTTTAATTCTAAATAGAGGAGATTTTCTGGCATACCCACAAAGTTGCCAAGCTTATTCTTTTTATGATACCAAAAAGTTAAATACTCAATGTTTTCAAGCTGCATCTCATTAAATTTATCTTCTTTTAAGTTTAAGCAAGCCTGAAGATTATCTGGTATTTGTTCAAACCAAATCGTGTTATTTCTCCAGTTATCCATTTTGAATCGCCCCTATATTTATCATTATTTCTTCTATCTTATCATTTGGACTTATTAAACTAAACTACCGGCTAGCTAAATAAAGAAAAATGAATAGAATTTTCTTTATGGGGGGATTTTTATTCTTTAGCTTGATAGCAATGGGTAAGGCCCAGATACATGTAATTTCGAGTCATAGCCTTACTTTTATTTCCAAACAAAATCTATTGAACTTATAACTAGGTTTTATTACGTCTATTTGCCGTCACTACCCCTAATATAGCCAATTACATAAAAAGAAAATTTCAATAAAATATAGATTTGAATACAAAAAAACACTCCTAGCGAGTGTTTTTTAATATTTAGGTCCCATATAATCATAACTTTGATCTAATGCCTTAAATAAGTCAATCGCACTTTTTAATTCGTGTTTGTCGGACTTTAATTCTTCCATCTTTGTACCAATATCTTTCCTGAAGGTTTCTAAATCATCAATTGCCTTCTTTCCCACTCCAAGTTGCGACCAACTTGATAGAAGTAAATTATGAACATTACTTACTACACTTTTGTTATGATTTAAATCTTGAATCATATTCTCAAATTGCTGTAATGCTTGATTCAAAGCTTCTTCATTTATATAAATTCGTGGCATAATACTATCCCCTTAATAATTTTCATCTGTCTTTTTATAATCATCAGCTTTCTTCTCAATAAAATCAGAGATTTCCGTTGCTGTACGTATATACCAAAAACTTAAATGTTCTACATGGGCACGTATATTATTTACTTTAGCTTCTACCCGTCTACTTTCAGCTGTTTCTAATAATGTCATCATATTTGAAATTAATCTGGGTACTCTATCTTGAAATTCTTGTGCGTTTCGCTTCATATCTCTTACGGCCTTTTCCAGATTCTCTACAACTACACGAATTTCTCCCCCGCCTAATAATGCCCCCGGTGAATCATAAACTCTTTCATTCGTGTCTACATTTAACAAGTATTCATTTGATAAAGACCCATTCCCTCCAAAACGGAAGTTCTGATCTGTTTGATAATGATAACCAGGGCCACTTATCGAATTCAAAAATCGTGTAACATCCATCCCTAACTTTCCCTGTAATGATAGCTTTGACATTTCTTCTTTCGAAATTGGTGGTGTTACTGCGTATGTAGATCCTATATGACTGTCATATGCGCCAAATGGCCCATACCCAATCGAATCATTTCCATGAACAACACTTACAATTCTATTATTAAACTCACCGTTATTTGCTTTTTCTTGTAGGTCAGGTGATAGTAAATGTTTTGCACTTGGGGCATTCCATGACATACATCTTACACTGTCATTAGATGCCGCTGCATATTCCGCTAAAGCTCCCCCTAACGAATGGCCTGTCGTATATATTTCTACATCATCCTTCTCCTTATATTTATCCATTACTTGTTTCATGACTCTGTCAGCTTGTTCGAATTGATTATGATATTCCCACTGCCCATTCTCTTCGTTCCAATATCTTCTTGGATTTTCTCCCCTTTCTCCTGCCTTTGGGGCTGGTGCCGGATCATGAACGCCATCCCTCTTAATAAAAAACTTTCCATCAGTTAAAGCATCCTTCATTCCTTCTCCAGGTTTTAAAGAATCCTTTTCAATAATTTTATCCCCTTCTGTCCCCCGGAAAGATACCATCACCTGTGTTTTTCCATCTACTACTCTTTCAAAGACTACTGCATCCATTCCAGTTTGTTTGTCATGGGATTTTTCTCCTACTTCCCACGTTTGGATATCTTTCTTACCGTTATCTTTAACATAAACTTCATCTTTTAAATCTTCATCATCTTGGTATGCATAACGAGCTAATTGATAATATGTAGTATCTAATACTTTATCATTTTGTTGCAAATTCTTCCCCTCCTGTGATTTTTAGGATATTCTAATAATAAAAATACCATGACTGGAGGGTATATATGAAAAAAAATAAAAAGAGAATTGCTATATTTTTATTTTTTACTTTTATATTTACTATTTTAGGAGGTTGTAATGTGGAAAATAACGAAGAGGAACAAATAATAAATAAAGCAAAAGAAGAAACTATTAAATATTTCAAAGAAGAGGAAAAAGTAGATGTAACTATTACTAAACATAAATTCGCACCAAAAGACCTTCAATCAATTTTTATATCTGGTTATGTAACAGATGATAAAAGTAAAGAATTTAGTGTTGCAGTTGAATACGCTAATAACTATCACATCGGTACCGTATCAACAACAAAAAACTTCAAATTAAAACAATGATTAGTTAGACACTCATTAGAGTGTCTTTTTCTATGAAAAAATCCCCGCGCATTGTGCAGGGACAAACACTAATTTATAAACTGAAATCCTTTATTAATCTATCTAAAAGGGATTTCATATCCATTGCATCTGTTCTAGATACATAATCCAAATCAAACTTATTACAGTGAACTCGATTTCTCAATTCTCTTGCTTTATTAATAATTTTTTTTTGATATTCACTAATAATGTTTTTATCCGCAGCAACATTAATCATATTATTAAAATTATTTTTCGAAGGGTAACCCAACTTATCATAGGGGTACCGCCACACATCCATCAACTTAAGGATTTAGACTATTCTTAAACTTAAAAGCACGTTACTATTCTCTTATGTTAATGAGAAAGGGTGACGTGCTTTTTATGAATATGCATCAAAAACAAGAGCTGTCTTTATTTGCCGAAGAGTTATATCGCTATATGTCTCCCGCTACACTGAATCAATTAGCTATAGAAGCAGGCGGAATGAAACGAAAACGTAAGTGCCATGGGCACCATTTTTTATCTTTGTGTGTATGGTTAAATCAACAAATCGCTACAACCTCTCTTACTCAACTTTGTAGTCAATTAGAAACTTCAACAGGAATTTTATTAAGTCCTGAGGGACTTAATCGACGATTTAACTCGGCTTCTGTAGCCTTCTTTCGAAATGTATTTACTACACTTCTACAAGCTAAAATTGGAGGGTCATCTACAATTTCTCATTCTCTTTCTGCTTACTTTGAGCGGATTCGCATCCTTGATTCTACAACCTTTCAAGTTCCAGATCGATTCGCAGCTACTTATCCTGGTGCCGGAGGCTGTAGTCATACAGCTGGTGTAAAAATTCAATTAGAGTATGACTTGTTGAGTGGAGAGTTTTCTGATGTGAAAATTGAACCAGGAAAACGAAGTGATCAGGCATATGGGGCGACTCGAATGGACATGACACAAAAGAATGAACTGTATATTCGTGACTTAGGGTACTTTCGTTTACAAGACTTTAAATCGATCCAAGATAAGGAAGGGTATTATTTATCACGTCTTAAATTGCCAACTAAAATATATAGAAAAGAATTCGAAACAGTGGTATTTAAAACAAAACCTGCTCAATTGAGACCGGTGTATATACAAATTCATTTGGAAGACATCATGAACCAATTACAACCTGGCCAAGTGTATGAATTACATGATGTATATGTAGGGAGCAAAGACAAACTACCCACTCGCATTGTGGTTTATAGATGTACAGAGGAGCAAAAACAGAAACGTCTACATGATCGAGCTATTCGTGAAAAGAAAAAAGGGATTACATATACAGAGCGTACGAAACTTTTACAAGGAATTACGGTATATATGACAAACATTCCTACGGAATGGGTACCGAAAGAGAAAATCTATGATTTATATTCACTACGTTGGCAAATTGGCGTGTCCAGATAAGGACACATTATCTAGTTGGTGAAAGTCCAATCGGGAGAATAGACTCCACTCCCGTAGCCTGAGAGGCGCCATGAAGTGAAAACGACATGGCGAAGCCCTCTGACATCACATGCAAAAGGCATGTGGGCAAATCTCCAGGTTGTAACGTACAGTGAACGTAGACGTAGCCTCGTTACACGCAATTCCGGTGGCTGAGACGGTCGATAACGTGCGAAAGCAGCAAGAACTGACCGAAACGAGTCTGGAACGGCAGTTCTCACCGGCGGGGTATCAGCGGCGACATGGAGAGAAAGATAATGTGGAAACTGGAGAAGCCCTCGACACCCGATGAAGAAACCTCATCGAGGAGACCGTCTCTATAACCGCGATCGGGAAGTGAGAATGGTAGGTGTCAGGGTGACGGAACGGATCGTAGTACCAGAGATCTGCGTGCAGCAAAACGCGCGGGGAGGGAAGGGTCCGAACCTGTAAATATTTCGTACGACCAAAGGAGGCAAGGGTGCCATGACAAAAACACCTATTACTTTGCAGGAACTAAGGCGACGAATCTATCAAAAGGCGAAGTCTGAACCTACGCATCGGTTTTGGGGACTATTTTCCCACATTACCAAACTAATAACCCTCCATGAAGCATATCAGCATGCGAGGAAAAACGGCGGTGCCCCAGGTATCGACGGTCAAAGTTTCGCTGATATAGAACTAGAGGGAGTTATACCGTTTTTAAAGAACATCCAAGCAGAACTGCAGGCTGGAACATATCAACCACAAGCTAATCGTAAAGTAGAAATCCCAAAAGCAAACGGCAAAATGCGGACACTGCAAATCCCGTGTATACGGGACCGTGTGGTCCAAGGAGCGCTAAAACTCATATTGGAAGCTATCTTTGAGGCTGATTTCTGCCCAAATTCCTACGGATTCCGACCAAAACGCTCCCCGCATCAAGCGCTGGCAGAAGTACGACGTAGTGTGCTGCGTCGTATGACCACAGTCATTGATGTTGATTTGTCACGTTACTTTGATACAATCCGGCATAACATCCTACTGAGGAAAATCGCAAATCGTGTCCAAGACCACCAAGTTATGCACCTAGTAAAACAGGTGGTAAAAGCCGCAGGAAAGATTGGAGTCCCGCAAGGGGGGCCGTTCTCACCACTCGCGGCAAACATCTACTTGAATGAGGTAGATTGGACATTTGATGCCATTCGGCGTAAAACGACGAATGGCAACTATGAAGCTGTGAACTATCACCGATTTGCCGATGATATGGTTATCACCGTAAGTGGGCACTCCAGTAAACGGGGGTGGGCTGAACTGGCACTGCGACGACTGCAGGAACAATTGGAGCCTTTGGGGGTTGAACTGAATCTTGAGAAAACACGGATGGTCGATGTCTTACAGGGAGAGTCTTTTGCATTTCTCGGATTTGATTTCAGGCGAGTACTGAACCGAAATAAGACCCGATACTTCATATGCATGATCCCAAAGAAGAAAGCCCGTACGGCAGTGAAAGCAAGAATCCGCGAACTCATTCAAAACGCAGGAGCTAAACCAGCACAAGATTTAGTAAAACAAATCAATGCCGTACTAAGAGGATGGGTGAACTACTTTCGGGTTGGAAATTCCAGCGGAGCATTTAGCGAAGTGCGTGACTATACGGAGATGAAAATCCGTACACTGCTGACGAGAAGGAAACGGCGACGAAAGCGTAGCATCGGATGGCAGAGATGGAGTAATGAATATCTCTATGGTGTACTGGGGCTCTACTGGGACTGGAAAGTCCATTCTCTCAAAAGTGCAGAGGGATACCGATGAAAGTGCCTGCCATTTGATAGGTCTCATAACCCTTTTGATGAAGTTTATGGGGTGAGCTGCTTGAGGGAAAACCTCACGAGCAGTTCTTATGGGGAGGGGCTGGAAACGGGTCATAACTGATACCGCGCCAGTTCTTTACCCGACAGCTGTTATTTAAAATATGGAAATCTTGGTTTCGAATTCATCGTTGTAAATCTATTAAACAAGAGCGATTAGAATGTCACCTTTATGGACAACTCATTAGTATCCTATTATGTTCTTCTACTATGTTTAAAATGAGAGAACTCCTGTTACGTAAGAAGCAGAAAGAACTAAGTGAATATAAAGCGATGTACATAATTAAAGATTATTTCTTACTTTTTCATCAAGCACTACATAAAAACACCCAAGAATTATCAAAGATTCTCCTTCGTCTGTTTAACCTCCTACAGCGAAACGGACGAAAATCTCACAGATATGAGAAAAAAACAGTCTTTGATATTTTAGGTGTTGTGTATGAGTATACCACTTCTGCCCATCAGGTAGCATAGCGAAAAATTTGAAACCCGTCAGGGTTTATTTGATGTGCCTACTTTTATGCTATCTATAAAAGATAATAAAAGACTACGTGAAAAAACCACATTTTGTATAAAAAGATACCTTAAGTTGATGGATGTGGGGTACCATCAGCATTTTGGAACATTACCACGCTAAGCAAAAAATCTCACTTTTCATCTTTTTTCAGATAAGAAGTGAGATTTTTCGTTTAGGGTTATTTGTTTTTCTTAACTTAATGGTGATGGGGGGTTCTATTCCATATAGACATATTTGTTTACTTTTCAGTAATATTAACAAAATCGAAAGCTCTCTATTCCTCATTGCTCAAAAGCGTATTTACTTTATCTATTTCCTTTGTTAATTCTGGTGCTTTCCCCTTATTGACTAAATTAAGATTCCCAAAAGATTTATTAAAAGATAGAAATTGTCTTGTTTTTTCTTTCCCATTTATTTCTTTAAATAAAGTATCATCTACAATTAATAAGATAACATTGGATTCACCACGATATGGAGATAGCCATACATCCCCTTCGTATTGAGTGCTCATTTTTTTCTCATCATATGTTATTTTTTTAAATCCTTATATTCTTTATTTGCAAATAAGATAGTTTCATCTTTTTCTATTTTTGGTAACGAATCAATAGGGACTGATAATATAAGCCCCTCGTTATGGTTCTGGTGCAAAAATAAAACAAAAGAGAATAAAGCACATATATTCCTAACGGAATCGTATCTTATATTGCAAGTCCAAACAATTGATGGATGAATTCTTTTTGATTTTGGACAGACTGGTTCCATAAAGCAATCTGTTCTTTTTTAATCATATGCATGGCTTCAACTCCAGAAAGAATGGATGTAGCTGTGTCAAAAGATTTAAGACCTAGCATAGAACGGATTCGCTTCTTTATAAAGCGATGACCTTGTTCTACTATGTTATTCAAGTACTTTTGTTGTCTAAGTCGCATACCGCTAGGTATGCTTTTTTCTTTTTTTAACTGTTCAATTGCTATCGGATAAGCTGGATTCTTATCGACTGTTATCACACGTGGCTTTGAAACATGAAAAGACCGCAAAGCTTTCTTGAAAAAGCGCCTTGCAGCCTTATGATCTCTTGTTTTGCTTAGGAAAAAATCGATTGTGTTTCCTTTCGAATCAACAGCACGATACAGGTACATCCATTGACCTTTTACTTTGATATATGTTTCATCGACTCTCCAAGAGTCATTTATTTGTTTGAGGTAACGTCGGATCCGTTTGTCCAATTCAGGACCATACTGATGAACCCAACGCATAATCGTTGTATGAGAAATGGATAAACCCCGTTCCTCCATCATTTCCACCAAATCACGAAAACTTAGGTTGTACCGTAGGTACCATCTTACCGTTAATAAAATAATATCAGGCTGATAGTGCTTCCATTTGAACCAATTTTTCTTTTCCATACCGATCACACACCTTTTTAGAGTAATAGTATCAGTATGTCCAAGTTTTAGAGATTACTTGTAATTACCTTGAAGTTTTTGCACCAGAACCTTTTATTTCAATAAAAAAAGTTGAGGATTCCCCCAACTTTTTAATACATTTATTGTCTTATTAATCCTGTAGATGTAACCTGATATATTCTTTTCTTACCTATATATTCCTGTTTTCCATTCTCAAGGTTAGTTAAAGTCGCTCGCATTTTTTCCTTTGCTGCTTCCCCTTCTATATGAGTAAATTCTATATAATCTCCCACTTTTATAGGTACTGTTTTGGTTTCAGCATTTTGTTGTCTATTTCCCACGATTTCCTTATTGTACATAACGCTACCGGATGAGTTCTGGACTTTAATACTTGCATATGTACTATTAAAGTACGAATGCGGTATGCCAGCTTCTAATTTTATTTTCAGCTCTTCTGCTGTTTTATTATAATCTACTTTTGCAATTTCTCGATCACTATATCCTTTTAATGACCATGCAAATTGTTTTCCGTCTAAAATTGTTGTCTCTGGCATTTTTTCTACTTTCTTCAGACCTTCTTTTGTAATTTCGTACATGGCTTTTTTTCCAAAGCTCTCTTGTTTACTGTTGTCTACATTTTTGAAAGTAGCTCTATGCACACCCTCTAAGTGTGTCAACTCAATATAATCTCCTACTTTGACTGGAATTTTTTGCGATTCAGCATTGTGTTGTTTGTTTCCATAAATATCTTTATTGTATACTACTTTTCCTGATGCATTTTGTACTTTAATACTCGCATATGTTTCATTAAAATAATGATGCGGTACGCCTGCTTTTAAGTCAATTTGCATTTCTTCTTTTGACTTATTGAAATTGATTTTAGCAAACTCGAAATCACTAATTCCTTTTAGGGACCATGCAAATTGATTCCCTACTAAAATATCAGAATTTCCATTTGTAATTGCTACTTTTTTCTCTACAGTTCGATCAAATATATCTGTTAATGTAATTTTAGCATAAGCTGTTTGAGGCAATTGCATAGTTTGACTTACCTCAGTTTGATAGGACTTAATATTGTCGATTACTTTCAAAGCTTGTCCCGTTAACTTTTCATTGTCATAGATTTCAATTTTCCCTTTAAACTGGGGAGTACTTTGTTCTTTCAATTTCCAAGACACATTTAATTTTTCATTTTCAAAACGAATATTTTGAATATCAAAATCCAAATTTCCCATTTCTGGTTGACTAGGCTGATTTATATTAAAAGTCTTTCCAGTACCAATAGTTGATTGAGTATTTCCTCCCGCCTTAACCCATAGATATTCTGAAGTTGCTCCTCCATCGTATTGATAAGAGGTATCATGTTGCCCAGAGATACGCTGATTATTCCAAGAATTCCATTGTTTATCTGAAACTTTTCTGCTATAGCCATTTTTAAGGCGTGCTTCTCTTACATCTTGTCCATTACCGGCCCAGTCCTCTTGAAACATCGATAAACCATAGTTAAATGGAACATTCGCAACTGGATGATCCATAATAGCAACTAACTTCCATTGATTTAATTTATTATCTTTTATCCACTGGCCAAACTTTGTATGACCATCTTCTTGCCAAGAACGTAGTGTCATTCGATACCATTCACTATCTTTCCAATTATAAGTTGTTTGTACCTTCAAACCTGTTCCTTCTCCACCAAATCTACTGGCTTCTGAAGTCGGCGATAAATATTCAGCTTTTATTGCTTGGTTTGATGCTATTGGATCCCAAAGTGCAAAGTGAAGGGTACGTTTACCGGTTTGATCAAAACCGCTTTGTTGTTGGAAGCCAGCATAACCGCCACCCTCTCCTCCCTGATTCCAGTTATGTACAGCCCAATATGTATAAGGTGCCGTTTGGATTGGTGACCAGTCTATGCTAATAATATCTGAAGCAGCAGTATTTTGTGGTGTTACATAAACTGATGGAGCATGCGATCGGATTGCTGCCTCTGTACTAGAAATTGGTGCTCCATACATTGACATCATGGTACAAGCCGCAGAAATCATAACAATCTTTTTTATTCTTCCATTTGTTTTTACTTTAAACATAACTTCCTATCTCCTTTTAAATTATTTTAGTTACATTGAATAATAACGATATGCATACTATTAAACAAATTATGTGAAAAAATAACATTAGCTATATTACCTAGTTATGTTTAATGTTTTTTTCACTACTATTACTAATCAAATTATAGTATTTTGTTATAAAATGGTATGATTTAGGACTAGATATATACTAAAAATATTATAAAAATTCATAAATATGTAGTCTTAGATAATTATGCTGAAAGACTCATTTAATAACTTTATTGATTTTTTGATAGATTTATGTTTAATTACTCACACTATTAAACATAAATTTGTTTACCGAAATAACATTATGTAAATTTCGAATGTGACAATTGGATAAAATAGCTTATCAATTTGCCAGTATCTTATCATTAGATTAAAAGAGCCCACTAAAAAACGTAGACTCCTTTAGTTACCTAAACATTACATTTATTGCAACCGACCAAAAAATTAACATTAGATTCTTCTGTTAGCTTATTTAATATTTAATGACGTAGATAATGTATTCCAAGGTGCATTTGTAGATGTGTTTTGATATTTAAATTGTCCATTTTGCTGTCCCGAAGCATCCCATTTATATTCCCATCCATCAACTGTTCTATCACCATTAATATCAATCATCTTAGAATCTACTTTTTTTAGTTTTTTACCACTCATTTGAGCAATCGGATTTTTACCATATCCCATTTCATTTGTATAAATGTATAAATAGCTTCCTCCATGATCTTTAACTGTACTTAGATTATTAGGACCAATAAATTCAACTCCGCCTAATTAAGATTCAACTTTTACTACATTTAATGATTTTAATGGTGGGGCAGGTGCTGCGGATACATCTGTCGCTAAACCAACTGTTGCTCCCACTACTAATGATGAAACCCCTAGAATCATTCTTTTTAACATACACTCAGCCCCTTTCGATTTAATACAAATTGATTCTATCATACTAATTTCATACATTTCCTTCCCTTTAAAAGAGTTAACAAAAAGTACCTATTTATATATGAAATTGTGCATATTCATTGCTTTTTATCATTTATACTTACCATTAATCCTACTACAGCATAATTAGTTCTCTACTCTAATTGACTTACCACCTTTGGACCCATTTCAAGTTGGCTATTGTAAGAGCTAATAAGTGGTGCGTATTTCACTGGTTTAACAAATAAATAATAGATTTGCAAAATCCAACTCAATTTAAGTCGGCTTTTCCTCTAGTATTATAAGCAAGGTCCACCACTTGCATCGATTAACTCACCAGTTATCCAACGACTGTCTGATGATGAAAGAAAACCTACAATATCAGCTATATCATTAGGTTCTCCCCACCTATTAAAGGTCGATAAACCTGCATCATATTTTTGTCCATCTTGATTCCCCAATGTCTCAGTATTCATTTCTGTATTAATTATGCCTGGGAGAATTGCATTTACTGTAATACCACGGGCTAAAGTATAAGTGAGTGTATTAATTGCCCCCTTAGATATACTGTAGGCAAAAACACTTGGGGAGGCTATCCGTGTAACAAATGACGAAATATTGATAATCCGTCCTCCATCTTTTAAACGTGGCAAAGCCTTTTGAATAATGAAAAATGGAGCCTTCACATTAATATTCATAACCTCATCAAAAGACTCCTCTGTAGATTCCTCTAACGTTAAAATCTGCCCAATTCCAGCGTTGTTTACAAGTATATCAAATGTAGTATTACCTATATGTTTTTGAAGAGATTGATCCAACATTGAATACAAGTAATTTATACCGTTAAAAGTACTTAAGTCTGCACTGATTGCAAATGCAGAACCGCCATCTTGTTTAATTTTATCATTTTAGCCAAGAAGACTCCTTCCTCAAGGAACGCGAAGTGAGTAGGTGGGAGATGAATTGGCTTCGGACAAGGGATGGCAGGAAGCCATCTTAATTGTTCGACATACATAAACTGTTACTCCACTACCTATCGAATGTACGTTTGTTGTATAATAGGCACATATCGAAATGGGGGTGAAACGAATGATAATCAATAAAGCATATAAATTTCGTATCTATCCAAATAAAGCACAAGCGACCCTAATCAATAAAACGATTGGCTGTTCTCGTTTTGTATTCAATCATTTCCTATCTCTATGGGATCATGCATACAAAGAAACAGGAAAAGGTTTGACATATGGGACATGCTCTGCCAAACTTCCTGCCATGAAGAAAGAGTTTGTTTGGTTAAAAGAAGTGGATAGTATTGCGATTCAGTCGTCTGTTCGCAACCTTGCGGATGCTTATACACGCTTTTTCAAAAAACAAAACAGTGCCCCGCGTTTCAAATCTAAGAAAAACAACGTACAATCTTACACCACAAAACAAACAAATGAAAACATTGCCGTTGTAGGAAACAAAATGAAATTGCCAAAACTAGGTCTTGTTCGATTTGCCAAAAGTCGTGAAGTAAAGGGACGTATTTTAAATGCTACGGTTAGACGGAACTCTTCTGGCAGATACTTTGTGTCATTGTTAGTTGAAACAGAAGTGCAAGAACTTCCGAAAACAAATTCTTACATTGGAATGGATGTGGGACTAAAAGATTTCGCCATTTTGTCAGATGGAACAACCTATAAAAATCCGAAGTTTTTTCGATCGTTAGAAGAGAAGTTGGTAAAAGCACAGCGTGTTCTTTCTAGAAGAATGAAAGGATCTTCTCGCTGGAATAAACAACGAGTAAAGGTAGCTAGAATTCATGAATACATGGCAAATGCCAGAAAAGATTACTTGGACAAAATCTCAACTGAAATCATCAAAAACCACGATGTTATCGGTATAGAAGATTTGCAAGTATCTAATATGTTAAAGAATCATAAGTTAGCAAAAGCAATTAGTGAGGTATCATGGTCACAGTTTCGAACCATGTTGGAATATAAAGCGGAATGGTACGGTAAACAAATCATTGTCGTATCGAAAACATTTGCTTCAAGCCAATTATGTTCTTGTTGTGGATATCAAAACAAAGACGTTAAAAATCTCAACCTACGTAAATGGGACTGCCCTTCTTGCCTTACACACCATGATAGGGATATTAACGCAAGTATCAATCTAAAGAATGAAGCGATAAGGCTTCTAACCGCAAGGACTGCGGAGATAGCCTAATAAATTAGAGTTCAATAGAACTCTTTACTTAGGAATCCCCCACTTCTAAACGAAGTGAAAGTGGGGGTAGTTCAAGCACTACTCTTTCTGCTTCTTCTTTTCTTTTACTATAGTGAACTACGACTAACGCACCAGCTTGAGCCAAATGTAAGGCAATGCTTCGCCCTATTCCCCTACTAGCACCTGTTACTAATGCAACTTTCCCCTTCAATTTATTCATCTCATCATCCCCTTGTTTAAAATTCTACTTAGTTATATCACAAGATACCCTTTGAAATGTTGCTCTCTAATTTGATATCCATAAAACAAAAAGGCCGACTCATAAGTATAAGAGCCGGCCTTTTCACTTCACATATACAGTAGCTTTACATACAGGTTCCCTAACTGTTATGTACCTTGTATCAAGCATAATGGTGTATTACCCAAATAATTAGCAATTCTTTCTTCCAGCCACGTAAGTCGATTACTGTCAATATGAGAAAGCACGACATGTTTAAATTCAAAAATGCTTGAATTTAATTTAGAAGATCATTTTTCTGGTGATAAAATAAAATGAGATAAGAAAACTTCACCTACAGGTAAAGCCTAAATAAACTAAAGTTAATTCATATATTTTGCTTAGAATTCCATCATTACCTACCTTTGAACATTTCGTTGAGGCTTCTATGACTCCATTCAATGATATTCCAGCAGTACCTGTATTTTTCACCTTTAATTTTTGGTTTCTCAGCCATGATTGTACTTAGAAAAACTCTAAAAACTAGTTGAAAATCTTTTAGAATCTAACTTTCTTATAATTCTATTTGCTATTTCTTCAATATTTTCATTTAGAAAGAAATGATTACCTTTAAAAGAGTGAAAAGTACACGTTTTACTTGTGTATTGCTCCCATTTTATTACTTGATTATATGTAGTAAATTCATCATTTTCCCCATTAAATATAAGAAAATCAATATCACATGCTTGCATATTATTGTCATGAATATATGTCTCAACAATTTTAAAATCTGCTCTTAGAATTGGGAGGAAAATTCCCATTAATTCTTCTGATTGAAGTACCCCGGACGGTGTACCTCCCATTGCAATAACTTCTCTTTTAAATTGTTCGTTAGAAAGATTATGTCGGATATTTTTCATTTTACTATTTGGGTGGTTTCTACCGGACAAAACAAGAAATTCAGGCAATACGTTTTTAGAATCTTGTATTTTTCTGGCTACTTCATAGGCAATCAAACTTCCCATGCTATGCCCATATAGAATATAGGGCGAATGCTCTATCTGCTTAACTATACTAGTGTAGACATCATTTACGGCCTCTTCCATACTTTGGTACAAGCTTTCTTCAATTCTATATCCTCTACCAGCTAACTCTATTGGGACTACTTCAATATATGGATTAAAGTAATTTTTCCATTTTGCGTAACTAAACGCAGATCCCCCAGCATGTGGAAAGCAAAAAAGTTTAGTCTTCTGCATTGATTTTCTCCTTACTTTAAAATTTGTTTATATTTTGGCAAATTGTATAAATATCTTTAATTATTATATCCTGCGGAAATTCTTCCCTTGTTGCACAAGCAGATATCTTATAATTCGGCTCAATGCTATATTGTCTAAAGTAAAAGTCTTTAGGTATATTCTTATATGAGATTAAAGTTCGTGACTCTTTTTTTATAGAAAATGAATTTAACGGGATATAAAGCCCTTTTCCAATCGTTTTTATATAGCTTTCTTTTAATGTCCATATATCATAAAAATAATTAATTTGTTCATCAAAATTCATACTAGATATATCATAAAATTCTTCATCTGAAAAAAACTCATTTGCTAATTTAAGAGCCTCTATTTCTGAAACTTTCTCTATATCAATCCCTACATTAGAATTAGCAGTGCCACAAACCACCCATTCTCCTGAATGTGAAATATTAAAATGAAAGTCAGAAAAGTTTTCAACAAAAGGTTTTCCATACTCATTATATATAAATCTAATTTCTTCATTACTAATTTTATACTTTTGGCAGACTAGAGATCGGATTAACAAATCTCCTATTAAAGTCCTATTAATATCACATAAATTTAATAAAGGCTTCATTCGTTCTCTCTTCTCATTTGAAATCAAGTTACTAAATTGATTAAACAAATGATTTCCAATATTCTTTGGTATTTTCACAGCATGAATTTGTATGATAAATCACTTCCTTTTTAAAAGGATGGCTTCCTATGTATACGTTATAGAAATTCAATTTCATTTTCTAACTTGCATCTATTCAAGTGCAAATATAATAGAAAAGGTGCATATTAACATATCAATGAAAATATACACCTTTCCTCAGCAATATCATCAAAGCATTCGCTTCTGGTACAAAAACTTCAGATAATTTACAGCATACTATGAACAACTCATATATGTTTCTATGTCCCTATCAAGCAATTTTTCATTAGCCCCTTAAAAAGTAATGCTCTTGATATATACATAATCTCCTACACTTGATGTGCAGTTATTGGACTGCTCTCTTTATTTACACTACTACTCACAAATAACGACTTTAATAATAACAATGTTCGTTTATAAAGTTGCCTATTTTGTGCTCTCTACTTTTCCGTTAGTGAAAGGGACGTCTCTTTTATTCCTTCTAATTCATTTAGTAGATACTTAGCTAACTTTTCAACTGCGGGGGAAGCTACTATTTCTTCGTGTGATCCAGGGACCGAATACATATTCACTCTTCCTTTTAATAAAGGCTTCCAATCCGTAAACAATTCTTTACCTTCCTCAGCACTAAAGTAAATGACTTCCCCAAAATATGGTGTTAAATCATGCTCTGCCATTAAATTCAGACATTTCCTGTGAGCATTGATAATTTGCTTCAAATTCGTAAGATTTGCATCAGGCGGGAGCACTCCTTCCACAATTAATTGCTCAACAAGCATGTCCTGTTGATGAACAAGCTCTTCTTCCTGCTCCACTAACTCTATATTGATGAAATGCTCCAATATATAAGATAGCATTTCATCCTCTGTCTTGTAATCCCGTTCTGAAGGCACCTTGGTATCCAATAGTACCAACACCTCAACTTCTTCTCCCTGGTTCCGTAGCATAGTTGCGATTTCATAGGCGATGGCACCGCCCAGAGACCATCCTCCCAGACGATACGGCCCCTCTGGCTGAGCCCGCTTCATTTCCTCGATGTAGAGTTGAACTACTTCCGATAAAATCAACCCGTTCATTCCTTCTTTCTCTACGAGAGGATTCTGTAGACCATAAAATGAGCAGTGATCCTTGAGTAACCTTGCTAGCTGAATGTAACAGAGTACATTACCCATAAACGGGTGAACACAGAAGAAAGGTCTTTTCTCTGATTCTTGTAATGGAACCAGAACCGATAATGATTCTTCCATACGATGATTCTCACGGATGAGACAAGCGATTCCTTCCACTGTCGGGTTCTTAATTAGTGCGGGCACCTTAATCTCTTTTCCAAATTTCTCTCTGACCTTTGAAATCAATTTGATTACAAGGAGAGAGTGACCTCCTATATTGAAGAAATCATCGTTTACATGGATATCTTCTAACTGTAGCAAATCCTGCCAGATTGTAATCAGCTGATACTCGATTTCATCCCGTGGGATGATTGGTGTAGAAAAGGTACTTTCTCTTTGAATCGTTAAGCTGTTCAGTGCCTTTCGATCAACCTTCCCATTTGTTGTAAGCGGAATCGCATCAACCTCAATAAAGTGTGCAGGAATCATATAATTCGGTACTTGCCTCTTGAGATGCTCACGCCATTCATGCATACTTCCTTCACCCACCACATAGGCAGCCAATCTCTGATCTCCTGGTTGGTCCTCTCTTATCAAGACTACCGCCTCTTTCACCGATGGATGACTTTCTAAATTCGCTTCAATCTCTCCAAGCTCAATCCGGAATCCTCGAATTTTCACTTGATTATCGATTCTTCCCAGATAATCCAAATGGCCATCAGCTAAATAACGGACTAGATCTCCCGTCCGGTATAACCGTTCTCCTTCATTAAATGGATGAGGAATAAAACGTTCTAACGTTAACTCTGGACGATTCAAGTATCCTCTCGCTAGGCCTGCTCCACCGATATAAAGTTCACCCGTTACACCAACTGGAACAGGTAACAACTTCTCATCCAATACATAGGCTTGAACATTTGGCAACGGACGCCCAATGGTTACTCTCTTACTATCTTTTTTGATACGATAGCATGTCGCATCAACCGTACATTCCGTAGGACCATATACATTATAAAAATGGATATGGTCATTCTCTACTAGTTGTTCCCACAGTGATGGCATAATCGCTTCTCCACCGACCAGTACCTTGCTTGGAACATGAACACTATCGTTTGTTTCTAACAACCCCTCATCTATGAGTAATTGGAGTAGTGAAGGTGTTATATCGAACATTTCCAACTTATTCTCCCGAATATAAGATACAAACTGTTGAGGATCACTGCGAACTTCTGTTGAAATAATATACAAACTAGAACCATACAAAAGCATTTGTAATTGTTTAACGGATGAATCAAAGGCGATTGAGGCATTTAGACCAACGCGCATGTTATCATGTGCCCGATGTGAAAAAACCTCTTTCTGTAAACCATAGGATAGATTTAATACCGAATGATGCTGCACCATAACCCCTTTTGGATTCCCGGTCGAACCTGAAGTGTAGATAACATACGCCAAGTTTTCTCCTGTTACTTTACATATTGGTGAAAGAGTGTTTTCTTGCGAAATCATTGCTTGATCTCGGTCCAAACAAACTGTTTCAACTTCTTCAGGTATCCAACCTTGTGATACTTCGTTCGTAACCAATATTTGAATTCCTGTGTCCTCCAAAATATATCGTAGGTGACTTTCTGGATACGATGGATCCAGCGGAACATAGGCTGATCCAGCTTTCAAGATTCCCATGAGACCGACAATCATCTCAACTGAACGTTGGAAACAAAGCCCGACCAATGACTCCGTCCCAATCCCACATTTCTGAAGATAATGGGCCAATTGGTTTGCTTTCTCATTCAGCTCTCGATACGTCAACCGCTGATTTTCATCCACCACTGCCACCGCATCAGGTGTACGATCCACTTGATCTTCAAAAAGTTTGTGGATCACACTTTCACGTGGATACGCTGCTGCATTATCATTCCATTCTTCCAGTAGTTGTTTCTGTTCTATTTCCGTAACATACACCAGCTCCGACAGAGTTTGATCAACGTTCTCGATCATTTGCTTTAACACCTGGCTTAAATGCCCCAGCATCCGTTCAATAGTGAGACCATTAAACTTGCTACGATCATACTTCAACTTTAACAACAACTGGCTTTCTGGGACAACTGTCAATCCTAATGGATAATGGGTTTGCTCTACTCCTTCCAACTCACCAATTTCTAGATTTCCTGAGGACTCCTCTTTCACTGGGTAGTTTTCAAACACATACAAGCTATGGAACAGCGGGGTTCCTCTAGGAACTTCACTCCATCCTTGAATCTCTGTCAAAGAAGCATATTCATATTGTCTTCTTTCTATCTCTTCCTCTTGTATTTTCTGCAACCAATCCATTATTTTTATATTATCTATCAACTGAATTCGCGTCGGTGATGTCGTAATAAAAGGACCTACAATGTTTTCAACATCAATAATCTCCGTAGGGCGTCCTGAGCTAGTTACACCATAGACAATGTCATCTTCTCCACTATACCGGCCCATGAGATACGCCCACGCACCTTGAATTACCGTATTCAAAGTGAGCCTATTGCGCTTCGCCCAGTTTTGTAACGCTTGGGTTTGCTCTTCTGATAAATAAGTTACCTTCTCTGTGTAACCTTTTTCTTGCTCTTTACTTTCTAAGCCCAGCAGGGTTGGAGCTGTAAAACCTTTAAGTTTCTCTCTCCAGAATTGCTCCGCCTGCTCCTGATCCTGCTCTCTTAGCCATTGAATATATTTCTTGTATGGCGATGACTTAGGTAAATGCACGGCTTCTCCATTCATTCTCTTCTGGTACACTGTAAGCAATTCGTTAAAGACCAGTGGTAGGCTCCATCCATCCAACAGAATATGGTGATGTGTCCAAACAATCCGATATTCTTCCTCACCTTCTTGAATGACAGTCACCCGCATCAATGGCGCTTCATCAAAAAGAAAGGCTTGTTTTCGATCCAATGCCAAAAAGGCTTTTCTTTTCTCCTCTTTTTCTTCAGCAGTCAGCGTACGCCAATCTTCTACATTCACCTTAAATGGAATACTCTCATACACCACTTGTAAAGGCTCCTCAACTTCATCCCAAACGAAAGCTGAGCGGAAAATTTCATGCCGCTGAATTACGGATTTCCACGCCTGCTCGAAAGTAGGAATATCCATTTTCCCTTTAATCATAAAACTTAATTGCACTATATACGGCGCTACATGTTCATCCCCTTGGTCATGCAATGCATGGAAAATCATACCTTCTTGCAAAGGCGATAATGGATATAAATCAGTAATTGGATAGTTCTTTCCACGATTCATCTTGGTTAGTACTCTTGTCAAACCTACTTGGTTAAGATTAGCCATCGCAAAATCCGAAACGGTCAGTGCAGATTCTCCATCTGATGAAGATTGAATCAATCTACTCAGTTGATCGAGCATATTCTCTGCAATACTTTGAATCGTTGATTTCGCGAATTGTCCTACATTGTATACCCAAGTGAACTGAAGTTTCCCATTCGTTACAATTCCAATTACATCGATTAAATGCAAGCGCTTGGAACCAGAAGCATGATCTAAGCGCTTATATCCGTTCTCCGGAATAAGCATTGCATCGTCAGAAAACATTTGGTCAAATTGTCCAAGATAGTTAAAACTAATAGACGGTGTATGTTGAGACCCCCATTTCTCACACATTGTTGCGTTCAGGTACCGCAAAATCCCATAGTCAACACCCTTATTAGGAATTTTACGTACTTGTTCTTTAACTGCTTTTAATGCTGCAATTGGCGTGTCGGCATCGGTAATATTTAAATGAACAGGATAAATACTTGTAAACCACCCCACGGTTCTCGATAGGTCAACGTCTTCGATAATCTCTTCCCGACCATGCCCCTCCAAATCCACGGTCAGCGCCGGATGACCTGTCCATGCTGCCATAGCCTGTACCAATGCTGTCAATAGTACTTCATTGATTTGGACACGATGAGTGCTTGAAATCTCTTGCAATACCGCACGGGTCTCTTTCTCATCCAGCACCACCGTAATCTCCTCGGTTCTTGTATTTGCTGGAACTTCGAGGGTGGTATCCACTGGTAGCATAGCCACTTCTTGTTCGGATTGCTGCTCCCAGTAATCACGCACTTCTTGCACAATCCCAGCTTCAGCGTAATGATGCAATTTCTCCGACCACGCTTTAAAGGACGTACTCTTTGTAGGTAATTGGATCATCTGTTCCTGGCTCGCTTGATTATACGCCGTTTGCAGATCCTCCAGTAAAATCCGCCAAGAAACACCATCCACTGCTAAGTGATGAATCACCCAGAATAATCGGCCGGCTCTTTTCTTACCTTCATCAAAATACACCATTCTCATTAGCGGTCCTGCGTGTAAGTGCAAGCTTGCTTGTGCAGTGTCAATCTCCGTTTGAATTACTTGATGCCATTCTGCTTGCGGCACTTCTTCTAATGAAATAACGGTCAGCGTCGATTGTTCTTCGATTCCTTCGTTCCGCTGTTTCCAAGCTCCATTCGGTAACCGTTCATATCTTAAACGCAAGGCATCATGATGGATTAGAAGGGTACGTACAGCTTTCTCCAGTAATACTATATCCAGTCGCTCTTTTGTTCTAAAAAACATGGATTGATTCCAATGGTGTGGGTTTGGATGATCTTGTGCAAAAAACCATTGCTGGATTGGTGTAAGGATCAGTTCTCCAGTTACAACTCCCTGCTCTGCTTGTACACCCCGTTCTTCATTGACTATTTGCGCCAACTCAGCAATCGTTTGGTGTTCAAACATTTGCTTTGGCGTCAATTGCAAACCTGCTTGCTTCGCACGAGAGACAATCTGAATGCTGAGAATCGAGTCTCCACCAATTTCAAAGAAGTTATCATGGATTCCCACCTTTTTAATCCCTAATACTTGCTTCCAAATGGTGGCCAGTGTTTCTTCGTTACCATTCCGCGCAACACATTCACTTTCGATTTTCCTCTCCTCTGGTACAGGTAAGGCCTCACGATCAACTTTTCCGTTAGCAGTTAGTGGAATGGCTTCCATCATCACAAATCCTGAAGGAACCATATGGCTTGGTAGTTTCGCCTTGAGATAATCTCTCCACTCACCTACATTCCCATCACTCACGACATATGCCACCAACCGTTTATCACCCGGCTGATCTTCTCGAACAATTACAACAGCCTCTTTTATGGAGACATGTGCGTTTAAAGCAGATTCAATTTCTCCGAGCTCAATTCGGAAACCACGGATTTTCACCTGGTGATCAATCCGCCCAAGATAATCCAGATTTCCATCAGGTAAGTATCTCGCTAAGTCTCCTGTCCGATATAATCGCGCTCCTGGGTCACTACTGAATGGATGAGAAATGAAACGCTCTGCAGTCAATTCGGGTCTGTTTAAATATCCACGTGCAAGTCCTGCTCCACCAATATATAGTTCGCCAGCTACGCCAATAGGCACAGGTTGTTGACAAGCGTCTAGTACATACACTTCTAAATCTGGAATCTGTTTTCCTATATTACTTCTCGAAGCATGCTGCACATCATCTTGAGTAATTGGATAATACGTAACATGAACGGTAGTTTCTGTAATTCCATACATATTAATTAACTGTGGTTCCTGCTCTCCATACCTTTGAAACCATGGTACCAAGCTGGTAGGATCGAGTGCTTCCCCACCAAATATGACATAGCGCAGATGCAAGTCTTTCTTCTCATCTTCTTGTTCACACACTTGTATCAATTGTCGAAATGCGGATGGTGTCTGATTAAGAACCGTAACCTTTTCCTTTACTAACAGTTGATAGAAATCCTTGGGCGATCGACTAATCCAGTAAGGAACAACAATCAATCTTCCGCCATGGAGTAATGCCCCCCAAATCTCCCATACCGAGAAGTCAAACGCATAAGAATGGAAAAGCGTCCAAGTATCTTTTTCATCAAACTGATACCAACATTCCGTCGATTTAAATAATCGAATCACATTGTGATGCTCTACCATAACTCCCTTCGGATTCCCTGTTGATCCCGAAGTATAGATTACATACGCCAAGTTTTCTCCTGTCACTTCACATATTGGTGAAAGGGTGCTTTCTCGCGAGATTATCGCTTTATCCCGATCCAAACAAACTGTTTTGATTTCTTCAGGTATCCAACCTTCTAATGCTTCGTTCGTGACCAAAACTTGAATCCCTGTGTCCTCCAGAATATATCGTAGGCGACTTTCTGGATACGATGGATCCAATGGAACATAGGCTGCCCCAGCTTTCAAGATCCCCATGAGACCGACAATCATCTCAACTGAACGCTGGAAGCAGAGACCAACCAATGACTCGTTCCCAATCCCACATTTCTGGAGATAGTGGGCCAGTTGGTTTGCTTTCTCATTCAGCTCTCGATACGTCAACTGCTGATTTTCATCCACCACCGCTACCGTGTCAGGTGTACGATCCACTTGATCTTCAAAAAGTGTATGGATCACACTCTCACGTGGATACGCTACAGCATTATTATTCCACTCTTCCAGCAATTGCTTCTCCAATTCTGATAGCATCTTCAGCTTCATCAATGATTTATCAGGATGTTCCACGATTTCATTCAACCAATTTTCAAAATGCTCAGCCATACGTCTGATCGTTACAATGTCAAATAAATCAGTCTTATAGTCAAAGCAAAGGAATAAACCCTCTTCTACCTCTGCGGCGCTTAAACTCAAATCAAACTTGGCGATCGAAGCATGACTTTCCATCGGTTCTAAACTTCTTCCATGAAGCTCTGGAAGCTCTTGTTTCGTGTTTTGTAAGGTAAACATGGTTTGGAAGATCGGAGAATGACTTGTACTTCGCTCCGGTTGTATGACTTCTACAATCTTTTCAAATGGAACATCTTGGTATTCATACGCCTTCAATGCTTTTGCCCGTACCTGAGACAACAACTCTTGGAATGTCGGTGCGCCACTTAAATCAGCCCGATAGACTAACGTATTGACAAAGAAACCAATCAATCCTTCAATCTCTCGATAATTTCGATTCGCAATTGGGCTTCCAACAAGAATATCTGATTGTCCTGTATAACGGGCAAGGAAACTTTGATAAGATGCCAATAAGGTCATGAAAAGTGTTGCCCCTTCTTGACGACTAAGTTCGTTTAATTTATCAAGTAATGAGCGTGACAACAACACATTATGAGTTAATCCATGGTGGGTTTGCACCGGAGGACGGGGACGATCCATCGGCAACATTAAGACTGGTAACTCACCAGACAGTTCTTCCTTCCAATATGCAAGCTGTTGATTTAGTACTTCCTCTTTTAACCACTCCCTTTGCCATTGAGCAAAATCGGCATATTGAACTGGCAGTGGTGCAAGATTTGCTTGTTTTCCACCAATCTCCTCCTCATAAAATGCCATCCATTCTTGGAGCAAGATTTCCATCGACCATCCATCAGAGATAATATGATGCATATTACACAGAAGAACCCATTCTTCTTTTGAAATTTTCACGATTTGTCCACGGAACAATGGCCCTTTTTCTAAGTCAAATGGGGATTCGACTTCAGTTTGAATCCATTGCTCCAACTCTCTTTCTCTCTCCTCTAATGAAAGCTTAGTTAAGTCCATATGCGGGAGAGGGCGGAAAATATACGGTTGAATCTGCTGCACAGGATGACCGTCCACTTCATGAAATACCGTCCGCATAGATTCATGACGCTCTATCAACTGATTCCATCCCAACTCCAATGCTTCAGGTAACCAATTCCCTGTAAGACGGCATACCATTGGCATATTATAAAGTGCACTATTAGGTGCAAATTGATCGATAAACCATAAGCGCTGTTGGGCATAAGAAAGTGGAAGGTTATCTCCTCGTTCCATCGGCATCAATGGTGGAATTTCTTCTCGTTTTTTGCTTCCCTTACGTAACTGATCCATTCGTTTCGATAATGCCTCGACCGTTGAATATTCGAACAGTTCACGTACCGGTAATTTGATTTGAAAGACTTCTTGCAAGCGTGAGACCACTTGTGTAGCAAGTAGAGAATGACCACCAAGTTCAAAGAAAGAATCCTGAACACCTATATTTTCTATTCCTAGCACTTGACTCCACACTGAAGCGATAAGTTCTTCTAGCGGAGTTCGTGCGTGAACGGTATTTACAGTAGATAATTTGCTAGGTATTGGCAATGCCTTTAAATCAAGTTTTCCATTCGGTGTAAGTGGTAAAAATTCCATCTCAATAAAGTTTGTTGGGACCATATAATTTGGTAAATGTGTTTGTAGATGCTCTCGCCATTCTTGGACACTTCCTTCACCAACTACATAAGCTACTAATCTCTTGTCGCCTGGATCATCCTCTCGTACCAATACAACCGCTTCTTTCACAGAAGAATGTGCCTGTAAAACTGCTTCTATTTCTCCCAATTCAATCCGGAAACCACGAATTTTCACTTGGTCATCTATACGACCATGGAACTGGAGAGCACCATCAGGAAGATAACTTGCTTTGTCTCCGGTGTAATAGAGACGTTCTCCTGACTTGAATGGATGCGAAATAAATTTTTCCTTTGTAAGGTCCGGACGATTAGCATATCCACGAGCAAGACTCTTCCCTCCAATATAGAGATCTCCAATCACACCACTTGGTACTAGCTGAAGATGAGAATCTAACACATAAACTTCTGTATTCGCAATCGGTCGACCAATCGATGGCGTACCTATTGTCACTCCTACAGGTACATAACAATCCGTGGTAACAACGGTATTTTCCGATGGACCATACTGATTGATTACCGCAAAAGGAATATCGTTAGATGGATACTGCGTTAATTGATCCCCGCCGGTAATGATAAAACGAAGATCCGTTTTATCTGGCCAAGATAATTTCAAGAGTCTTTCCAGAATAGGCGTAGGTGCAAAACTAGCTGTTATTCGCGAATCAATGAGCCAGTCTCTTAGTGCTTCTGGATTAATTCTCAGTTCCTCTGTTGACAAGTAGAGTGCTGCACCAGCAGTTAGATACGGCCAAATCTCCTGGACAGCCGAATCAAAAGCAATCCCCGCAATCTGAGTCGCACGATCCTCTGCTGTAATACGATAAACTTCTTGATGCCAAGAGACCATATTCATTAATGAGCGATATTCAACCATGACACCCTTTGGCTTTCCTGTAGAACCAGAGGTATAGACGATATAAGCTAAGTTCTCTGGATTTATCTGCCGTGTAGGTGCGATTACACTTTCCACTGTTAATTCTTCTAACCTCACCATTTCGACCTGTTCGAAATGGCCTTCTTGTCCTTCTGCCGTCACTACAAATTGAATTCCTGCATCTTCAATCATGTATTCTAACCTTGATTTTGGATACAACGGATCTAAAACAACATAAGCTCCACCAGCTTTTAATATGCCTAGTAAACTTACCATGAGCTCAGCCGACCTCGGAAGATAAACTCCCACGACTGATTCTGGAGCGACTCCTTTTCGCTGTAAAACATTTGCCAACTGATTTGCTTGTGCATCCAGTTCATCGTAAGTCCACTCTTTTGTTTGATCAACCACCGCAATCGCTTCAGGACTCCTAGCTACTTGTTCCTCAAATCTGTCGCAAATAAGACCTTGTGGGGACATTTCCATTACAGTGTCATTCCATGTTTCTAATAACAAAGTACGCTCAGGTTCCGATAGCATGCTCAAACTATGCAACGGATTTTTCGGGTGATGGGAAACTTCGTGTAACCATTTCTCAAAGTGCCCTGCCATCCGTTCAATAGTTGTAGCATTGAATAAATCCTTATTGTATTCAAAAGTAAAACGTACTCCCTCTTCCGTCTCAGCTGCCATTACACTTAAATCAAACTTTGCGATTGGACTATGGCTTTCTATCATTTCAATACTTCTACCAGATAACACCGGGAACTCTTGTTTCATATTCTGCAAAATGAACATAGTCTGGAAGATTGGCGAATGACTTGTACTCCGCTCTGGTTGTACAACTTCTACAATTTTTTCAAAAGGGATATCTTGATATTCATAGGCCTTCAATGCCTTTTGACGAACCTGAGACAGAACATCCTGAAATGTCGGTCTACCACTCAGATTAGCTCGATAAACCAGCGTATTGACGAAGAAACCAATAAGTCCTTCAATTTCTCTATAATTTCGATTAGCAATTGGACTTCCAACCAGAATATCTTCTTGTCCCGTATAACGTGATAGAAAACTTTGATATGCAGCCAACAGCGTCATGAAGAGTGTAGCCCCTTCTTGGCGACTAAATTCGTTCAATTTGTCATGTAGCGCGCTTGGCAGAACCAGAGTGTATGTCGACCCGTCATGAGTTTGTATTGCGGGACGCGGGCGATCCATAGGAAGTTGGAGTACAGGAAGCTCCCCAGACAATTCTTCCTTCCAATATTGGAGTTGTTGATCAAGCACTTCCGCCTTCAACCATCCTTTTTGCCACTGAGCGAAGTCGGCATACTGAACCGGTAATGGTTCAAGTTCTGCTACCTTTCCATCCGTAGTTTTCTCATAGAATGCCATCCATTCTTCAAGTAGGACTCCCATTGACCATCCATCTGAAATGATATGATGTAGAGTACAAAGGAGAATCCATTCTTCCTCTCCCACTTGCAAAATACTTGTCCTGATCAGTGGACCCTCGCCTAAATCAAATGGCACTTCTGTTTCTTGTTGAATCAAACGTTTAACTTCTTCTTCTCGGTCTTCTGGAGAAAGCATAGTTAAATCCGTTTTCGGAATTAATCGAAAAGCATACGGTTCAATTTGCTGTACGGGTTGACCGTTCACTTCATGAAAGACCGTCCGCAATGATTCATGACGCTCTATTAGCTGATTCCATCCCGTTTCCAATGCCTCAGGTAGCCAACTCCCTGTAAGGCGGCATACTATTGGCATATTGTAAAGTGCACTATTAGGTGTAAATTGATCGATAAACCATAAGCGCTGTTGGGCATAAGATAGTGGAATAGTTTCCCCTCGTTCCATCGGCATTAGTGGCGGAATATCTCGTTTTCTATCTCCTTTACGTAACTGATCTAATCGCTTTGCCAGTGACTCCACCGTTGCATACTCAAATAGTTCGCGTACCGGTAATTCGATTTGAAAGATTTCTTGTAAGCGTGACACTACTTGAGTAGCTAGTAGCGAGTGACCACCGATTTCAAAAAAAGAATCCTGAACACTAATATTTCTTATACCTAATACTTGACTCCATACAGAAACGATGAGCTCCTCCACTGGTGTTCTTGATGAAGTAATATCTTCACTTATGAACTGTGCCTCCAATTCCAGTAAAGCTTTCCGATCCACCTTACCATTTGGAGTGAGTGGCATCGATTCAACTTGGAAAAAGTATGCCGGAACCATATAATTTGGCAATTGCTTCTTCAGATATTCACGCCACTCTCCAGTATCCCCTTCACCCACTATATAAGCTACTAACTGCTTATCTCCTGGTCGATCTTCCTTCACCAACACGACAGCCTCTTTTACAGATGAGTGATCATGTAAAGCTGCTTCGATTTCTCCCAGTTCAATTCGGAATCCTCTGATTTTGACTTGGTTATCTATTCTTCCAATATACTCCAAGTTACGATCATTCATATATCTCACCAGGTCACCCGTTCGATATAATCGTTCCCCTTCCTTAAAGGGATGCGGAATAAAACGTTCAGTAGTTAACTCTGGTCGATTGATGTAGCCACGTGCCAAGCCTACTCCTCCAAGGTAAAGTTCCCCCGCCACACCAATCGGTACCACCTGTTGATGTTGATCCAACACATACAACTCTGTATTATCAATTGGACGACCAATTGGAATAAGCATAGGTTCTTTTTCTAAATCACAATCATAATAAGTCACATCCACAGTCGCTTCGGTAGGGCCATACAAGTTAATTAACTTTGTTTGCTGAACATCGTAAAATATCCCCTTAAACCGGCGAACCTGTTCAGTATTTAATGCTTCTCCACTAGTAAAAACCTGATTTAAAGACGATACATCCCTTTTCGAATTATATTGTTCCATATAATCCAAGAAAGTAGATAACATCGACGGAACAAAGTGCATGGTGGTCACACGATATCGTTCGATATACTCCTCAATCACCGCAGGATCTTTCTCTCCTCCTGGTTGAAGCAAACAAACACGCGCTCCTACAAATGACCACCAAAATAATTCCCAGACAGAAACATCAAATGAAAACGGTGTCTTTTGTAGGATTGTATCCTCCTCAGATAATGGATACTTTTTCTGCATCCACTGTAGGCGGTTGATAACCGAATGATGTTCAATCATTACTCCCTTCGGATTTCCCGTCGAACCCGAAGTGTATATGATATAGGCTAAGTTATTTGCTGTTACTCCACTCACCGGAGCCAAATTACTCTCTTTAGAAATCATTACTTGATCCCGGTCTAAAGAAATTGCTTGAATATCTTTAGGTAACCAGTCCTGTAGTGCCTCTTTTGTTAACAGCACTTGAATTTGTGAATTCTCTAAAATGTATCTCAGGCGGTTTTCGGGATAACTTGGGTCCAGTGGGACATAAGCCCCACCTGCTTTCAAAATCCCAAAGAGACCAATAATCATTTCAGGAGAACGTTCAACACATATACCGACCAATGATTCAGGTCCTATACCTCGTTTTTGTAGATAATGTGCCAATTGGTTTGATTTTTCATTGAGTTCTTGATACGTTAGCTTTCCACCCTCATAAACTACCGCCACTGCATCAGGTGTACGTGCAACTTGCTGCTCAAATAGCTCATGAATCATACACTCATGACCATAGACCACGTCAGTATCATTCCATTCTTCTAGGAGTTGTTTCTGCGCTGTGTCCGATAACATTGACAGCTTTGTATATGATTCATCTGGATGATACGCGATTTCATTTAACCAGTTCTCAAAATGTCCTGCCATACGTACAACGGTACTACTATCAAATAAATCCGTGTTGTATTCAAAAGAGACAAATAGACCTTCTTCCACTTCGTAGGCAGTTAAACTCAGATCAAATTTTGCAATAGACATATTACTTTCTACCATTTCGATACTTCTACCAGGCAGATCTAGTCGTTCTTGTTTTATATTCTGTAGTGTAAACATGGTCTGAAAGATAGGAGAATGACTCATACTTCGTTCAGGTTGCACAGCTTCTACCACTTTTTCAAATGGTATATCTTGGTATCCGTAAGCTCTTAACGCCTTTTTCTTTGTTTGATTCAAAATCTCTCTAAAAGTAGGGGTGCCACTCAAATCTGATCGGTAAACCAACGTATTAACAAAGAAACCGATTAATCCTTCTACTCCCTTATGATTCCGATTTGCAATCGGACTTCCGACTAGAATATCTTTTTGCCCCGTATAACGAGCAAGAAAGCTCTGGTATGCAGCCATTAAAGTCATAAATAAGGTAGATCCTTCTTGTCGACTTATCTCCTTCAATTGACTTAGTAATTTATAAGGAAAAATCACGTGATGCGTATCCCCAGCATAAGTTTGCGTAACCGGTCGAGGTCGGTCCACTGGCAGTTGTAATATAGGAAGCTCCCCAGACAATTCTTCCTGCCAATACGTAAGTTGACGATTTAACACATCACCTTGCAACCACTCCTTTTGCCACTTCGCAAAGTCTGCATATTGAATGGATAGTGAACTTAATTTAGCAGGATTCCCGCCAGTTGCTTCTTCATAGAAAGCAAGTAATTCATTCATGAATATACCGATGGACCAAGCATCAGAAATAATATGATGCATCGTACACAGTAATAACCATTCATCCTTTCCTAATTGAACAAGCTGGTAACGAATTAAAGGGCCATTCATTAAATCAAATGGTTCTTGCGCTTCTCTCGCAATTAAACTAGCTACCTCTTTTTCTTTTACTTCTAGAGGAAGTTGAGAGTAATCCCTTACAGGTAAGGCTCTAGGAAGGAATTCGACAATTTGTTGTACAGGTTGCTCTCCTACTTCTTTAAAAACAGTTCGTAATGATTCATGACGTTCAATGAGTCGATTGAATCCCTTTTCTAATGCTTCAAGAATCCAATTTCCTTTTAGATGCCATACCGTTGGAATATTATATAAAGAACTGTTTGGGTTAAATCTTTCCATAAACCACAAACGCTGTTGTGCATAAGACAACGGAAGTGCTTCTTTGTTCTCCTTTTTTTGCATTTGCTTCTGAAGCCAAGCTCTCTTCTCAGGAGAAAGTGAACTCAGCTTTGCAAGTAAATCACTTCTCATTTTTTTACCCCTTCCTCAACTAAATTACTCTCGAATATTCCTTGTGCTTCTTCCTCTGATAGCTCTTCTAATTGCTTAAGCAGTTCAAGTAATTCTTCATCATTACTCACTTCTGCTTCTTTTTGAATATAGTCTTGAAGACTTACATTCTCCTTACTATCATTCTGCATTTCTTGGTTTTTGTTATAGAGCAATTGATCAATCTGTTCAGCCAATTGCTGCACCGTATGAAACGTAAATAAATCATGCAATGGTAACTCGATTCCAAAATCCTCTTTAAGATTGGAAACAGCTTGCGTAGCAAGTAATGAATGCCCACCTATTTCAAAAAACGAATCCTGAATTCCGATGTTTTCCATACCTAAGACTTGATGCCATATCGAAACGATTGTTTTTTCCGTAGATGTACGGGGAGCAACATAACAATTCGCTATCTCCTGTCTCTCTGGTGCTGGTAAGGCTTTTCTATCAATTTTTCCATTTGGAGTAAGTGGAAATGAGTTCAATCCGACAAAATAGGCTGGAATCATGTAATTTGGTAGATGGGCCTTGAGATAATCACGCCACTTATGAGCATCCCCATCTCCCACAACATAGGCAACCAAACGCGGATCACCAGGATAATCTTCCCGCACCATCACAATAACTTCGTTAACTAATTTATGTTTTTGTAATGTTGCTTCGATTTCTCCCAGTTCAATTCGGAACCCACGAATTTTTACCTGCTGGTCGATTCGGCCAAGATACTCCAAATTTCCATCCGGCAGATACCTTACTAAATCTCCAGTCCGGTATACTCGCTCTCCTTCTTTAAACGGATGCGGTATAAAACGATCTTGCGTTAAGTCAGGGCAGTTTAAATAACCACGTGCTAATCCTGATCCACCAATGTAAAGCTCACCAACTACACCAATTGGAACCATTTTTTGTTCAGCACTCAGTACATATACTTCTGTATTGAAGACTGGTTTACCAATTGGTGGTACCCTATGCATGACACCCTTTTCTAATTCCATATATGTGGAATACGTAGTATCTTCGGACGGTCCATATAGGTTGTACACCTTCTCAATCGTACTTCTCTCGTATAAATCTTGAACAAGTGAATATGGCAATGGTTCTCCAGCCAAATTCATCACCTTTACTGAAGAAGGGATTATTTTTGCTCGAATCAGTTCCTTCGCTGCCGATGGCACAGTATTGACCAAAGTCACACCCTTGGTAGACAAATTGTCTAGATGTAAAGCATTTTCAGCGACAATCACCTTACCACCCATCGTTAAGGGAACAAATACTTCAAAAACGGATAGATCAAAGGATAGCGAAGTTGAAGCTAACACTCCCGCTAAATCCCTTCGGGAATATGTGTGATGCGCCCAATGAATCATTGTTACTGTATTCCTATGCTCAATCATGACTCCCTTTGGATTTCCAGTTGAACCTGAAGTATAGATAATATAGGCTAAGTTATCTCCCGTCACTTCACTCGTACACACCGTAGTTGCTTCTTGTTCTATTTCTGCTCGATCACGATCAATACAAATCACGTCAACGGATTTAGATATAACCATTTTTTGTTGTAACTTTTCCTGTGTCACCAGTACCTTTATTTGAGCATCCTCTAAAATGTGTTGCAGTCGACTTTCCGGATACGCTGGATCAATTGGGACATATGCTCCTCCTGCCTTCATAATTCCTAAAAGGCCGACAATCATCTCGGATGAACGTGTAACACAAATTCCAACCAATGATTCGCATACTACACCATTTTTTTGTAGATAATGTGCTAGCTGATTCGAGCGTTCGTCCAATTCTCGATATGTTAGTTCTTCATCTTCGCACACTACTGCAATTGCTTCTGGTGTTTTTTCCACTTGTTCTTCAAACAATGTATGAATCGTGCTTTCTCGTATATCTACAACACCTTTTTCATTCCATCCCTCTAGCAGTTGCTTATATTCTACTTTCGATAACATGTTCATTTCCGATAATAAATATTTTGGATGAGATACAATTTGATATAACCAATGTTCAAAATGACTTGCCATACGTTCAATGGTTGTATCATTAAACAAATCAGTATTATATTCAAAGGTTAGCGATAATCCTGCTTCCGTCTCAGAAGCAAATAAACTCAAATCAAATTTCGCAACAGAAGTATGACTTTCCATGAGTTCCATTTGTCTTTCAGATAGCTGAGGAAACTCTTGTTTCGTATTCTGTAAAGTAAACATGGTTTGAAATATCGGTGAATGACTTGTATTCCGTTCCGGTTTTACGGATTCTACCACTTTCTCAAATGGAATGTCCTGATACTCGTATGCTTTTAGTGCTTTTTTTCGTATCTGCGACAAAAGTTCTTGGAACGTCGGATTTTCACTGAAATCAGCTCGATAAACCAACGTATTTGCAAAGAAACCTATTAATCCTTCAATCTCTTTAACATTTCGATTTGCAATTGGGCTTCCAACCAAAATATCGTCTTGTCCTGTATAACGAGAAAGGAAGCTTTGATACGCTGCCATCAAGGTCATAAATAAAGTGCATCCTTCTTGCAGACTTAAATCTTTGAGCTTTTCCTGTAGGGAATTCGCCAACATTAAGGACTGACTTGCACCACGGTGGGTTTGAACCGCAGGTCGAGAACGATCCGTCGGTAATTGTAAAACCGGTAGCTCCCCAGACAATTCTTCTTTCCAATATTGGAGGTGCTGATCCAAATTCTCTTCTTTTTGCCATTCCTTCTGCCACATGACAAAGTCTGCATATTGGACAGATAACTCCTTCAGTTCCACTGGCTTTCCGCTTAGTGCTCCTTCATAAAAAGCCATCCATTCTTCAAGTAAGATTCCCATTGACCACCCATCCGAAATAATATGATGCATCGTACAAAGGAGAACCCATTCTTCCCTGTCCACTTTCAATATTCGTGTTCGAATTAGAGGACCTTGTCCAAAATGAAATGGTTCCTCCGCTTCGTTTTGAATGAGCCGTTTCATCTCTCTTTCCCTATCTTCCAAAGAGAGATCTGTTAGATCCGTTTGAGGGATTTGTCTGAATACATGAGATTGAACCTGTTGAAAAGGTTCATCCTCTTGTTCTAGAATTATCGTCCGTAATGATTCATGGCGTTCCAACAACTGATTCCATCCTGCCTCCAATGCTTCAATTGACCATTTCCCTGTTAAGCGACACGCTGCATGAATATTGTACATCGCACTATTTGGCATTAATTGATCAATAAACCATAGACGTTTCTGCGCATAGGAAAGTGGAATAGATTCTTCCCATGTCATAGGTACGAGGGGTGGAATCTCTCGTTTTTTATCTTCTTTGCGCAATTGATCTACTCGTTTCGCTAATGCTTCCACTGTATTGTGCTTAAAAAGTTCACGTAGCGGGATTTTAACCTGGAACAATTCTTGTAATCGAGAGACGATTTGAGTAGCGAGTAGTGAGTGTCCACCCCGTTCAAAGAAGGAATCCTGAATACCGATATTTTCTGTTCCTAACACTTGACTCCAAACCGAGGCAATAAGCTCTTCCGAAGGCGTCCGAGGTAGAACATTTAAATCTCCTATAGGTTGCTCATCAGGTGCTGGTAAGGCCTTTCGATCGATTTTCCCATTCGGAGTAAGCGGGAACTGTTCTAACTCTACAAGGTGTGCTGGAATCATGTGATTCGGCAATTGTTTTTGTAGATGCTCTCGCCACTTTCGGGTATTTCCACCGCTTATTACATATGCAACCAATCGCTGATCACCTGGACGATCTTCTCTAACTAATACGACAGCCTCTTTAATAAACGAACATTTTTCTAAAGTCGCTTCAATTTCTCCAAGTTCAATCCGAAAACCACGCATTTTTACTTGATGGTCCATTCTCCCTATAAATTCTAAATTACCATCAGTTAGATATCTTACTGAATCTCCTGTTCGATATAGTTGTTCTCCCAATCGAAATGGATGCGAAACGAATTTTTCGGTAGTGAGATTCGGACGATTTAAGTATCCACGAGCTAAACCGGCACCACCAATATATAACTCACCCTCTATCCCTATTGATTGCAAGCGTTGATTTTGGTCTAATACATATAATTGCGTGTTCTGTATCGGCTGCCCAATAGAAACAAATTCTTGATTAGGTTGAATGTCAAATGCATTTACGTAAATAGTTGCTTCAGTTGGTCCATAAAAGTTGGTTAATTTTACTTGCCCGCTCTGATTCCATTGCTGTTGAAATCGTCTAACCAGCCCAGAACTTAGTTCTTCTCCACCAGAAAATACATGACGCACGGACGAACAATTCATGTTCAATTCAATATGATTGAAGTGATCTAAGAAAACAGATAACATTGAAGGAACAAATTGAACAATAGTAACCTGATGTTTTTCAATCACTTCAGCTATTATGGAAGGATCTTTTTCTCCACCTGGAGGCAAGAAAGATACACTTGCTCCAACGTGAATACCCCAAAACAACTCCCAAACAGATACATCAAATGAGAATGGGGTTTTCTGCAAGACCACATCTTTTTCAGAAAGTGGATATTTATGTTGCATCCATTCTAGGTAATTGATTACTGAATGATGCTCAATCATCACTCCCTTTGGATTCCCTGTAGATCCTGAAGTATACATAACATACGCTAAACTTCTCCCTGTTACACCACTTATACATGGGATTGATTCTTCTTTTTCAATTGCAGTATAATCTTTATTCATACAAATCGCTTCAACATCTTCAGATATATATAAATTTTTCGAATTTTCTTCCGTCACTAGTACCTCGATTCCGGCATCCTCTAATATATAACGAAGCCGACTCTCAGGATAAGTAGGATCAAGTGGAACATACGCCCCTCCTGATTTTAGAATACCTAATAACGCTATCATCATTTGTAATGAGCGTTCCATATATACCCCGACTAGAGACTCTGGACCTACACCACGCTTTTGTAAATAATGTGCTAGCTGATTCGCACGCTCATCCAACTCTCTATACGTAATTTGTTCATTTTCGTAAATAGCTGCGATTGCTTCTGGCTTTTTCTTAACTTGCTCCTCAAACACCGTATGAATCATGCCTTCAGCTGAATATTTTACTTGAGTATTATTCCATTCCTCTAGTAACTGTGTCTGCTCTTCCACTGTTAAATGAGTAATTTCAAAGAGTTTTGAATCTAGGCTCTTCGTCATCTGAATTAATATTTGTAATAAGTGACCCTGAATCCGATTTATTGTTTCTTCATTAAAATAGCTTTGATCATACATCAACTTTAAAGTAATTTTCTTACCAGGCATTACAATGAGTGTTAAAGGATAATTTGTTTGTTCCGCGCTTTTAACATCTAGTAATCTTAAATCATCATTTCTCTCACCTTGAATCGGATAATTTTCAAACACATACAAGGTATGAAATAAGGAGCTATTCCGCGGAACCTCACTCCACCCTTGAATATCAACCAATGAATTATGCTCATATTGTCTTCGTTCCATTTCTTTCATCTGTATTTTACGAAGCCAATCTACTACTGATGTATCATCCGTTAATCGAATTCTAGTAGGTAATGTGTTAATAAATAGACCTACCATATTCTCTGCTCCTATCAAATCAGTAGGACGTCCAGAGCTAGTTACGCCAAATACGATATCACTTTCACCGCTATGCCTACTCATCAAATAGGCCCATGCACCTTGTATTAACGTATTCAATGTTAATCGACTATTTCGTACCCACTCTTGTAAATTCTCAGTGAGTTCCTCAGACACCTGATAAACACACTCTCCATAGCCCTTCTCCTGTTCTTGATCCTTTCTTTCCATCGCTAATGGCGTAGGTGCATAAAACCCCTTTAATTCTTCTGTCCAAAATTCCTCTGCTTCGCTTTGATCTTGTTTATTTATCCACTGTATATATTTTTTATAAGGAAGAGATTTAGGTAGATTCAACAATTCTCCCTTTATCATCTTGAGATAAACTTCCATCACTTCACTAAAGACCAATGACACACTCCACCCATCTAGCAAAATATGATGATGTGTCCAAATGATTCTCGTTTCCTCTTCTGCTTCTTTAATCGCAGTGACTCTCATCAATGGTGCTTCATCCAATAAAAATCCTTTTCTACGATCTGCAGTCAAAAACTGGTGTAATTTCTTCTCCCTCTCCTCATATGAATGGGCACTCCAATCCTCTTGATGAATAGTAAAAGGAAGACTTTGGTAAACTGCTTGCAGAGGTTTTTCAACTTCCTCCCACACAAATACTGAACGTAGAACCTCATGTCGATGAATAACATATTCCCAAGCCTTTTCAAAAGTAGCAACATCCAATTGCCCCCCGAGCAAGAAGCCTACTTGTACAATGTAGGAAAAAGAATGTTCATCATCTTGATCGTATAAAGTATGAAACAGTATTCCTTTTTGCAAAGGTGATAATCCATATATATCTATAACGTCTCCCATCTTTACACCCTCTTCTTTGTTAATTTAAGTAATACTTTGCTCAAGCTTTCTTCCGTAAGATCCTCAGCATCAGCAAAATCTGATACTGTAAAAGCTGACTCTGTTGTTGGTTTATTTATAAGTTGACGAAGATGCCTCAACATACTATCTGCTATCGCTTGAATTTTTAATCTAGAAAACTGTTCTCTACTATATATCCAAACAAAATGTAACTTCTCATCTTTTACCATACCGATAACCTCAATTAGGTGAGATGGCTTGGAATCTGGAGCATGATCTAAAAATATAAACCCTGTCTCTTGCATAAACAAAGATTCCTTTGAAAACACTTGATCAAATTGGCCCAAATAGTTAAAGCTTATTGAAGGCTTTTGCTGATAAAACGGAAGTAATTCTTTTTTCAAGTAACGTAAAATACCATAATCAACTCCACGATTCGGAATTTGACGCAATTGATCTTTTACAGCCTTTAATCCTTCAATAGGTGTTTTAGTTCCTTGAAAATTCAGATGAACAGGATAAATACTCGTGAACCAGCCCACTGTCCGTGATAGATCAATACCTTCAACCATCTCTTCTCTCCCGTGTCCTTCTAGATGAATAGAAACCGTTTGCTGATTTGTACAATCGACGATAGCTTGTCCTAATGCCGCCAATAGTACCTCATTAATCCTTGTCTTATGAGTCACTGGAACTTCTTGTAACAATGCATGTGTTTCTTCTACTCCTAAAGTCCTCGTCACTTGATCAATCGATTCTTCTGTTGTGTCTTGCATTGGATAGTCCATTGGAATTTTCATCGTTTCTTTTTCTACCCGTTCATTCCAATAATTTTGTACTTCTTTTGAAATAGCCGAATCACTGTATGCCTGCAGTCGTTCTGACCACTCTTTAAAAGATGTACTTTTCGCAGGTAGGCGAACTCCTCGACCTTGTTTCATCTGGTTATATACCGCCTGTAAATCTTCCAATAGAATTCTCCACGATACTCCATCTACTACTAAATGATGAATCACCCAGAATATTCGATCATTTCCAGACAAGGTGTCCTCAAAGTAAACTACTCTCATTAACGGACCTGTAACTAAATTGAAACTAGTTTGAGTAATGTTCATCTCTTCTTGTATTACTTTATTCCACGCTTGTTCATTAGCTTTGTTCCGTTTTACCACATGAAGTACAGAATGCTCATCAGTCCCTTCATTTCTCTGCCTCCACGTTCCATTTGGTAACTGTTCGTACCGGAAACGTAAAGCATCATGATGTTTTAGTAAGTTTAAGATCGCTCCTTCTAGTAACTTCACGTCCAATCTCTCTTTTACTCTTAAAAGCATCGATTGATTCCAATGCTCCGGACGTGAATGTTCTTGCTCGAAGAACCAGTACTGAATTGGAGTAAGGGGCACTTCTCCTGTCACAATTCCCTGCTCCGCTTGTACTCCCTGAGTTTCTATAGCCACTTGTGCCAACTCGGCAATGGTTGGGCATTCAAACATTTGCTTTGGAGTAAGTTTTAATCCTAATTGACTTGCTTGAGATATGATTTGAATACTGAGAATCGAGTCGCCACCAATTTCAAAGAAATTATCATGGATTCCCACATTTTTAACACCTAATACTTGCTTCCAGATGGTAGCCAGTATCTTTTCGTTACTATTCCGAGGGGCAACAGCTTCACTGTTAATCTGCTCTTCCTCCGGTATAGGTAAGGCCTCACGATCAACTTTACCGTTAGCTGTTAGTGGAATGGCCTCCATCGTCACAAATCCCGAAGGGATCATATAGCTCGGTAGTTTTGCTTTAAGATACTCTCTCCACGCACCTACATTTCCATCTCCTACAACATATGCTACTAATCGTTTATCACCCGGTTGATCTTCTCTAACAATTACAACAGCCTCTTTTATAGATGCATATGCATTTAAAGTAGACTCAACCTCCCCAATCTCAATTCGGAAACCACGTATTTTAATCTGATGATCAATTCTTCCACCATAATCCAGATTCCCATCCGGCAAATATCTCGCCAAGTCTCCTGTCTGATATAATCTTGCTTTCGGATCACTACTAAATGGATGAGGTATAAAGCGCTCTGCAGTTAATTCAGGTCTATTTAAATACCCACGTGCAAGCCCTGCCCCGCCAATATAAAGCTCACCATCTACACCTATAGGTACAGGTTGTTGATAAGCATCTAGTATATACACTTCTAAATCTGGAATCCGCTTTCCGATATTACTTCTTGAAGCATGCTGCACATCATCTTGAGTAATTGGATAATATGTAACATGAACGGTAGTTTCTGTAATTCCATACATATTAATTAGCTGCGGTTCTTTCTCCCCATACCTTTGAAACCACGGTAACAAGCTAATAGGTTCTAACGCTTCTCCACCAAATATCACATAACGCAGCTGCAAGTTTTTATTCTCATCTTCTTGTTCACACACCTGTATTAACTGTCGAAATGCGGAAGGTGTTTGATTTAGAACTGTGACTTCTTCCTCCACCAATAATTGATAAAAATCTTTGGGCGATCGACTAATCCAGTACGGGACAACAACTAATTTCCCACCATATAATAATGCTCCCCAAATTTCCCATACTGAGAAATCAAATGCATAAGAATGAAAAAGCGTCCAAGTGTCTTTTTCATTAAACTGATACCAACAATCTGTCGATTTAAATAAACGAATGATATTGTGATGCTCTATCATAACGCCCTTTGGATTCCCTGTTGATCCCGAAGTATAGATTACGTAAGCTAGGTTTTGAGAACTTACATCAGAAAACGGCAAGGTCTTACTTTCTTGCCCAATCTCATCTCTATCACGATCCAGGCAAACTGATTTAACATTTTCTGGTAACCATTTCGATTCTTTTAAACTTTCTTGCGTTACGAATAACTGAATGCCAGCATCCTCTAAAATATATTGAAGTCGCTGCTCTGGATATGTTGGATCAAGTGGAACATAGGCCCCGCCAGCCTTCAAAACTCCTAAAATACCTACAATCATTTCTAGAGAACGTTCAACGCACAGCCCAACTAAAGTATCAGGTCCTACTCCTTTTTTCTGCAGATAATGAGCTAACTGATTTGCACGTTCATTTAGCTCCCTATAAGTAACTTTTCCTTTTTCATACGTAACTGCAATAGAATTTGGATAAATCATCGCTTGCTGTTCGAACAATTCATGAATAGTTACTTGAGGTGGAAAATCAAGCTTAGGATTGTTGAACTCTACTAAACTTTTTCTTTTATCTTCTTCTGAAATAATTTCAATCTCAGAAACCTTTTGCTTTGGGTTTTTAAATGTATTTTCTATTATTGCTAACATGGTTTTAAAAAAGCGGTTTATCTCTTCTTTAGAAAATAGCTCTTTACGATAGTCAATATGTACTTGTAAAGAGTCTATATCAGTCAAATTCTCAATATGTACTGCAAAATCTTGCATTTCTTCACCATTTGGAATCCAAAGTGAGTCACCACTTTCATCACGATCTCTATAATCAATCGTAGTTCCGAAAAGTCTAACATTGCTGTTATTCTCTTTATTAATCTGCTTTAATAACAAATCAAATGGGTATTTCTGATGTCGTAATGATTTACTTTGTTTTCTGGACACCCTACCAATAAATGAAAGTACTTCTTCTTCTGGATCGATATCCATCCTTAGAGGAACCGTACTCACCATCATTCCAATTAATTCCCGTTCCATTTTAGTCATACGATTGCCATAAGCCATTCCTAATGCAATATCAAGCGATGAGGTCCACCGATACATAGACAATGAGAAAGCAGCAACAAAAAGAGAATATGCACTTAATTTATAATCTTCAGAAAATAACTCTATCTTTTTCTTCAAATGCTCCGATAATATAAACGTCTCGCGTGATGCTCTCGTACTAACTTGGTACGCATTATAGGACTTCAATCCCGTCACAGATGGAAGTGTTTTGAATTCCTCTAACCAGAATTTTTGATCTTTTTGAAAGCGACTACCATTCAAGTATGTTTGTTCATTCATCAGAAATTTAACATATGAATTTCTAAGTACACCTTCATCAGTCTCGCTATGAATCTCATAATAATATTTAGCAATCTGGCTAGTAAAAATTTGGATTGATAAACCATCCATGATAATGTGATGAACATTCCCAAAGACTGCACATTCATTATCGTTTAATTTTATTAAAGCAAGATAGTATAAATCAGAATTAAATAATGTAAACGTTTCTTGTGTTTTCTGCTCAATCCATTTCTCCAGCAAATCTGGATCTTCCACGGAACTGAAATCGAAAAACTCAAATTCTTGTTCTTCATGTTTAACAAAATATTGTTCAGGTTCCTGATGCCCATTTTCTTTTAGTCTGATGCAAAGACCATCATTTTCACTAATAACACGATTCACAACTCGGTTTAATTTTGAATAATCCATTTTTCTATGAAGTTTAAACAAAAACCTTAAATTACATATCCCTTTACCGGAATGAATAACTTCTGTATACCATATTCTCCTCTGTGGATGACTTAACGGATAACATTCTTCATTGGCCATAAAAAATCTTCCCTTCAAAAATTATTTACTCTTATAGGTTCTTGTTTATGTTTAACCCATATATATTTCTGTAGTGAAACCCCAATTACTCCAATGATGATGAGCCCAATACCCACATAAAAATAGAGTTCAATTACTCCGAAAAAGTGAACCAGTGGACCGCTCATAGCAGGAGAAATAATGAGGACTGCATTTGCTAAACTGCTTTGAATTCCAAATACTCTTCCGACCTGTTCTTGATGAGATTCTATTTGTAGAATAACTTGATTGGATACAAGCATAAGTCCACTTCCAATACCAGCTATAAAACTAATCAGATAGGCAAAAATGAGGGATGAACCAGGACTTATCAGAGTTATCAGACTAATACCCCCAAAGCCAATTCCCATTAAAGCAATGCCTCCACATATTACCCAACCATATTGAAAATGTTTTAATTTCTGAGTTAAAAATGCGCCAATTATTCCCCCAAGACCAATAATAGAAATGATGTATCCCATTTTACTCTTATCATTTGGGAACAAGCTCTTAAATAAAGTAGGGAACTGCGAGTCTACTAATTGTAATACTGCCATAGCTATTGTAAAGAAAATCATGGTTGATAATATCATCCGATTGGATAATACATAACCCCAACCTTGTAACCAAGCAGTCCAAGTACTTTGCTGTTTCTTTTCTATATGTTCTCTTGACAGAGATTCCTGTAACCTTATTGTGGGCAACAGAACCAAAGCAGCTAGTAAACAGCATATTGCCCTTATAATCAAACAAAACTCTGGCTGAAACCAGCTCAGTAACATTCCTCCTATAAGTGGGCCCAGTATCTTGGTTCCTTGCTCAACTATCCCATTGATACTTACCGCTTTGGTAAGCAAATCAGTAGAAACAATCTGTCGTGTTAGTGTTTGCTGTGCAGGATAGTAAAAAACGGTGAAAATGGAACGAACCATTAATGCTAATAAAAGCCAATGAATATTTTGGACAAATAAAAGAACAATTGTTAATAAACCAACCATTAGATTACAAAACATCATAATTGGAATTTTTCTAAAGCGATCAGCAATCACGCCTGCCCATGAACTAAATATAATCCCAGGAAGTGCATACGCAACGGGAATTAATCCAATCATGGTGGGGTCTACTTCCCATTCAAAACTAACAATGGTCATAATGGCTAACATGTCAATAAATACTCCGAGCATAAGCAGTGAATACGCAGAGAAAACTTGTAAATAAATTGTATTTCCCCATAGACTTTTTGATTCGGTAGTTTTCATAAAAACGAGCTCCTTAAGTTTACTAAATAGGGACGATAGAAACTAATTGAGTGGGATAAGAGACTTCTCCCGCCTCTTCAATCCTATTCTTTTTTTGCAGTTCGTTTGTGATGGTAATGAAATCAATAGCTTGCTTAGACTTTCTCAAAGACACTAACGCTCTAAAAGTGAGATATTGACTAACAATTAAATCATAACACTCCTATTAATGGGATTATTTTCTAAAAATAATATAGAAAATAATGAATATTCCGATTATTTATTTCTAAAAACCAGAAATATTTCTATAAAACAACTAAATTAAGATTAAATCGTATCGCAGATTTTAAATAATATTAATAAATAGAATCTATTTTGAACGTAAGAAATTTGTAAGGAATGGGTAAGGAAAAAGAGTGTTTCATTGTATAGGATAAAAATATTACGAGGCGTGAAAGGCGGAACAGATATGACTTATATATGAAAAACAAACTAGTAACAAAAGTGTTTCAAGGAAAAGAAGTAATTTCTGTGGTTTACAAACATGTGAAAAAAGAGAGATTTACCGTTTGTTAGGGCAGAATGGCGTTGATAAAATAATACTTATGAAGATGATTACAAATTCAATGTTGACCTTTTGTAATCGGTGAAGATGATAGCTGTGTGGTTAGAATGAAACAGCAAGCAACCACCTATACAATATGAATATAGGAGAGGAATGCCTTATGAAAACACGTATTCAAATTACATTTGCAAGTCTGGCCCTTTTAATAGCTGGAAGTTCCCTGTTATATACAACACCAACCTCAATTGTAAAAGCAGAGCCCACTCAAAATGTATCTAGTTCGTTACAAACAAATCCTCAACGAGATCGTACTTCCGTCAAGCAGGCAATGCGGGATACATTGCAACTTGGATACCCGGGGATACTTGCTAAAACTTCGGAGGGTGGAAAAACGTGGGGGTATGCCGCTGGGATAGCGAATCTAAGCACCAAGCAATCAATGAAAACAGATTTCCGCTTTCGCATTGGCAGCGTGACGAAGACGTTCACCGCAACGGTTGTACTTCAATTAGCTGGAGAGAACCGCTTGAATCTAGACGACTTTATCGAAAAATGGTTGCCTGGTGTCATTCAAGGAAACGGATATGATGGTAACCAGATTACTATCCGGCAGATATTGAACCATACAAGTGGTATCGCTGAATACTCAAGGTCAAAAGATGCTGATTTTATGGATACAAAAAAATCGTATATGGCTGAAGAGTTAGTGAAAATGGGGATTCCTCTGCCTCCAGACTTTGCCCCAGGAAAGGGTTGGTCTTATTCAAACACAGGATACGTATTACTGGGTATTCTTATTGAAAAAGTAACCGGAAACAGCTACGCGGAAGAGATTGAAAATCGGATTATTGAACCGCTTGAATTATCGAATACATCCCTACCTGGCAATTCAAGCGTTATTCCAGGCACCAAGCATGCCCGTGGATATGTCCAACCAGACGGAACAAGTGAGCTAAAAGACGTTACTTATTATAACCCAAGTGTAGCTAGCTCAGCTGGAGATATGATTTCTACTGCTGACGACTTAAATAAATTCTTCTCTTACTTGCTCGGTGGCAAATTACTGAAAGAACAGCAACTAAAACAAATGCTTACTACAGTTCCTACAGGAAAAGAAGGAATCGATGGATATGGTCTTGGAATCTATGAAACTAAGCTTCCAAGCGGTGTCTCGATATGGGGACACACAGGTGGCATTCTAGGGTTTACTACTCTTGTTGGAGGTAAACTTGGAGGCAAGCATACGTTGGTCGTCAATTGGAATAGTTTGGGTAGAACTGACAGTCCTAATCCTTTTAAAAATATTTTACTTGCTGAATTTAACAAGTAGGCAAAAAGGAAAACAGGATAAATTTTGTCATAGTTTTTATAGTTAAAAATATATCTTTCTGGTTTAAAAACCCACAACTTACTCTAAAAAATAAATTTTGTTTTTTTGGAATTTTGTTGGAAACCCAATGTTATTAAGCTAATAAAACAAAACCCTCTCTAAAATGAAAAAATACGCTATTCTTTCTGTAGAATCATAGGAAAGGGTGGCGTTTTTGTATGTCTCTTTCTGTATCTAATGAATTACAACGTGAATCAATCTAATATGATTTCAGTATTTCATTTTATCAATAGGTTATATTAGGTTCTGTTGCAAAGGTTCTGTTGCAGAGCTGAAAAAAGATAAAGAGGGCTATCGATTGGGATATAATTTAAGCAATTGCTACTAATTTTTGTAATTCTTTATACACAGAAAAGACGGAGTCTGATTTAAGACTTCGTCTCTGTTTATATATGGCTTGCATCGTTTCGATTCCTTTTATGGTACGTGAAGCATGACGAATAGTTTGAAATCCAGAAGATTTGGCAAAGCGCAGCTTTACATGTCGATGATCCTGTTCAATGAGGTTATTTAGATGTTTGACGGTGCAATATTTAGTATGTGTACAAAAATCATCTTTCTGTAATTTTTTGAACGCACAAAGCAAGGCAGGAGCCTTGTCTGTAGTAAGAACCGCTGGTTCTCCAAAAGCTTTGATGAGTCGCTTCATAAACATATAAGCCGCTTGATGATCACGTGTTTTACGAAGGTGAATATCCAAAGTATGCCCGTCTCCATCAATTGCACGATAAAGATAGCACCACTTTCCTCTAACTTTGATGTAAGTTTCATCTAAATGCCAAACATGGTATGATGACTTGTTTTTCTTCTTCCAAATTTGATAGATCAGATTGTCGTATTCATGGACCCAACGCATAATTGTTGTTGGATGAACGAAAATAACACGTTCTTTTAGGATTTCAGATACATCGCGATAACTTAAAGAAAAACGACAATAATAGCCAACGGCTACCAAAATAATATCTTTTTTGAATTGTTTTCCTTTAAAGTATCCCATGTATCATTCTCCTCATCTCAAATCCCCTACAGTTTAGCTCAACTTGAAAAACTTTGCAACAGAACCGTTGTATCCATAAAACGAAAAACACGCTATTCTTTTTGTAGAAATATATAGAAAGGATAACGTCTTTTTTACTTTATGGATAGTGTGAAACCTTAGCTTGATCGCGATGAGGTAGGACACCTTTTTCAACTAACGTACCTCTAGTCTAATAAAGATAGCCTAATAAATCTAACTCTCCATCCTGCCATTTTACATTTCCCAGTTCCTTAATCATAAGTTCGTTTATAACTTCATTTCCTATGCTGAAAGTAGTCTGATTTTGTTCATCTATTTTAAGCCACTTGCATTTATTCTCTACCGATTTGTATCCTTTTTTTAAATACAAACTTTTGTTATCGGCAAATAAGAGTAGAAAGTCAATAGACTTACCCTTGCAGAAATTTTCTATTTCTACAAGCAATAAGTTTCCTATTCCTTGAGAACGAGCTTCTCTTGATACGCATAAATCAATAATTCCAAGAACTCTTATAGGCATACCATTTAAGTTCATCACTCTATAATCCAAACCTACCTGACCAATAAGTTGATTTTTCTCAGTTAAAGCCAATAATCTAAAATGAGGGAGTTGTTTAAAATAGATTCTTTCCCGAGGGTAACTTTCTTCAAAACACTCTACTAATAATCTTTGAATAGCCAGCCTTAACTCTTGATCCACTTCATACTCAAAAATCTTTTCTATGTTCAAGTTATCTTCTCCTCACGACTAAGTTTTCTACAAAAATTTCGTCGGCATTAAACAGTAATCCTTCTAGCGGTACTTTTTATATTTAGTTTAATAGGTATAGGGACTGCTGCATAGCCATTAAGTTGATATCTTAGATCCCCGCGGAACAAATATTTTTACCTTTTATAATAATTAAGCTTATTTCTATCGTTTTGGGTTACTTCAAAATATTAGGTTGATGGGCATGGGGTCACCAGGCCCATCAAGAAAATTGTACGTTTAGACATAAAATCGACACATTTTGATTAGTTCTCTGTACGTTAAGGAGTTAGTTTGTATATTTGAGGAGATGTGCGAGACAGGTGTAAATTTAGAGGAATCCAATATTTTCTATTCAAATATGATAGAATGGAAATATATCCAAAACGGAGGAACAACAAATGAACTCAAACACAAAACAGTTTATTTATGATATCCAGCAAAGAAAGAACAATTATATGGAAAATGTATTAATAGCAATACAACACCCTAAAAAAGAGCAATCTAAACAAGTCATTCAAAATATAGTAGAGAAGATGGATATGATGATCAGTTTAGTTACTACTTACATGGCTATTGAATCAGAATCTATGAAAGAATTAAAAGAGCTTCAGGAAGAAATTATTCATGCTCAAGCATATATTCAAAAACGAAAATTTGAAGAAACACAGAGATAAAACCCTGTGTTTTTACTGGTTTGTCTATAACGCTAATCTGTTATAAATCAAATTAGATGTAATTTAATTATTGTTTTGGCATAATCCATACAATTTGTTGAATGCGTACAATATACGGTACCGTATCTTCAATAAGAAAATGATCTGGTTTCACATTCTTTAACTTCCCTCTTACATTACCTCCTACAGTTTCAATAACCACATGTTTACCAATTACTGATTGTAATATTTGATATACGTAGGAATCAGATGCAATTACTGCATTTCGTTAAAAAAGTCATTTACTTCCAAATAAATCATTCTATAGAACTCCTTTCTAACTTGAATTATTTCTCTTAATATATGATATATATCTTATGAATATGCTAGAAGGATACTTCATTGTATGAACGAAAATAACATTTTAATAAGGTACGTTTTCTATTCCTAAATTACTAAAAAATTACTTATATAAGATTATTTTTACTAGTTAATAGGTAATGATATAGGGATATTTTGAATGTGCATCTAGGTTGTTCCTTTCAAGATATTTATCATTTTATATACGCCCTTTATTAGAATACTGCTCATACTTTTTTTGAGATTCTTTAGTAATACGTGCGTTAAGTAAAATTGCTAACAACAAAAACACTCCATATTTTCCCCCTGTAGCTCCTATGATAATCACACTACTACAAACAAGTACAATTAATAGGAGAAACGAAACTAAATAAATATGGTTATAGTTCTTTGACATCTTCTCGTATTTTATGCGTTCTTTCCTTGCATCCATCTAAATTCCTCCTTTAAATTATCCATTTCACTATAAAATAAATCTCGCCCTTAAAAAGAAAACAATCTATCGTTTCAAATAATTAGTTTGTTTTTTTAGCAACTAATTTATATAACATAAAAAGAAATACTACCAATATTAAGCTTTCCGCTATGATAATCCCGACCCTCTCCTTTCTTTTAATCCCATCGCATCAGATGAAATGTATATCCTATTATTATCAACAGCAAACAAAAAGGATCTTCCCTTCTCGTAAAGGCTGATCCTTTTCTTCGTTCATTCAACTATTTTTAGCTATTCTTGATTAATTAGAATAACAGCTGGTCCATCTACACGAATTCCACCAACTTCGATTTTTTCATAAGGCTCAACCGTAATAGAAATGATCCCTTCCCGCTTCTTTAATTCATTACTTAATTCTTTTGTTAACATTTTTTTCATGTGTGCACTCCTTCTTACTGCTTAATTTACTATTGTTATGTAAATGAAATTTAAAATGGTTTCCTGGTCTGGAAACCATTTTTTGTAGTTGACCATATGGTGTTACCAGTTCGTTTATCAATTTTACGTAAAGAAGATAAACAATTACTATTCACTGTCTCAGTAGATGTAAGAAACTCTTAAAGATAGCGGTGAGATTGATTGTTTTTTCTTCTAGAAATAATGACTTAGATAGTATATTACCTAAAACAATGAAAGCCCTACCTCTCTTTCATCCTTACGGATCCTTGTCCGTGCCAGTGTGAATCAGGATTGCAAAAATCAAGTGACTATTTAATCGAGTTATTTGATGAAACTTCGAACGTTCGTAAAAGAAATTTAAAAATAAAAATGGATTAGATTGAAGTAATAACAAAAGAGGTTCCTACTCTAAAAGTGAGTTGAAGAAGTTGAATGTCTTTGAAATGATTTACTTTTAATAATAATCATATTCCCAAAAAATTCAGGATATTTTCGGGGGATGTAATACATTATCTATAATGAACCTTAACAGAAACTTTTTATTTGATTTTCAGTGATCCCTTTAATTAATCCTAGTTCACTAATCAAAAATTCATGTGCGTTATCCAACATTTTTTTTTCGCTTGTATTAAGTGCCTTTTCTTTCTTCATACGCATTAAATCACGTACAACTTCAGCACCTTCTTGTATTTCACCCGTTTTTATTTTGTCCGTGTTCACTTTATACCTTTGTTTCCACGGCAGTAATTTATCTGATTCTCCATGCTGAAAAATGTGTATAATGCGTTTTAATGCAAGTATATCAGTAACTGGGCGTATACTCGAACTTAATATTTTACCCATAGGAATCATGACTTGCATATTACTGATTGACATTTTTATAACAAAATACTGTTGTTTTTTCCCTGAGAATTCTTTTTCTTCTATGGCTTCAATTATACCTGCTCCGTGCATTGGATAAACAATGTTATCGCCAATTTGAAACATATAATCCACCTCCATATATGGTAACCTTCTTAACCTTAACACATATGTTATTTTTATCAAATATTTCATAATATCACAAATTTATTTTTGGAGTCAACTACTTTTTTGATAAAAATAAAATTAAGTAAAAAAACACCCCCAAAACAATAGGGAGTGTGTCAGATTCTCAATAAAGGGACGGTCAATTTGTCCATATACATCCTAAAATATCGATTAATTAACATAGATCCGTTTTCCCTTGAAAACGACCAAATCGATCCCGTATTTTTTTCAATCTTGTGTGGTACTCCAAAATCTCAATTCTTGCTTTTTCAGCTAGAGGTGCAATTGGTCGTAAGTCTTTTAACCCCCAATAATCAACTACTACATCAAGTACTTGATCAAAATATTGCAGCGGCCCATAGTTAGCTTCTTTTGCAATCACAGTCATTCTATTTTCAAAATCAGGCATGACAGCACCTGGCATTTTAAAATTCCTAATCACATTGGCAATATGATAGCAATAATTAGGTTCCAATTCCAAATGTGTTCGAATGACGTCTCGATAAAACGCATAATGAAGAGTTTCATCTTTTGCAAGACGGCGTAATAATGTAGCAAGATCTGGATCATGCTTACTTGCAACCTTAGCTACATTATTGTAAAACACCATCGTTGCAAGTTCTTGTAGCGTCGTATACGTCATTGCTTCGATTGGTGTGTGAAAATCGGGCTCAAATCCACCCTCAACGACTGACTTTCTTAATTCATGTAATCGTTTGGGATTCACACTTCGAGTGAGTAGTAAATATGTCTCCAATAAATTCGAATGTTGATCCTCTTCTGAAGTCCAAGTATGAATAAAGTCTGTAATAACAGAAAGGGACCCTTTGAAAGTCGCAGATAAATACGTTGTAAACCATGGTAAATTTACTTCTGTTAATAAAGCTGTTTCAATGGCCGTAATTACACCAGAAGGAAGAGTAACTTGACTTTCATCCCAAGGAAATCTTTTAAAGTCCATTCCCTTATCCCATGGTAAAAACTCATGATAACCCCAGTCTATCTTCTGCGCTCTTATTTTATGTTGTTCATACAATTCTTTTAAACGTGGTTCTAATCGGAAATCTAAATCATTTGTTAGCATATATAAGTGCCCCCTTTTCTTATCATAGATAGTCATTCTATTTTTACATTCATTTTTATCCTTAAAAATTTTCTACAAATAAATATTACTTTCCTTTTTTTAAGTCAAACATAACAAATTTGTAACAAAACTCTTTAAGAGTACTATATTTTTATATGATTTTTTCAAATCAAAAGGGGAACCGTTACATATATTGTCCTTTTTTATAAAAGGGGTTCTGAGGCATACGGTATGTTGCTTAGCCTAGATAAAAAACGATCATCAGTAAATAGAGAATAACATTCATGGATGAAGATACTCGTCATGTTGTAAATCTTGGTGATTGTAAAAAGGTGCATGCCCATAAAGAATCGTTTTATAATAAAGATTGATAAACAATTAATCTTTCCTGCGTTTTCACTACTTTCTAATTTTGTTATTGGTAGCAAAAACTGAAAAGATGAATGGTATGTTATATAGACTAACAACTTATTTAGATGTAAGATGCAAGGTGTTAGATTAAGAATTTGGAAAATATATATAGTTGATGAGATAGCCGTAAACGACAATCCCCAACAAGATTACTGTACATTAGCTATGATGAGTTAGACCGTATTTTTGGAAACAGTATACAGCTCAAAGGGAAGAGGCGATAAACATGCAGTCAACGGAAGCTCATATGAAGGAAACACAACGTAGAGAAAAAATAGAAATAATATTTAGTCATATGGTAAAAGGAGAGAGTTATTTTCACGGATCCTCCTATCAATGGAAAAACATTGTATACCAAAATTATAATAGGATACAACAAAAAGAGTTAAAAATTGAACAACTTATTTCCAAAATGGAAAAAGAAGGGGTTCTCTTTGCGCAGCACCGTTCACTCATACACCATCCCGTCATTGATTTTGTCAAATATATAGCTAAGGTTTATAAGGAAACCCCCGAAAAACAATAACCATGATTATATTTTTAAAATAAATAATTATATTCAAAGAAAACCTTTACAAAAAGTTTATTTGTGAACATTGTTAACAAAAAGCTCAAAAACTCATTCGAATATTTTTTTATTCAAAATAATATTCGTTTTTGTTATAATAACAACCATAACGTATTCTAGTCGTTTGTATATCTTCAGATTTTGTGAAATTTATTACACAAAAAGACAACTCTTAATTAGAGTTGTCTTTTATTTTTTCTCGATATACATAATACTGTTCTGGTGCAAAAACTCCAAGATTCTTACAACTGGAGAAAAAGTAGGACCTCTCATAGGAAAGATGCTACTTTTCTCTCTCATATTCCTTCATTATTTTATAAAACGTATTTGTCTTTAGCTCTAACATTTCCATAAATATAATAGCTGTTATTCCCCACTTTTCCATTTAGAATAAGTTTCTTCTATTATAAATTAATAGTAAATTGTCTAAAAAAGGAAAAAATATTTTAAGGAGTTGATGTTTAAAGGACTAAATAAAAAACTTTGCGATATTTTTCGCAAAGTTTTTGTAATAATACGTATTATAATAGTAATTTTCGTATTTCTTCTGTACTTAGACCTGTGAATTTTGCAATGTCTTCTAATGGCATACCATTTTTATGCATACCACGAATTAATTGAATTTTCCCTTTCTCAATACCTTTTTCAATGCCTTCCTCTAAGCCCTCTTCTCGAGCATGTGCTAGCTTAGCTTGCTCATCTAGAAGTAACTTTTCACGAGCTTCATAAGCTGTTCGGAAAGAAGAGTCATGGCTCATATTTTCCCACTTATTCATTGCTTTTTGTAAAATTGGATCTTGATTCATTGCAATCTCCTCCAATGTTTGAGTTAAATGTTCATCTTCATGCGCTGGTAGTAATAACATCCAGCGAACAAACGCATTTTCCCATGGATTTACTTTTTCTTCACGCCATTGTTTGACCAATTTTGGAATTTCTACAAAATGAATTTCAATATCATCACTTAGTATCTGTTGCTTTTTAGGATTCCATAATTGTCCTATGGTGTGAAATGAATCATCTTGGGAGAATAATATAAAATCTAATAAATTAATGGTAATTGTTTTCCTAAGTGAACGATACGGCATCCCTTCTTGCATTTGGGACGTATAGAGTTTACTCCAATAATATAGAGAACGCTTGACCATATCATGTGTATTTCGAAGCTGAATTTCTATATTTACTTGCGTCCCATTATCTAGTGTTGCTAATAAGTCTAATATGGATAACTTATCATCTTCATAAGATTTATGAAGATGTGGATCTTCTAGTTGTAGAGATACAATAGGCGCATCTAAAGATTCCTCTAGGATAGCGTTTAAAAATCCAGTTAAAATCTCTTCGTTTCCCTTCGTCCCAAATAACTGTTTAAAAGCGAAATCAATCCGTAAATTTACTAATTTTGTGGACATGGGTTTCCTCTCCCTGTCTTTCTGTTCTTCTTACTATTTTATAATGTAATTCTTTATATAAGCAAATGCTACTTTTACCATTGTAGCCCTAATTCATCACAGTACACATCTAACTCCGTAAAACAGTTTTGTAAATCCGCTTCAAAATGAATTTCACGAATTATGCTATCTACCTTTTTTTCTAAATCTGAAATTGTTTTGTAAGGAACATAAAATATATATTCTCCTGAACGTTGTTCCATATTGTATTGTGATATGAGAAAGGATTCGATATTCTTTCGAACTTTCCCCTTTCTTTGTACAAATTTATTATTATTTTCCACACGTAACAACATGCGAATAATGGCTGTTTGTTCTTTAGTTTGTTCGCCTTTTTCGGTTTGCTTATTTTTTCGTATATATCGGTAGAGTGTAGCTTGACTAATACCTGTCAAGTTTACAATTTCTTGGATGCTATACTCTTTAGAATCATATAACTTCAATGCCCTCTCAATAAAGCTATTCTTAACACGGGGGCGTCCCCCTACTCTTCCTCTTGCTCTTGCACTTTCCAGTCCTTCTTGAGTACGTTGGGCAATTAAATCTCTTTCAAACTGGCTAAATGCCTGAAATACAGTTAACATTAGTTTTCCTTGAGGTGTATTAGTATCAAACTGTTCTTTAATACTAATCAGTTTAACGCCCTTATTCTCAAAATACTCAACTATTTCAATTAAATCTTTTGTGCTTCGTCCTAATCTGGAAAAACTTTCAACAACTAACGTATCACCAAATCTAATTTTATCTTTTAAACGGTTAAGCTCTGGTCGATCACTTTTTGTTCCTGACATTTTTTCAGTTAAAATTTTGAAGCATATCAATTTGACGAATTAAATCTTGTTGTTGGGTACTTACCCTTGCATAGCCATAAATGTATGAATTCATGAAATCACCTAACCTTTACAAGATGATTTTATCATAAAGGGTAATTAAAGTTAATTTGATTTTGACAATAGTTTTGATAACGTAGATAAGCGATTTATAAAGATTAAATTTTGTTCATTTTATATTTATCAAAAACCATCGTTTTTGAAACACTTATAAATAATAAATCTAATAATTATGTACTTTGTAATAGGTAAGAGTTTATGATAAAAATAGGAAATATCCCAAAAAACACACGAGGGGCGTTGATTAAGATTTTTTTTAAAGACTTTAACTACAAAAATGAAGGTGATTATTTATATCCAGTTGAGTATTATCAATTTCGCCACGCAAGCACACATAATACATTCAAAGTTGAACTATTATGTTTTGATGATCGTTATGATTTCCATTTAACAATTGATAATGAAGCTATCCCTTCAAAGTATAGACTTGTAACAAGCATCTCCTTTGAAATTTATGAAGAATTTGGATTTGAGCCTTATGATTTTAGTTCTAAACACGCTACTCTACAAAGGGCAATTGATATGGCAAGTGCAATTGCAAAGAAATATTGTGAAAATCCAATTAATCAATAATAAGTAAAGACCGGATATGATATTATCCCCTTTAGGTAGACAGTGTAAAAAAGACCATGTACACACATGGATGTTACACTATTACTTGGAGGGGATTTTTCATGACTAAAAAAGGATCGACATTTAATACCTATTCAGAAGAATTAAAGTTATCAGCTGTTCAAAGTTATTTAAACGGAGAAGGAAGTTACAATATGATAAAGGAAAGATATCAGATTAGAAGTTCTACCCAACTTAAAAATTGGGTCAAAAAATATAAAGAATGTGGTGAGATTACAGATACTCGCGGGAAAAATGGGGGAATGAAAGGTATACCAAACCCTCTAAAAGGAAAACGTGTTTATTTTAAGACAATTGAAGAGGAACGTGACTACTATAAGGCACAGGTTGAATATTTAAAAAAGCAGTATCCAAATCTATAAATGGAGGTGTACTAAAATATAAAGAGAGATATCATATCATTGAATCATTAAAGACAAAGTATCCAGTTATATGGCTTACGAAATTTGCGGGTGTACATCGTTCAAGTTACTATAAATGGATTCATACCAAAGGTATGAAAAACATACGACTAAAATCCGAGAAACGATTAAAAAAGGTAATACGATCTATTCACGTAAAGCACAAAGAATATGGTTATCCACGTATGAAAATCGCTTTACAGGAAGAGGGATATTTTATAAATCACAAAAAAGTATATCGCTTAATGAGTGAGCTCAATATTCAATCTATTATTCGAAAGAAGCGTCGCTTCTTTAAAGGGAACTATTCCAATATTTTTCCGAATGTTTTAAACCGTGAATTTAAAGATCGCCAACAAAATGAGGCACTTGTTACAGATATTACTTACCTACGATTCCAAGAGGGATTTCGGTATCTTTCTGTTGTACAAGATGTTTATAATAACGAAGTTGTTTCTTGGAAAATATCTACGCGCAATAATAATGAACTTGTATTAGATACGATTGAAATGTTGGCACAAAAAAGAGATGTGCGTGGAACCATTCTCCATTCAGATCAGGGATTCCAGTACACATCTCATGCCTACAACAAACGACTTTCCGATTTAGGTATCATTGGTAGCCACTCTCGCAAAGGAAACTGCCATGATAACGCTTGTATCGAGTCATTTTTCTCCCATTTTAAATCGGAGATGTTGTATTTGAATCATTTTAAAACAGAAGAAGATTTAATACAAGCAATTGAAGAATATATTTACTTTTATAACTATAAACGGTTCCAAAAACGACTCAACCATCGAGCTCCGATAGAATATCGAATCTCGATGGCTGCTTAGTCTTTTTCATACTGTCTACTTGACAGGGGTAAGACCATATCCGGTCTTTTTTGTATTTGCTGTATGTTAAGGTGATTTTTCTGTTAAATTATAACAATTATTAATGCGTCTTTTAAATTTGAGGTTAAGGACTCAAATTTAAAAGAAAAAGAGAACCCAAATGGATTCTCTTTTCTTGGCATATTTACAACATGGAGAATACTGAGACAACTCTTTCTGTGACTTTACCCATAAAGTTGCCGCTAAAGGAAGCATATCCTTGCCGGAAATTACATGTTTTTGAGGAGATTTAGTTGATTGTTCGAGGGAAAAGGAAGCATATCTTTGCCGTGGATAAATTATTAACCCATAAGCTTGCCGTGAATGCTGTTGGTTTGTAATAAAGTTTGATCAAAAGCATGCTACAAAAATTGATTTTTCAACAGAAGAAACCCAAACATTTTGAAAAAAGTTTGATCAAAATGCTTGGGTTATTTGTTGCTAGTGAATAATTTTTTATAAAAAGTTTAATCATTTTTCTACCTGTGTTTGCTCCACAATCGCGCCCTTTAATCGAATAAACCACTAATTATTTTTGCTCTCGAAAATCTTCGATTGTAAAGTACACTAACTCTTCTCCACGCGAAATGAGCTCTTGCACAATTTTAATAGTCCGTGGTTCTGTGTAATCAACTTCAGTTGGACTCATCTCGAAGGGCTCGACGGCGTTCGTGCAGCACCAGCAGGATAATCATCCCCATTATTACACCTAAGACGATGCCGGCCTGTGTGGTCAACAACCATGCCAATGGGTACTCTGGGGAGGGTGGCGCATCGAGTCGAACTGAAGATAAGGCGGAATAGAGGTTGTTGGAGAACAACGCTCCCGATGAAATCCATGTCGCTGCCATAGGAGGTAGAAACCACCTTGATCCACGGCGGGATGATACCACCAGTATGCCCCACGCACCAGCAAAGGACCACACACCTGTACTCAATGACAGCAGGTACCACCATACATCGCGTCCCTCCATAGTTGCCTGGTCGATGCCAAAAGAGCCACCAACTGCCCAAAACACCTTGATGACACCGAGCAGAATGCAACCGGCAGCGACAATCCTAGCTAAGATGATCTGTAGTTGTAAAGTATTGCCCGGCAACTCCTTGTAGTCGGTTGTGCCACTCAGCGCCTCTGGCCAACGTGCCATTGCATACCCCGCTAATGCAAGCGGCAGGAAGATGCCAATCCCGAAAAGTGAGATCATGACGAAGATCTGCTCGTATACCCAGAAGTCGGCGGCACCTGCTTCTTGATCCCGGATCATAGCTGCAGGGCCCAGAATCGGTGCAATCAACAAAATGGGAACGAGCAAACCGGTACCAACCCAAATGGGTAGAGCGACCAACCACGCAGGTAGCCGCTCCCCCCATGGCCTGCAAAACGCCATTGCAAGAAGGATGCCAATCGCAGCGAGAACGGCGGTTACTGCGTTTATAATGCGCCAGCTGGCGTCACCCATTTGCTCGGTTGGAAGGAAGAAACCAAAAGTCCATACAATTTTGATCAGCAGGTAAGGTGTTACTGCTATTGCCGCACTATAACCGCAGATTCTACGCAACCTCATCAATCTTAAGGCCTTCCTCTCTGCACTAATTGCCATCTTCTCATCTCCTCTACAAGTTCTAACTCACTTTGTTTCATAATTATATATTCACAACTATCCTAATGCCTTTAAACCTTCTTTGTACAACTTTCAAGTACTTATATTTCCAAGACTCATATTAGTGCCTTCCTTACATAAGATAGTTACTCTAGATTATCGAATAAAATGCCATAACTTAACTTCGATTTCCCTTTGAATAAACCTTTCCTTAATTCCATTAGATGGCCTTTTAGTGGAGTAACTTTATTGCCGCTCAACAGTTCCTTAATCCGCCTTTCAGTTCAGATTTTCTTTTCACTATAAAAACATCCCCTTAGATAAACAGATCCAAAGGGACAAAACATCGCGTCTTTTTTATAAACACCGTGACTTTATTTAAAAGCGACATTAAAAATATTCTTCAAATCCTAGAAGCATAAGTTTGCCGCAAACTTATGGTTCATATCACACAAAACTTTATTAGGGGAAAGTTTTAAAAAATGCCCTTATAACAACACTTACATAAATGTAATATATAGTAAATTAATAGAATTAAGACTGACTATTCTTAACTTTTAAAAATTAAATCCTCGCCATACTAATGTGGTTAGATATCCAGTACTTCATGAAACATTAATAGAAATTGAAATTACTCTTCGTCTATCTCGTATTCATTAATATATTAATAATCGGATGTATCTGTTCATGAATATGGTAATCTGATTAAGATTCCCACTACACAAGTCCTACCTACCAGAAATTAGTCAAAAAGAGGAAACTGATGGGATAAAGCACCACAAGAATCGTTTTTTGGCCATCTGAAAGATAAAGCATATATAAAACCTTACGAGTGTTTTACTGAGTTGAAACAAGAGATAAAGAAATATATGACATACCTTAATCATTATAGATATCACTGGAATTAAAAAGGATTGGAGATGCTACAATAAATTGCACACTAAGTTAAAAGAAAAAGGTGATTCAGTTTATGAGTAGAAAAGTCTATAATCGTCAATTTAAATTGGCTGCAGTCCAATTACTATTGGAAGAGAATATGTTTGTGAAAGAGGTTTCAAAAGAATTATCTATCCATTCGAATACTCTTTATCATTGGATAAGTGAATATGGAGAAATTGCGTTACCATTGGGAATTTGTTTTACCCACATTTTCAATGGAGTAGCAATTGGCATTCTTAGTTCTTTAGCAATCGTATCATAACTCCGTCCATCATTTTTATACAAATGTACAGCTTTCAATTTAAATGTATCTGCATATTTTTGAAATGTTTTTTTTCATTAAAATATCCCTTCAAGTATAGTGTAACATTCCACATTAAGAATGTAGTCTTTTTACACTTTCTACTTAAAAGGGATAATACCAACTAATATTACCTTACTTGCACCAGCTTTAAGCAATAAATTTCTCCCGGTTTCAAATGATAACTTTTAGTATGTACATTTAATTATTTTTTATGAAAACCTTGTGTAATTCGATCTAATATAATTGCAATTACTACAATAGCAAGGCCTGCTTCAAAGCCCATACCTATATTAACTTGTGTAACCGACCGATAAACGTCTACGCCAAGACCTGGTGCACCGACAAGAGATGCAGTGACAACCATTGATAGAGAAAGCATAATACTCTGATTTACACCAGCCATGATTGTTCCCGTTGCAAGTGGAAGCTGTACTTTGAATAGTTTCTGTGACGATGTTGAACCAAAGGCATTAGCTGCTTCAATTAAATCTTCTGGTACTTGCCTAATCCCTAACTCAGTAAAGCGAATAGTAGGTGGCATTGCAAAAATAACAGATGCAATAATACCTGGTACTACTCCAACACCAAAGAATGTAATTGCCGGAATAAGATAAACAAATGCAGGCATTGTTTGCATAAAATCAAGAGTTGGTTTTAAAAATTTGGAAAACCTTTCGTTCTGAGATGCCAAAATCCCAATTGGTATACCTATAATGATAGAGATAATAACAGACGTCAAGACAAGCGCTAGTGTTTGCATGGTCTGTTCCCAATAGTTAACGTTAAGGATAAACAGAAATCCAATTAAAGAAAATACTATAAGTGAAATTTTACGGGAGGTGTACCAAACTAATAGGCATGTGATTGTAATAAAAATAATGGCTGGGATAAATATTAATAGATTTGTTAATAAATCAACAAATCCTCCGATAATAAAAGAAAATCCTTTGAAAAACCCTTCGAAATGCTGATACAAACTTGTAACAAGTGTATCAACCCATTCTCCTAAAGGAATACGTGGAATACTATTCATTATCATTCACCTCTTCCTCTACATTTCCTGCTAAAGCTTGAATAATACTTTCACGCTTTATTATCCCTCGTAATCTATGTTTATCATCTAGAACAGGAAGAGGTAACTTTGCCTTAACCATTTTTATATACATTTCTTCTAATAGAGTATCTAAATAAACAGGAGGAATGTCTGTTACTAATAAATCCGCTATCGGAACCTGTCTTTTAACAGCTTTACTAGCATTATCAGCAGTTAAGACACCTAAAAACTCATGTTTCTTATTCACTACATATACGCTAGAAACACTAGCATTTTTCATGATTTGGAGTGCAACACGTGGACCGCGATCAATTAATAAGGTTTCCGGTCTTTTCATAATGGATTCAGAGGTTAAAACTTTTCCTAAATTTACATCAGCAACAAATTGCTCTACAAATTCATTTGCAGGGCTCACCATAATTTCTTCTGGTGTTCCAATTTGAACAATTTCTCCGTCTTTCATTAAAGCAATACGATCACCAATTCGGAGTGCTTCATCTAAATCGTGTGTAATAAAAATAATCGTTTTTTTCATTTTATCTTGCAGTTCTAATAATTCATTTTGCATTTCTTTTCGAATAATCGGATCTAACGCACTAAATGATTCATCCATCAGTAGGACATCTGGATTATTTGTTAGTGCTCTTGCGATACCAACACGCTGCTGCATACCACCGCTAAGTTGTTCCGGATAACTATCTTTATTGTTTTCTAGACCTACTAATTTTAGAGATTCTAACGCTTTTGTTTCTCGTTCTTCTTTTGATACTTTTTGTATTTCTAAACCATATGCAACATTTTGTAGAACCGTTCGATGAGGGAATAAGGCGAATTTTTGAAATACCATACTCATTTTGTTTCTTCTTACTTTTCGAAGAGATTCTTTTCCCATTGTTGCGATATCTTCACCATCAATATATATATGGCCAGAAGTCGGTTTGATTAACTGATTTAACATACGAACAAGTGTAGATTTCCCACTACCGGATAATCCCATAATGACAAATATTTCACCAGCATAAACATCGAATTTTGCCTGCTTCACGCCAATATTCATACCAGTTTCTTTTAATATAGCAGCTTTGCTTTTTCCCTCTTCTAGTAAAGCGATTCCTTTAGAAGGATTTTTTCCAAATACTTTTGTAACGTTTTCAACACGTAATTTCGTTTCTTTCATTCTTTCACTCCTTTTCTTTGATTCTATACAAATACTGTAACGATTTCTAAACCAAATAGTACATTCCAATAGTTCATCAAAGACTTTTTTTTGTTTTTTTGTTAAGCTATTAATAGTTAGTTTATATTATTCATAGTTATAATTATAAAATATTTATTTATAAAAATAAAATATTTAGCTTTACTGAAATGATTTTCCGCGTTAGTTAAAGAAGAAATATCTAATCATAGAGACTAGGAGGAGCTTGATGAAGAAAAAAATATGGCTTCTGTGCATACTATTATTAATTAGTATAATTACTACTTCTTGTAGTGGTTTGAACAGTAATGCAAAGGGCAAAATCAAAATTGGTGTAACGAGTTGGAAAGAAAACATAGCTACCGCAAATATGTGGAAAGTATTACTTGAGCAAAAGGGTTATAAAGTTGAATTGTTATATTTAGAAAAGGCAGCCGTTTGGACCGGAGTAGCACGAGGAGATGTGGATGCCAACTTAGAGGTCTGGTTACCAATTACTGATAAGCCATTATATGAAAAATATAAGGATGATGTTGAAATAAAATCAGCGTGGTATAAAGGCACTGGTCTTGGTTTAGTTGTTCCTTCATACATGACAGATATCAATAGTATTGAGGATTTGAATATAAATAAGGATAAATTCAACAATAAAATCATTGGTATTGAACCTGGCAGCAGTTTAATGGGCTTAACAGATAAAGCGATAAACAAATATGGGATAGAGCTAAATCTTGTTCAATCTTCAGAAGCCGCTATGATGAGTGAATTAAAAAAAGCATATAATCAAAAGAAACCCATTGCAGTAACATTATGGAATCCACATTGGGCTTTTTCAGAGTTTGATCTTAAATATTTAAAAGATCCTAAAAAGGTGTATGGAGAAAAAGATGATATTTATTACTCTGTTCGTAAAGGATTTGAAAAAGATTATCCAGAGCTTATAAAGTATTTTGATAACTGGAACATGACCGATGAGCAACTCGGAACGTTGATGACCATGATTAATGAATCGAATGACCCTGAACAGGCCGCTGAAAAATGGATAAAAAAGAATAAAAAATTAGTAGATGCGTGGATGAAAAAGTAATCATTTATGGGGTACGGCAACCATTCCTTCTTTTTGGAACCACTCGTAAATACAAAGAAAGAGAAGTGATGTTTTCATATAATCATTTCTCTTTCTTTTGATTAGCTTGCCTTTTCAGTTGGAGGAAGCGATATTCCCCAATGTATCTATGCCATTTATTTCCCGCATAGTTCAGATAATACAATAAATATCCCCATGCAATTGTTGCAGTTCAAACTTTTGTATCCCACTACGTCTAGATAAAAATGCAATGACTCAGGTTGATTTCCAAAGTGAGAAACCTTTAGATCATTTGAACTTGTTTTATCTGAACTATATGGGGTATTACCACACATTCATCAACTTAAGGATTTAGACTATTTTTGAAGTTAAAAGCACATTACTATTCTTTTATCCATAAGTTGAATTATCACTAATTTTAAAACTTTTATTCTTGGTCTATATTACTTTTTATTCGGATTTATTTCTATCATTTGAATTTGGAATATGTCGCTGTCTTTTATTACCAGAACACGCATTTCTTCCTTAAATGAACGCCAGGGTTCAATTTTAATGGATTTAGTAGTTTTATCTAGTAGCGTATACTCATGAACGTAATATGATTTTTCGTTTTTACTCATTGTAATTTTTTCGTTCCCCCTTAAAATAATTAAAAAACTGTAGGTGTGTAAAAATTACACATTAAGTGATGTTGATTAATCTGTGTTTAGTTGGTATTGCCTATAGTAATCGTAATATCTTTTTAAAGATAAGAGAGATTTAAAGCCGATTTGCTTCATGATTTGTTCGGAAGTGATTTTTTGTTCAATCATTCTTAAAATAAAGGTGTTTCGGAAATGTTGAGCAGAAATCCCCTTTCGAAGATTCGCACGTTTTATTTCTAAACGAATCATTTTTTGAACAGAGATTTCAGTCAAAAATTTTGGAGCATCATCGTCATAGCTCCAATGATATGTCCCACGAATAAATTCAAAAGCAACAAATAATGGATCGCTGCTGTGGTATTTAGGACGAACAGGTTCAGGAATAGTTTTATAGTAATTGTATAAATGTAATTTGTCTTCTTCTTTCAAATGGATTGTACGATTTATTTTTGAGTCTTCAGGAATAGATAACGTATTACTTTCGAAATGAACGTGTTTCATTCGTAAAGAAACAAGCTCTTTTAAAGATAATCCATAGTCCAGGAGCAACGTAACGATAGAAATGTTCCGTTCTAAGATCATTGGGCGTGTTAATCTTTGTTTTTCAGTCAGTCCTTCTAATGAAGAGATAACCTCTTTTAGACGATTCTCCTCTTGGAGAGAAACGAAATCCTGACTACGTAATGCCCGATCGGGTGGATTTATATGAATGATCCCTTCAATCGGGCTTGGTAAATCTAAGTATTCGTACAATCTATTTAAGACAATATATATGCGGTGTATAGTTTTATCAGAGTATTGACGATCTTCTTTTAAATAATTAAAAAAAGCTTCGAAATCTTTTTTATGGAGTGATTCAAACAGATTATTTTCAGTAAACCTTTTTGATTGGTGCAGCCATTGAATGAAGCTTTCCACATCGTAAATATATCGTTTAATTGTGGAAGGTTTTCTTCCTTTGTTTGATAAATAAGAAGAGAAGCCTTGTATTGTATTTTGGATTTCTTTTGTATTCATCCTATATTTTTCACTCCTTATCCTCATACCTTTTGACTACTCTATAAAATGTAGGGCTTGTCATATTGCACTTTTTCATAGCGTATAGCGCTGTGATCTTTCCTTGTTTCCAATCGTTATATACATCAATAAATTCCTGAGTTATTTCAGTTTTGGGTCTACCCAAATGCTTACCTTTTTTCTTTGCAGCTTCAATGCCTTCACGTTGGCGAGTTTTTATTTTCGTCCGTTCTTCTTCAGCAAGCCAGGACAAGATTTGAAGTACCAAATCAGTAATAAGATTTCCTAAACTATCTTTATATTGAGTCGTATCTAAAAGCGGCATATCTAATACGACAATGTGAGCTTGTATATTTTGGGTAATATCTTTCCACTCCTGAAGGATAGCTTCTTTATTTCTACCGAAACGATCTAGGGAATGAATATATAAAATATCATCTTTTCTTAACATGCGTTTTACGAGTTGGTACTGATCACGATTAAAATCTCTTCCACTTTGTTTGTCGATAAAAATATCTCGTTCATCAGTGATGAGTTGTTTCATTGCTTCGAGCTGCCGATCTTCATTTTGATCTTTGCTACTAACCCTTATATATCCAAATTTCCTTGTATTCAAAATAAATAGACATCCTTTCAAAAATGTTTCTAATGAAATTATACCAAAAACGCTTCAAAAGGTGTCGTTAATTATTTAGTGCTTCAAAAGTATCTTTTCGAACCTTTAGAAGTACTTAATCAAGTAGGTTTTAATGCACTTCAAAAGGTGTACCTTTTGGATCGTAAAATAAGCCCGAAGAAATTAAAAGTTATTCGGTTCATTATTGTATTTTGAATTTTCCGCAAAAAATGACTGATATGTTGTAAAATTTAGGTATATAATAAATTTACATAAGAAAGAAGGAATATTCATGTTCAATAATTATATAAGCGCAAAGGACGAACTTTTTTATAAAAAACGTTTTTACAATGTATTAGCTTCAACTCCTCTTGTAGTCATTTCACTAATAGCTATATATTCATTAGATTTTGGAATAATTAATTTTGTAATCTTAACTGGCATTGCAATAATGACTTTATTAATTCAGTTCATTTATTATTATTCAAACTGGAAAAAACCTCTCAAGTGACTTTGGTAGGTTTCAAGATATATTGATTACCCATAATGGGAATTATGTGAACAATGCCGTTTTTTATAATAATTAAAAGGTGGAATATGTATTTTTTGATATATTGCACCTTTTACCAAATGGTAAAATACGGTTTATATTCTATAGGGTGGAGTTGAAAGAATGGATGATGTAAATACAAATGGTAAAATAAAAAAAACAAAAGGAAAAGCATTAATAATTATATTTTCTATGTTAGTAATTATAATTGGGGTCGGATATTGGAAATTTTTTAGTTTGCAAGGTGTTCCAAAAGGCGAATTAATTCAAACAGTGAAATCCCCAGATGGAAAATACCTCATAAAAACTTATTTTCATAATGCAGGATCATTAAGTGCCGATGCTGTTAGGGGTGAATTAGTTAATCTTAATACGGATTCAGCGGAAAATATATATTGGAATTATCCAGATGCAGATCCATATATTGAATGGGTAAATAAGGATAGTGTTAGAATTGGAAATCAAACTTTAGACATTTCAAAGAAAGAAACCTATGATTGGCGTGATGATGACAATCACATTAAAGAAATGCCTAAACAATTTATTAAATAAAACAAGAAAAATTAGATTTAGTCAATCTAACTTGTTTAATTATCGATAGGTAGAATTATATGAATAAAAAGTCCCTTTAGAAGATCTAAAGGGACTTTTCTAGGTTTCAAGATAGATTGACTACTGATAGGTGGTGTTATGTTAACTTGATGTATATAGGGGATGTAATTTTTTACTTATGATAAGGTATTAAATGAAAGGGAGAGATGTATGTGGATTATAAGGTAATTCAAAAGCATGAAAGTAATAATCCGAATCCTATTTCATTAAAAAAGGGAGAGATTATAAAAGTAGGAAACAAATATGAAGGTCCTGAAAACTGGGATAATTGGGTATATTGTCATACAAAAGAAAATGAGGATTGGGTTCCAGAACAAATTATAAAGAACGAAGGAAAATCAGCTTTTGTATTAGAAGATTATATAGCTAAAGAACTTAATGTTGAAGAAAAAGAAATTATTTCAGAAATTAGGGAACTAAATGGTTGGGTATGGTGTAAAAGAAAAACTAATGATGAAAAAGGGACAGATTGATTTAAGGAATCAGTCTGTCCAAAATCTAAAAAAATTCATTCACCAAGTTTTTGGACTTATAACATAAAATACGATTCCGTTAGGAATATATGGGCCTTATTCTCTTTTATTTTATTTTTGCACCAGAACCAAATTTAACATCTTAAAACTCTTAATTCATTAGTTGAGAAAGTAACCTGTCAATCGGATGGAACCATTCATATCAAGTACAGCCTTGTTAATCCATTACAAGAAACATGAGAAGGCCACTCCCATAAGGGTCAGTCGCCTTCTTTCAGTATCAGTTTCGTGACCGCTTCAACATGTGCGGAGTGTATGTTGAAATCATAGGTGTTGGTGGGTTTATGTAAAATGTTTGGTCACCTTAAAGAATACCCTATTTGGTGTGTTCTCTGTGATTTGATTAAGAATCTTTTAAACCAAATTCCATAAGTGAAGAGGCAACACTTTCACTATCATCGAATCTCGCCTCTAAAACTATGCCTTCACCATAAGAAGATGATATATAATCTTTGACTAATAATACTGATTATAAGCTAGTAAAATATCTACTTTATTGTTACTCTCTTTTGTTACGAATTCTAAATCCTAAAAATCGTTCTGTGTCATTATTTCCTCGTCGAAACTTAGCTACTATTTTTCCAGCTTTATCAAAGTTCTTTAAATCTTCCTCATCTAACTCATCAATATTAGCTGTAACAAAATATTGACCTTGCTCAGCCTTAACTAACACACTATCAACATATTTAATTAACTTTGCTTTAGCATATTTATCAGGTTTAGAATATGATCCATCATGTATTAAAAAAGTTATATTGTTCAATTCTTTTTTTATTCTATATATCAACCATGTTAAATCAAACATATTAACTTTCATGTAGTGTCTACCATGGGATCCTTCATCTTCAATTTCACAAGTGATTTTAATTCTACCTGTACTATCGTTTAAGTTAGTACCACTATTTAGTTCAAATTCTAATAAACCTTCTTCACCATACGCTTCATTTACTAATACATTAAATATTTCACTAATCTCTTTTAATTCATCCTTTTTTCCATCAAATATGTCTTGTTTCATTTGAATTTCTCGTAAGATATTTTGCTTTAACGCTGTTATTTCAGCACTAGTTTGAGCTTTTTCTTCATACAAGCTAATTTTCCCACGCACCTCATCTAATTGCTGGAACAAAAGATTTTTTTCTTCATTCATCTTTGTAATGTCTTTTAAAATTGCTGTTTGCTTAAAAACACTTGAATAATGTTTAATATGTTGTTCTAGTGTTTTTAATTCCCCTTTTAATCTTTTAATAGACTGCTCAGTTTCTACAATTTTAAATTTGAAATAATTACCTCTATTTTCAACCATATACTCATAGAAAGCTTCTATTTCTGACTGATTTTTTGATATTTCGTTTGGAAAATAACCTATTAATTGATTATAAAAAGATTCAATATCATTTAATTTTTTAATTTCATTAAGCTTTTCTTCTAAATCCTCAATATTTAATTTGTATTGCTTATTTATATACTCTAGCTCGAAGATTTGGTTTTGAATTTGATTATATTTCTTCCTATAAACATTGTATTTCTTTGCGCTATCTTTTAACGAACCAACAATCTCTACATTCTTTATGTCGTTATCGATATCTTTCATTTTCTTTAAGATATCTTTTTGCTTAGCTTTTAATTCTACAATTTCATTTTTTAAAGAATTAATGAGCTTCAATTTATCATTTACAGTCTTCAACTTATTTTTTATTACTTTAATTTCTTCCTCAAAACCTGTTGGTATATTAAATAGATAAGATAAATACTTCGCTTCTTCAGCAGCATTTCTCCTAGGTAGTCCTATACCCATAAAGCCTGTTTTTTCATCTCGAATAATATATTCTCTTAATGATGTAAACCTTGGTGTATCTTTAGTCAAATCGACAATGAAAACATTTATATATTCTCTATATTTTTCATTACCCTCTTTCATCCAATTACTTAAATCAAAAGATACATTTTCACTTTCTAATATATATCCATCTTCTGGCTCCAGAAGATATCTTCCTAGAAATATATTTTTCTTATTTACTTCTACATTCAAAACTATAAATAATTCTTTTTCATGTAATACTTTACTCTTACTCAATTCCTTAGGACATTCTCTACCTAATAAATAATTTATTGTATCTATCATGGTAGACTTTCCAACACCATTGGTTTCTTGTCCTTTTTCCCTGCGTTCACCTAAAATAACATTTAATCCACATAAATTAAACGGATAATTCTCTATTATTTTCCTTTCGTTAAAGCTATATATTATTAACTCTTTAATAATCATCTTATACCTTCTTAACCATATTATTTTCTACAATAATTAATCCCATCGAATATAAAAAGACTAATGACAAATATAATATTCTTTCTATATTTAGATTCAATAAAATATTTTCTTTTATAACGTAATCATTAAAAAGCTCATCAATATGTTTTTGCTCTTCAATCAATTCAAATAGAATTTTAGCATTCAATAAAACGTTTTCATGAACAGTCGAATGTTTTGACATTAAGAAAAAGTCCATCATGATACTTCCTTTTTGTTTTCATTATAAATATCACATTCATGAATTTCCCAATAGATAAGAATAGATATATAAATTTCTAAAGATTCTTCTGATAAATCCATTTGATCTCCATATTTTTCAGCAATCGCTTCTGCCATAGCAACAAAAATCTCATCACCATTATTATATTTATGCAATACCTTAAAATAGTATTTACTAATAAGACTAGGAACTAAATGTTTTTTCTCAAATCCAACAAAACTTGAAGATTTAAATATCTCATTTATTATTGGGAAATATACAGAATAATTATCATATTGCTTCTTTAAAGAAAGAGAACATCTCATATTTTCAAATTTATCTCTTACATCATTTAATTCGAATTTTTCTCTAAAAGAAATAGGTTCATCTTTACTAAGCACTTTATGAAAATCTATAAGGAAGTTTTTAAATTCTAACCTATTGATTGGCATAATGGGCTTAATAGATTGTGTATTAACAATTCCTTCCGAACTCAATGTTTTTTTTTTTATTTTTTCAAGTTCAAAAGTATACTTCCCTTCTACTAATCTCCTGTCCAAAGAGTTATTTACATGCCAAAATTCTTGAGATGGATTCCAAGTATGATAAACCACTTCCACACTTCCACTATTTGTATCTAAATTACCTTCTATAAAAATAGTATCCGAATAACCATCCACTACATTTGCCCCGGCAGTAAACATATGTACAGTCTTATAGTTGTTTGACTCTTGATAAATATTACTTTTATGTACGTGACCACATAAGTAAAAGTCTACTTCATTATCAGATAGCCTGTTTAAAAAGCTACTCTTTTCCGCATCATTAAAACAGTTTACTGTATGATGGCCTAACGCAAAGGTAATCTTATCCTTCTCGCTACTTATTTTCCTCATTTCATTTAATAAGTTTTGAAGACCCACTAAAATTCTGCCTTCTACATTATCCCCACCCGCAATTAAACATGTATTTATATGTATAACATTATATTCTTCAGTTTTTATTACAAAGTGGATAATATCTTTAGGATATCCGCGTTCTAAAAATCTTTCATATAAAGTTCTATAGCTTTGCTGTCCTTTATATAAAACTTCAAATGACTCTTCGTCAATTTCATTTATCGCTTTCTTACAATCATCTTCACTTAAGATACCTTTTATAACATTTCTCATTAAATTAGTTCTATTGATGTCGTGATTACCAGGAATCATATAAATCTTCTCTTTAGCAATATTTAATGAAGTTACAATTTCATTTAAAAATTCATATACTTCTTCCGTATATTCTTGCCCTTGATGTGTTATATCTCCAGTAATAAATAAACAATCAACTTTCCCATTAAAATGCTGATTTAAATAATCAAAAAAACTAATTCTCATAACATCTGTATCGTAATTTTTATAAATCAAATGTAAATCTGATAAATGCAACCATTTCATTATAAATTCCCTCTCTCGAACCAAATCGTTCCATATTATTAAGATAATAGTAACAAAATATTTGATATTATTCACTAATATAAATCTTTTTAAGTAATTTACTATATGAATAAGTTAAATAAAAAAACAACTACTCCAAAAAGGGGTACCGTCAGGAAAATGCGGATTTACAACGCTAAGCCCATTTTCAAGCCGATTCCCCCATTTTTAACAACGTTAAGAAAGTTTCAATGGTCTTAAAGAATCTAACGAGATCATTTTTTCTGAATTAAAATGGTATTCTCCAAGTAAATTAATATGTTCCCAACCTAGAGGTGACATATGGTGCAATAATTCTTCATTAAAACTATCTGACCGTTTTTGATATTCAACTGCTTTTGTTAGATGTAAGGTATTCCAAATACTGATGGCATTGATAATTATGTTTAAAGCACTGGCTCTTTGCAATTGATGCTGTATGGTTCGTTCCCTAAGTTCTCCTTGTTTTCCAAAAAAAATAGCTCTTGCCAGTCCATTCATGGCTTCTCCTTTATTCAATCCTCTTTGTATTTTTCTTCTTAGAGATTCATCCGAAATGTAATTAAGAATAAAGATCGTTTTTTCTATTCGCCCCATTTCACGTAGGGCTGTAGCTAAGCTGTTTTGTCTTGAATAAGAACCTAATTTCCCCATAATAAGGGATGCTGAGACTGTTCCTTCTCTTATTGAATGGGCTAATCGCAAAACATCTTCATAATTTTCTTCAATGACCTTTGTATTTATTTGTCCACGTAAAATAGCTTCTAGTTTTGGATACTCACTTGCTTTATCTATTGTAAATAATTTTGAGTCCGATAGATCTCTTATCCGTGGAGCAAATTTAAATCCTAATAAATGGGTTAATCCGAAAATTTGGTCTGTGTAACCAGCTGTGTCTGTATAATGTTCCTCGATGTTTAGATCCGTCTCATGGTGTAATAAGCCATCCAAAACATGAATTGCATCCCTCGAATTAGTATGAATAATTTTTGTGTAGTATGAAGAGAATTGATCACTCGTAAATCGATAGATGGTGGCTCCTTTTCCAGTTCCGTAATGTGGGTTTGCATCTGCATGTAGTGATGAAACACCTAGCTGCATTCTCATTCCGTCTGACGAAGAAGTTGTACCGTCTCCCCAATAGGAAGACAATTGTAATTTGTGATGAAAATTTACTAATACGGCTTGGACTTTATTCATTGCGTCTTCATACATGCGCCATTGAGACACATTGGCTAGTTGCTTATATGTAAGTCCTGGTGTGGCTTCAGCCATCTTACTCAATCCAATATTCATTCCCATTCCTAAAAGGGCAGCCATGATAATAATTGTTTCTTCTTTATCTGGTTTTCGATTATTGGAAGCATGGGTGAATTGCTCATGAAATCCTGTTATATATGCAACATCCATAAGTAAATCGGTTAATTTTATTCTTGGTAGCATTTGATAAAGACTTGCACTAAATTTCTTTGCTTCTTCTGGAGCATCCTTTTCTAAGCGTGAAATTGACAGTTTTCCTTTTTCAAGAGAAACCCCATCTAATTTATTGAAATTGGCAGACAACCACTTTAGTCTTTCGTTAAGGTTGCTGGTTCTCTCTGTCAAATAGTCTTCGTATGATAAACTAACTGATAACCTCGTATCCTCTTTCGTTTGATTCCATGTATCTTCCGAAAACAAATATTCCTCAAAATCTCTATATTGTCTACTGCCCACAGTGGATACATCACCAGCACGAACATGTTCCCTTAGTTCTGTTAAAACAGCCATTTCATAATAATGACGATTAATTGTACCGTCATCCCCATATAAGTGTTTTTTCCAACGCTTCGAGATAAAGTCCACAGGTGATTCATCAGGCACTTTTCGCTTCCCAGATTCATTCATACTTCGGATAATCTCCACAGCTTGTAAAAGTGGTTCATTTGCCTTTGTAGAATCAAATTCCAATACCCTTAAGAGCGTTGGCGTATATTTTCTAAGTGTATAAAATCGTTTTTGTAGTAAGTCTAAATAATCATAGTCGGCAGGACGTGCAAGCTCCTGAGCTTCTACCACCGAAGAGACGAAAGAATTCCATTCAATAACGGATTCTAAAACCTCAAAAGCGTCTAATTTTTCCTCCTTTGCTTTGATTAAAGCTTGTCCGATGTTCGTAAAGTGTATAACTTTCTCATTTAGCTTTTTACCGTTTTGTTTCTGAATCTCCTCTTGAGCCTTGCGGCCTTTTGATAACAGACTGAGTATTTGTCTATCATGAATTTCAAAAGCTTTATCCGTTAACTCCTGAGTAAGATGTAATAAATAGACGGTTAATATCGAATAACGTTTATTTTCTTGAAAGTCACGGAATGCATAAGGCTCATATCTTGAACCTAAGCGAGATAGCTGTAACAAGCGATTGCGATGCAAATGACTAATTTGTACCGTTTCTAATTCCATTCCCCGTATATATTCAAGTCGTTCTATTAATTTTAGAAATGTTTCGGGTGAAGGATGACCCGGTGGTTCCTTTAACCACCCCAATATAGTTTTATTGGATTCGGATGGATGCTGCGAAGTAATTATCTCTTCAAGCTTTTCTTTTTGCGTATTTGACAGAGATTGACTAACCGTATTAAATAGCTTCTCTTCAGCCATTGCTCTTGCCTCCCATACCATTCTTTCAAGTGTAGTGATAGCAGGCAGTATGATTTTGTTTTTTCTTAGAAAATCTATGCATTCATGTAGTAGATGAATGGCATCACCATTTTCCAAAGCTAATTGATGAAGGTGTTTAAATGTCATTCGATATTCTTTTAGAGTAAAAGTTACAAAGTCGTATTCATTTCGAATTTCTTTCAAATGATCCCAAAGTGTATTTTCTCTTTGAGGATAAAGACTAAGCGAAGATGGAGTAGAACCGATTTGTTTCGATATATAATGTATGACTGAATCTGGAATGCTTTTGATATGAGTGTATGGCCAACCGGGATACCGAAGAATGGCTAATTGAACGGCGAACCCTAAACGGTTTTCTTCTCTCCTTCGCTTATTTATAATTTCTAAATCTCGTTTGGAAAAAGTGTAGTAGGTTCCTAGCACCCACTCATCTTCAGAAATTTGCATAAAGGCTTGTCGTTGTTCCGGTGTAAGCAATTCTCTACCTCTCGCCATTTTCATACAGTATCATCTCATTTCTGTAATTATTCAGTTAATTAGTTCGATTATATATCAATAGAGTGTACCCTATTGAGAAGAAATCATTTCCTTGATATTATTAGTCTCATAGACTCTCAATAACACTTATCAAAAACATGTACAAAAAGAGGGATGAAAATGGTCTATGGATACGCACGTGTAAGTGCACAAGATCAAAATTTAGATACACAAATTGAAAAACTTATAAAATATGGAGTAGATGAAATCATAAAAGAGAAAATTAGTGGAGTAACAAAACAAAAGCCGGAGTTAGACACGTTACTTTCAAAATTAACTACTGGGGATACCTTAGTCGTAACTAGAATGGATCGTTTAGGTAGAAATACCATTCAACTGTTACAGTTAGTAGAACAATTTCGGGAAAAGGATGTTCACTTTGCAATTTTAAATTTAGGAATTGATACAAGAACTCCAACGGGTAAGTTCTTCTTAACTGTCATGGCTGCCTTTAGTGAATTAGATCGTGAAATGATTAAAGAAAAACAACATGCGGGAATAAAGCTAGCAAAACAAAAAGGAGTATATAGAGGAAGAGTGAAGAAATACACAGATAAACATCCTGGCATGAACCATGCCATTGAATTACGTCAAACTACCGATAAAACGATAAAAGAGATATGTACAATTACAGGGATCAGTCAGGCTGCGTTTTATCGTAGACTAAAGGAAATTGAACAAGATATTTAGATCCTGATTTATAATAAATATTTTATAATCGTAAAGGGAGAATATAATGTACTCTATAGGCAAATTTTCTGAAATATGTAATATTCCTGTTAAAACATTACGCTACTATAGCGACATTGGATTACTAAAACCTTCTTACATAGATCCTGTAACAAACTATCGGTATTATGACTACGAAAAAATTCAAATTATGAAAAAAATTATGCTTCTAAAAAGCTGTCAATTTCCCTTAACTACGATTAAGGAATTTATTGAAAACCCTGATCAAGTACAATGGAAAAGCATATTAGAGCATAAAATATATGAGCTTGAGGATCAAAAAGGACAAATCTCCAAACAAATAGAAGAGATGAATCGGTTAAAAATACAAATAGAAAAGAAAGCATCTATAATTCCTGGGCCGGTTATATCTAGCTGTTATATTGAAAATCGAGAGGGAATAACAGTTTATTCTGTTCGTGAGAAAATAAAGATAAAATTTATAGATAAGTTGGTTAAAAAATTATTTGATCGAGTTTATGCTTTTAATCTTGTAATAAATGGAAAACTAATGGCTATCTTCCATGATAGAGATTTGAATCAAAAGGAGGCAGACGTAGAACTTCTTCTTCCAGTAAAAGATACGAATAAAATAGACAATTGTAGGATTTTAGACAAAGGGATATACGCATGTCTGACTGTTAAAGGTCCCTATTCAGAGTTGGATGTAGGATATGAAATATTGAAAAATTGGATACTAGAACAGAATCTAATCCAGAGCGGAAAAGCAATAGAGATTTATGAAAAAGGTATTGTTCCTTCTAATATTAATTTAAGAGACATACGACCAGATTTAAACAGACATCCATCAGAGTTTATTACGAAAATATGTATTCCAGTTATCAAGAACTATAGTTAAGTAACAGTCATTTATATCGAAACAGGGTAAACTCTCCACTTACTGGAGGGTTTATTCTATATATATACAAAAGTATAAGCGGAGGGAGTTACTATGTATCATCCGAGATTAAAAGGAAATGTTTATCAGGCAGGAAAGCATTATGCAGAAATTCTTTATAAAAATGGGTTTCGATTTCCAAAAATAACAGAGAAAAAATTAAAATTTGGGGAGTTATGCAAACCTATTCTTACTGAATTTAACCCTTCTATTGTTAAGGAAATACAAGGATTTGCTGATGGCTGCCATTCTTCTTTTGAAGAAGTAAGTGCATTTCTATTAAGTATAGGTGTATTTGAATTGGCTGGTCAATGCAGCATCTTTGCAGCATTCAATGGAGGAGAAATGATTGTTGGACGTAATTATGATATGCTCTTAAATTTAAAGAAAATAACAGAGTCCTCATTAGTTTGTTTTGAAGGCAAAAATAAATATGTAGGTCATTCAGATTGTTTTATTGGAAAAGTTGATGGTATAAATCAACATGGTTTATTTGTAGGAATTACATCGGTTCCTCACGAGGAAATTAAGCCAGGATTGAATTTTTATTTTGCTGTTAAATATATTTTAGAAAACTGTTGTACCGTGGAAGAAGGAATAGAAGTGTTAAAAAGATTCCCAAGTTCGGTAGCTAATAACTACTTGTTAGCAGATTCATTAGGGAATATGGCTGTTGTAGAAGTTACCCCTAATGACTATCAAGTGCGTCTTCCCACCAATAATTATATTCATTGTACCAATCACCATGAAAGTACATCAGTATCTGAAAGCTGGAATTGGAGCAAATCAAAAGAACGTTTTGAAACATTAGATATACGTCCTAAAGAAAACGTCAATAAAATGACTCTTTCCATTGCGCAATCAATTATGTCAGAAACAAAGGGACATGTTTGTTTAAATTTAAAAGAACATAATTTTGCTACGCTCTTCTCTGTTGTAGCAAACTTAAATACATTAGATATAAACAGAGCTGAGGGACAACCAAACAGAGCAAAATATATATCGGATAGACGGTTGATAGATGTCGTTTCAATAGGACACCTTATGTATTACCACGATATTAATCAATAAATTGGACTGGAGAGAGACAAATATGAAAGATTCAATTCAAGGTTATTTTTCTTTTCTTGAAGGCAACAGCCACGAGATTGGTAGAAGGCAAGGAGAAGAAATAAAAAAGATTCCTAATGCAATGAATGTAGTTTTATTATCCGAACCAATAGATGAGGCGAAATTTAAGGATATGGAAAAATTAATGAACCAGTATTGTCCCGGTTTAATCGAGGAATTACAAGGGTTTGCAGATTCACTAAATGTAAAGCCTAGTTATCTTAATTTCTTTGATGAAGCTTTGCTACAACCAGGTGGATGTAGTTTGGGTGCTGTTTTACCGTCTAAAACAAATGATAGTAAAACCTATGTCCTTAGAAACTACGACTTGTCACCAGCAATATCTGATATGAGACTCTGTACAACAAAAGTAAAGGGTAAATACAGTCATACCGGATTCTCCGTTTCTTATTTTGGTCGAAGTGAAGGCTTAAATGAAAAGGGGTTCTGTGTAGCTTTTGCCTCTTGCGGTATGCCAGTTGGAAAACATCTAGGAATGAAAAAGCCTATCATAAAAGGACTACAATTTATGGTAATAGTCAGAGCTTTACTTGAAAATTGTAAAGACGTTGAGGAAGGAATTTCTTATTTAGAGGATATGCCTATTGGAACAAATATGAATTTGCTTCTGGCAGATGCCAATGGTAACGCAGCTTTAATAGAAACTTATGATGGAAAAAAGGTTGTAGAAAGAGGCAATAAAAAATCAGGATTTTTTATTGCAACCAATCATGCTGTAATGCCAGAAATAATTAAGTTAGAAAGCGGAAAATTAGAACAATCTGAAATGCGTTATAATTTTTTGAAAGACAACTTAGAAAGTAATAATTTTATTACAAAGAATGAATTACAACAATTAATGTTAAAGGAATACCCTAAGGGTGTAACAGTACACAATTTTGAAGAAAATTTCGGAACTGTTCATTCTATACTATTTAATCTTAATGACAAACAATTAGATATTTCTTTCGGTTCCCCTATAAATAATAAAATCTATAAATTAAAAGTAGGAGAAACCTTGCCTTTTAACGAATTAGAAATTTTTATTAAGAACAATAACTATGGGCCAAACTTTTGGAAACTAGTCAAATAATACTTCCAATATCAGAAGGAATGGATAACTCTAAGCATCCTTTTCTAAATAACCTAATACTAATTAAAATAACAAACGATTCCTTTCAAATAAGAAAGCAGTTCTTTAGTGAATATTATAATATTTATAGGATGCGGAGAGATTATCAAGCCCTTTGTAACTAAGAAAGCATGTTCAAAAAAATTAGGGAATCTAGTTTTGGGTTATAAAGAATCCTTGTGGAAGGAATTAAAAAATGAAAATATCTGAATTATAAAGAAATGTTAGAGAGTTTAGTAAAAATAAAGGTTTTGAGCATTCAACGATTGAAGAAAGAACCTTATTTTTGGTTACAGAAATAGGAGAAGTAGCTCAAGAAGTTTTAAAAATCTCTTCCATACCTGATGCTGATAATATTAATGAACTAAAAGAACATTTGAGTTTTGAAATATACGATGCGGTATGGAATCTTTTTGATCTTGCCAACAAGCTCGATATCGATTTAGAAGAGGCGTTTAGAAAAAAGAGTGAGATAAATAAATATAGGAATTGGGATTAATAATTTTAAAAGTTTAAATGGAATCCGGTTTTCGTTTTGAAGGCCGGATAATTTACGAACATTTTCTTACCGTTGTAAATCCGCATTTTCCTGACGCTACCCCTATTATAGTTTACATAGTAATAATATTGAGAAATTTTTACATAAGCCCGGTATGTTTTACATAGTAAGTGTAGAGATTGCTTGTTTGTAGATTAGTTGTTGTTTACCATGAACCAGATTAATTAAAGCATATTATTTATTTCCTCTGGTTTTATTATAGCCTCTTTTATAAGAATTGTAGGTTTCAATTGCATACCTTTCTAATTCATTCAAAGTATTAAAACCACTTTTTTCAAGAGCTATCATCTTGATTGTCCAATAATCTCCGTATTTGTAATCTGCATAAACATCTCCATTACCCTTTCCAGTGAAATGATTGTTCACTCGATTTAAAACCTGCTTTCCTTGTCCCACATAATATAAATCTTTAGATTTATTATGTAATATATACACTCCTGCGAAGTTATAATTATTAGAATACAATGCTCTCCCTTTTCCACCGAAACTTTTATTTCTCATTTCTAAAAATTCCTTAGTCGTTAACTCTAAAGTATTATTAGCTAATCCGAAAATTTGTTCTCTAATTTTTTTTGCTGACGAACTTGAAATATAAAGATTAAAATAATAAATACTATAACAATAAATGGTAATAAGTACAAAAAGTCCATATTCGTACACCCCTTTTGATTAATGCAATGATGACTTCTCTCTCTTTTCTCGCATATATACTGCAAATTGCATCATTTCTTCTTGGGTAAATTGTTTTCCTTCAGTTGCCCCTTGTTTAGCCGTCCCAATAAATACTAAATCATCCCATTTGGAAAATGGTGCTTCTCCTTTAAAAACCATTTCACTATATCTTTTCCATTCCCCATTAATGTTCACTACATTATATCTTCCCTCATTAGCTAAGAAACTCATTGCAAACATTTTATCAGAGTAATAGAAATCACATTCCCTATTCGGATCGAGTAATTCTTCCCAACTAATATTAGTCATTAAATCTTCTTCTGGAATTTCACGTTTCTCTGTTTCAATAAGTTCATAAGATGAAATTGGTAAATCGTCTAACTCATCATCATATACTTCTTTCATGATCCAACAGTCTTTACTTGCGCCTTCTGCATAATATTGATACCAGCTATTGTCATGCGTTTTATATACATAAATAAATCCATTTGTAACTGTCTTACGATAAGTTTCAACGATATAACTGTGATCAAAATTCCCCGTTTGGTCATATAGTGTGTCATCATCATGATAAGTTTCAGTTTCAATAATGAGTTTCTTTTTCTCGCCTTCAATTATATATTCATAGCCGTCGACTACTGGAAAGTCTTCTGGATAATCATTCATACACCTTTTTTCTATTAAGCAATCCTTTACTTTGCTTATGGCTGCTTCAGGAATCTCTTCCAACTTTACGAACTCTTCAAATTCATTATTAATATCTATTCCATAAGGTTCTAATATTTGATGCAATTGTCTAGCAACCCTTGTTTCTTCATAAATCATATATTCATACTCTTTAGGATTGAATTCTGTTACTAAAACATATGTATCCAAAGGGTTTATCGTATATGTATTTACCCATTTATTAGGTTGATTGAAAACTCCGTGTGGGATTAAATATCCCCATAGCACCACATACTTCTGAAAGTTCTCTTCTGGTACTACAAAATACGATGAACCTTCGTTTGTTTCTCTTTCTAGTACACGTTTTCCACTGAACAATTTACGCATATACATACCTCCATGATTAGTACAAAATAATAAAATATAAGGCTCATACTAAGTGTAATACTATCATATTTAAATTGAAATAGAGGTATCGCCAGCATTTCGGAAAAAACCCACGTTAAGCAAAAAATAAAATAAGCTGTCCAGATGGACAGCTTATTTACATAACTACCGTTAGCGGAAGTAAATAATTCAAATATATTTTTCAGTAGTTTAACATCTTCTTTTTAATAACAATTTTGTTAATCGATATGTTTGTGTAACCACTGTTTAAATACCTTTAACTGTTCTTCAGTATGAAAGTAATGTTCACCTGTTTCCATGACTTCTAATTCACAACGATGTTTTTTTGTAAAATAGTTAATAATTTCAAATTCGCACAGTTCATCCTTGGCTCCATACATAATATATGTATCTGTATTCCACGTATTAATAGGATGTTCTTTTACATAGCATAAATAATCCCAATATAACTTTTGACCAACAGGTGTTTCTATAGTCATTTCTTTTTGCAAAAGCTCTGGTGTTACATTAAACCATTTCATCATATTTTCTATAATTCGTTCCATATTAACTACTGGTGATAAAAATAATGCCTTTTCTAACACATCATTTTGATAGGCTAAAAGGCTAAAATAAGCTCCCATACTACATGCAAACACACTTACTTCTTTCCAATGTTTTTTTGCGTAATTCATAACTATAGATAATTCACTAACACAAAACTGTACTTTGCAAGGAGTATTATCATTTATTCTTTCTCCATGCTCAGGTAAATCAAAGCTTAGTACTTGATAACCTTTTTGATTGGCTTCTTCAGCAAACATTTCAATAACTGCATCTTCTTTATTTGACATATTTCCATGTACTGCAATAAAAATTTTTTCACTCTTATTTCCCCATAAAACAGTGGGAATATTACTAATTTTAAAATTATCTTTAAGCATATTTCCTCCAAAGGATAAGACATATAGGACTTGGCCAAAAATCGAACACACTTTATAATCCTCTACTCATTTTTAAAACAAATTAATTATAATATCTTTCTACCCCTGTATAACAGAATTTACTTTGTATTTAAAACCTTTCTTTTTTCATTTCTTGAGAATCTACAAATTCTTATTTTGATTTCTTATTGAGCTAATCTACTTTGTAATGGAGGAAGAGTTTTTAAACAATTATATTATTTTTTAAATGACTTTATTATCTCTGCACATGTAAAATTCAAAAGTGAAAATCAATGTATATTCTATACATACTTGGTTAACATAACGTCTCATTATCGGTAGCAAGGAAAAAGGCGGAATCTTATTCTCACAAAGGAACCTTCTTTTTTTGTTCTATGGATCTATGCATTTTTTTATACATTCCTATCCTGAAAAGGTTTTAGAGTTATCTTTTGTTACTGAATTAGCTGAAAAACTGCATAAAATTTTGCATACTCTTAGCGTGGTTTTTTTCCGAAATGCTGGCGGTACCCATTAAATAGCAAGTGTAGAGATTGCTTGTTTGTAGATTAGTTGTTGTTTACCATGAACCATCATTAGGACGGTAAATTTATCTGTTGCAAGGATCTGCCCACGTACTGGAACGCCATTCTTTAAAAATACAGTAACTTCCCCTTTTTTCACTTTCAATTGTTCATACATATCTTCTTGTAAATTAAACATGAAATGCGCCCCCTGGTTTGTTTGTATTTACTTTTCTTCTAATACATGCTGCTTTTCACTGTTGGATATTTGTGATTCCCATTCACTTTCTATTTTTCTAGTTTACTTACATAATATCTTTTCACTTCATGAAGAATCTCATCATGTTCGTATTTTCTTGGCTTTCTATGATTTTCTTTTACAAACTGTGTATATTCTCTATATATAACCAATTAGAAATATGCTCTTTTTGTTTGAGGTGTGACCATTTTTGCTTGTTTGAAGGATCTTGCCAATTACTTTTACATGATTTTCCATCTTCATTCAGCCCTTTTATTTTCAGAACGAATATATAAATATCGTAACATCAAAGATATATATGTCGCAAAAGTTAAATGTAGACTAGTTCGTTGTGTTGTTATTTTTTATAATAAATACGGTACGTGAAATTATTTTATTGATCTTTAAAAAAGCCCCTTGTAAGGAGCCACTTATTTTACAAGGTACTGTTTTACTTCTTTTATTAATAGTTCCGCACCTTCTGGACTTAATGTTATCTTACCATTTGCTAATGCTATGTTACGATTTGACACCTCTCCTGTTAATGCACAAACACGCCCCGGCTGATACTTCTGTAAAACAATATCTTCACCTTCTACAAAGATCTCTAATGGTGATTTTTCTTTAATACCTAGCGTATTTCTAAGTTCCTTTGGAATTACCACACGCCCTAATTCATCTATTTTTCTAGTTACTCCGGTTGCTTTCATCTAATATCTTTCCCCATTTCATTATCAATTGTACCCAAGTTATTCTTTACTATTGTAACAAGCTTTTCCCATACATGAAAATTTATTTGCATTTACAAAAGAACAAGTAAAATAAATAGAGGATTTTTGGCACGATAACAAGATAAGTAATTGAAATGAAGCAATTCGTCAGCTCGTAGAGAAAGCGTTAAGTCTTAAATAATGACTATCCTTTTTATTCCCCCTAAAAACCCAAAAAAAACACATGTAAAGTCCTTATCTGCCTTTTCATATGTTTTTAAAATGAACAAGACCTATTGCATTAACTTGTCCATCGAAACGCAAAATAAACAAATCTGAAGAGTCGTTTTTAAATTAAACCTCATTTTTTTAATACATTCTTTAATCCTCTCATTTTCCGTTACTAGTGTAACCAAATATATTACTCTATTAGGCTTTGAATTATTGGTAAGAAATGCTAAAGTTAAATAAGTTAAAAAAATATACAAAGTGAGGCGATATTTTTGAAAAAGCTCAGTTTATTACTAACGGCATTTCTAATGATTGCTGCATTATTTATCCCTAATCTTGCAAGTGCTAAATCTTTCCCTGATGGTACATTTGGTGCAGACGTAAAAGTAACAAGTGAGCAGTCTGCTGCATTCTTAGCTCGCGTATTAGAACCAAGCTTCCGTCCTCCCCTTCCTCAACCAGAGGGCAATTTAGAAGTTCATTATATTGATGTAGGACAAGGTGATGCAACGTTTATAAAATCTCCAAGTGGAGAAACAATCCTCATTGACGGAGGAAACAATGGCAAAGGTAAGATAGTGGCAAATTATCTAAAAGGACTAGGATTCCAAACCATTGATTATATGATTGCTACACACCCTGATGCTGATCATGTAGGTGGATTAGATGAAGTACTAAATTCTATGAACGTAAAAAATGTGTATGCACCTAAAGTAAGCCATACTACCCAAACATTTAAAGACTTTTTAACTGCGGTAGCCAACAAAGGATTAACAATTAAAGAAGCAAAATCTGGTTTAAATTTACCAATCAATGGTTTAGACTCACAATTCTTAGCCCCTGTTAAAGAATATGGTGATGACTTAAACGAATGGAGCGCTGTATTAAAAGTAACGCACGGCAGCAAATCATTCTTATTTACTGGTGATGCTGAAGCAAAAAGCGAAAAAGATATGATTGCAGCACATGGTTCAAACCTAAAATCTGATGTATTAAAACCAGGTCACCATGGAAGCAAGACTTCTTCTTCTCAGCCATTTTTAGATGCAGTTAAACCAAATATCGCTGTTATCAGTGCAGGTGCAGGTAACAGATATGGACATCCTACACAAGAAACGTTAGCCAAGTTATCTTCAATGTCTGTTAAGGTATATAGAACTGATTTAAATGGAACTGTAGTTATTAATAGTGATGGTTCAGATATTTCAGTAAGAACGGAGAGATAACGATGCAAAGAGGTATTATTGACCGTTTTGAAGGAGCATTAGCAGTTATTGAAATCAATAACATAACAATTGATGTACCCAGATCCAAACTTCCTTCTAATGTAAAAGAAGGGGACGTTCTTATAATTGAAAATGATACGTATACAATTGATAATAATGAAACAGATAAAAGAAGATGTGAAATTCAAAATTTAATGGATAAGCTATTTGAATAATAGATTTTCAAAGTCAGCTCAATATAAGCTGGCTTTTTCCATTGCTATTATAAACAAGATCCGCCACTTGCATCGATTAATTCCCCAGTTATCCAGCGACTGTTTGATGAAGCAAGAAAAGCTACAATATCAGCTATATCTTTAGGCTCTCCCCATCTATTAAAGGTCGACAAACTTGCAGCATATTTCTGTCCATCTTGATTTCCCAATGTTCCAGCATTCATTTCTGCATTAATTATGCCAGGAAGAATGGCGTTTACCGTAATACCGCGGTAACCAATTTTGTTGTGCTAAAGTATGAGTGCGTCTATTAATTGCCCCCTTAGATATACTGTAAGCAAAAACACTTGTCGAGGTGACACGTGTAACAAACGATGAAATATTGATGATCCGTCCTCCATCTTTTAATCGTGGTAAAGCCTGTTGGATAATAAGAAATGGAGCCTTAACATTAATATTCATAATCTCATCAAAAGACTCTTCTGTGGATTCTTCTAATGTTAAAATCCGCACTAATTATGAATGCAAAACCACCATCTTTTTTAATTTTATGCACCACTTCTTCTGCTTCTTCTTTTTCCATAGTGAACTACGACCAACGCACCATCCTGTGCCAAATTTATCGCAATATTTCGCACTATCCCCCTACTTGCACCAGTTACTAACGCGACTTTTCCCTTTAATGTATTCATTTCTTCAGCCCCTAGTTTAAAACTCATCCTAGTTATATCACAAGATGACCTTTGAAATGTTGCGCTCTTATTTGGCATCCATAAAACAGCAAAAAAAACATCTCATAAGAGTCGGCCTTTTCACTTCACACATACATTGGCTTTACAGCCCTTTTCGAACGAGAAAGCCCATTGCCTTTAGGCATGGGATGAAAGTGAGGTTGGATACGGAGTACCACTAAAAATCACAAGGTTTGTGGTACTTTAAGTATCCAAAGTGTTGGTATCTTTTATTTTTCATCCTTTTTGTTGCAGTTAATTGAACAAACTAACACAATGTAACTATGATAAATGATTATAGAAGAACTAAAACAACCGTATCATTCATTAACTATCATTTTGTGTTTTGTCCACGATACAGAAGAAAGATTTTTCTAAATACAAAAGTAGAAGAATGCTTCAAAATGTTGGTTCAAGAAATATGTAATGAACTGGATATTGTTATTATCGCAATGGAATGTGAAAAAGACCACGTTCACTTGTTTTTAAATACACTGCCAACACTTAGTCCCGCCGATACAATGGCAAAAATTAAAGGAGTGACATCAAAGTGTTTGAGAGAAGAATTTCCCCATCTCATGCACCTGCCAAGTCTATGGACACGTTCCTATTTTGTTTCTACTGCTGGAAATGTATCAAGTGAGACAATAAAACATTATGTTGAAAATCAAAAAACAAGGGGGTGAAACTTATGTCTCAAACCATAACAGTTAAAGTTAAATTGCTTCTAACAAAAGAACAAATCTGTTTATTGGAACAAAGTAGCCACGAATATATCAAAGTCATTAATGAACTTGTATCTGAAATGGTTGAAGCAAAGAAAAGCACTAAGAAAAGTACAAAAGATGTTCTTGCTAACCTACTAAGTGCGGTTAAGAATCAAGCGATTAAAGATGCGAAAAATGTGTTTTCTACAAAGGTGAAAAAAAGTAAATACCAAATCGTTCCGATTTTAAAGAAACCCGTTTGCGTATGGAATAACCAAAATTATTCATTTGACTTCACACACATCTCAATTCCGTTTAGCACATTGTTTTAGCTCCTTTTATCAGAAAAAAACGATTCACCCTCCACCTTCACTCCGCGCTTAGAGGAGGGGATCTTCTCGTTCACAAAATAAAAAGAGGGACAAATGCCCCTCTTACAATTACATCTCACTATTTCACAAGGTTAAATAATACCTTTTAATATCAATCCTAAAACTGACATAACTATCGCACTAATAATGATTCGCAAAATCCAGGTTGTGTTTGTACTTATTTTTTCTAATTGCTTATTGATTGTAGCTATGTCTTTCTCATTAATAGCTGTACGCATCTCTAAATTACGAATATCTCTCATGATTTCTTTTTGTTCCGTTTTTAGACTGTCAATTTTAGCGTATACATCTTCCATATATTCACACCCTCTGTTCATCTTAATAGAGAAATCTATATGTATATTATGAGACAACCCTCTTAACTGTGAATGCATTCCACATATTCGCACGCCAAATCCTTTGGTAAAACCTAATTGAATTACTTACATCTTTCCGTGCTTACATATTAAAATCATTAGTAGGATAATCCGCAGTCTTGCAAGTTCTTTTTCACAATCTGGGCCTCTTCTCCTATCCATATTTAGCTACTCCACTGTATTTCCTAAAACACTCATATATTTATCTATATATAAATATATGAGTGTTTAAATCTTTGCTTATATGTGATTTAGATAAGTCGGAATTAGAAGAGGAATCCTTAGTGATTCCTTTTTCTATTTGATATGAAAAAAGAACGGATTTTTCTACTTTAATTACGTCTTCCAATCCTAGTATCTAGAACACTCTTTATATGCTGTTTCGAAATGGTTCTTATTTTCCTCTGAGTTATATCTCCATTTATATTTTGCCAATCCGAATTATTAAGGTCATACTCACAATCTAACATCCTCTTTTTCTCCAACGTTAAATTAGATGTACAGTGGTGCTTTATGTTTAAAAGCAAAAAATGATTCTATTTTGTTTATGGTTATTTGTTACTTTAAATGTTGTTGAATTTACTATTAGTTATATTCAAAGAGATTATAGACCTACTACAGGCAATGAGGTGTTAATCTCTAAAACATTGCTAATAACATTACTAGACGTCCCTGAAGGAATATTTTGTTATTTCAGGTGCAATTTTCATATATCAATTCACAAAAAAATCACCGAACGAAAATGCATCTTTGTAGGTGCTTTTTTTCGGTGAACTATTGATAAATGAAATCCACATAAATCCTCACTAAATGTGACTATAGTCCCTTATTATTTCTTGAAATAATATGACACTTCCAAATTCAACATTTATGACTACTTTCTAATGCTTCTTTTATTACTGATTGCTTTACAAAAAAAACTGAAGGAACATTATCAGAGAAGTTTTGGTATACATGTAAAACTACTATATTTCCAAAGAACGTGTATAAACTGTGACAAACAAAAGATATAGTGTTAAAGTACAAGTAAAATACACGATAGAAATAAGCCTTATATTTACTTTCTAATTACGTATACTGGAAATCAGAAAATTTACTATCACCACAACAGTTCCCTACTCACTAATAATAACAATACAAATGTTATTATTGCTAACAGTGAACGTACTACACGTAAATAAAAAATTATATAAAGATATTTTCGCTACCTACTTGACAGAGAGTTGTTCATCCATCAATAACAGCTCTTTTCTAATACGTATATTTATACTTTATTAGCTTTATTTTTTTCTATATGTCCATATAAAATATCTCCTAGCTGTTGTACTGTTATTTCTTCCTTCTCGTAACTCTCTGTAGTTTGTAATAGAAACTCTAAATCAATTATTTCTTTCAAGATTTTATAAATAGAAAAAAAAGCTTTATTTTCTACGTGTATATCCAAATCCATTAAAGCTGAAATAAGTTTTAAATTTTCTCTATCTGCTTCTATCATTTTAATTATGAGTTCTTTTAATACCTTTTCCTGCCACACTATAAACAACTCCTTCAGATATTAATCTAAATAACTACTTCAGAATAACCTTATTAAATTTACTGCCATTTACTTATTATCTTTCAATTTGCTAAAGAATATTATAATCAATACTCTTGATAACTTATTTCTTTTTATATTATCCCTCAATATATTAAATTACTACTATGTTCTTTTTTTAAAGTATACATCCTCTTCTTGACTTAAGTATAACAAAGATAATCAAAAAATAATTAATTAGATTTTGAAAATTAAAAATAAAACCATTTATGGAAAATTAAAGACATAATTTATGAATAAAGAAAAGGGTTCTTCTGTAAATAATTACAGAAGAAAACGATTGATAGCAGATTACCAGCGGATTCGAATTTAATGCCATAAGTCTCCATCGATGAATTCTTCTGATTTTGAACAAACTGGACCCTTAAATTTATCATTTTCCGACAGAAGACTCCTTCCTCAAAAATGTGAAGTTGTGAAACACCAATTTTAGGTGGGAGATGAATGTCGGTAGGCGTAAGCCTACTTATTTTGTATACTATTAAGAAGCATGCTAGAAAGTGAGGTGCAATCAATGTTATTAAATAAAGCATATAAATTTCGTATTTACCCGAATAAAAGACAAGAAATCTTAATTGCGAAAACGATTGATTGTAGTCGATTTGTGTTCAATCGGTTCCTTACTATGTGGAACAATACTTACAAAGAAACAGGGAAAGGATTAACATATAATTCTTTCTCTGCCGAGCTCACTCAATTAAAAAAACAGAATGATACGATATGGTTAAAAGAAGTAGATAGTATTGCGCTTCAATCTACATTAAAAAATCTGGCAGATGCTTTTTACGCTTTTTCAAGAAATAGAATGATCCTCCACGATTCAAGTCCAAACGAAATAAAATCCAATCTTACACAACGAAAGAAACAAATGAAAATATCGCTGTGATAGGTAATCGAATAAAACTACCTAAAATCGGATTTGTGAGGTTTGCAAAGAGCCGTGAGGTAACGGGACGTATTTTAAATGCTACCATTAGACGGAATCCAAGTGGTAAATACTTTGTATCTTTGCTAGTTGAGACAGAAGTAAAAGAATTACCGAAAACAGGATCTTCTGTTGGGATTGATATGGGATTAAAGGATTTTGCTATTCTTTCAAATGGCACTACATACAAAAACCCTAAATTCTTTCGTACATTAGAAAAAAAATTAGCGGAAGCACAACGCATCCTTTCCAGAAGAACGAAAGGTTCTTCGAACTGGAGTAAACAACGTGTGAAAGTGGCACGAGTCCATGAACATATTACTAATGCAAGAAAAGATTACTTGGATAAAATCTCTACCGAAATCATCAAAAACCACGATGTAATTGGTATTGAGGATCTACAAGTAAGCAATATGCTAAAAAACGGGAAACTTGCCAAAGCAATCAGTGAAGTATCTTGTTCACAATTTCAAAATATGTTGGAATACAAAGCAAAATGGTACAGGAAGCAAGTTGTAGTTGTCTCAAAAATATTTACTGCTAGTCAGCTATGTTCGAGTTGTGGTTACCAAAATAAAGATATTAAAAGTATAAATCTTCGTGAGTGTCATTTTCCTCCTCGTGGCACACATCACGATAGAGATATTAACACAGGACTAAATCTTAGAAACTACGGTGATAACCTAGTTAAGTTTCTATACTTAGAAATCTCCCGCTTCAAACATTCCGTTAGAACGTTAAGTAGTGAGTGGTTCAAATACAGTTTTGAAATACACTTATATCTCATTACATTACCAAGGATAATACTAATCTATCTTATTCAAAAAACATTTGAAATAAAAAAAGATGCTCGAAAGCATCTCACTGACTAAAAAATTATAATATTTTCAAATTAATATAAATCCAAGTATTTACCAATGTTATTTTTTAGAGCATTCTCATAAATCTCATATGCACATGAAATATCCTCAATAGCCATTCCCATGGGGTTTAGGATAATTAATTCATCCTTATGTTCTCTCCCTGCTTTTAATCCAGTAATAATATCCCCTAATTCAGCATGTAACATCTCTTTAGAAAATTTACCTTCTAAAACCAATTGATTTATTACTTTTTTTTCTCTATTTGCTTGATCCCAATCATCTACAATTACCTTATCCGCTTGTATAAATAATTCACTTTCTAAATCCATAATAGATACATTACTAATAAATGTTCCTTTTTGAATCCACTCTGCTTTAATATATGGCTTATTCACTACTGTACATGTAACTAATACTTCTGCTTTTTCAACAGCATCCTGAACTTTATCGGCAACCCGAAATGATATATTTTTATATTTTGACTGAAACTCTTTTATTAGTTCTTGTGCTTTATTTAGCTCCACATCGTATAGTACAACATTCTTAATACTTTTGAAATTTTCTAACATAGACATTACATGCATTTTAGCAATCAAGCCACAACCAACAATAGATAGATTTCTAAAGTCTTTATTGGCTAAATGTCTCGTAGCAACTACAGAAACAGCTGCTGTTCTCATTGCACTTATAGAACTTCCCTCTAAAATAGCAATCGGGAAATTTGTTTGAGGATCATTTAAAACAATTAATGCACTTGCCCGTTCCATGTTTCTCAAAGATGGATTATCATGCTTACTTCCAATCCATTTAATACCAGAGATAGACGGCTCACCTAAATGTGCAGGCATAGCGATAATCCTATCAGCAATATGTTCATCTTTTTTGTTAGTTTTTAAGTATGGTTTCAGTGGTTGACTAAAATCCTTACGAGAGTGTAGGATTAATGCACGTTCTACGCCCTTAATATAAATATCAGAACTATTTTCTTCTAACTTATGAACATCTGCTCTACTAAGATAAAGAATTTTCGGCTCAACAGTTTTATTAGTCATTCATATCACCCTTTATTGTATTTTCATATATTACTAATATTATAAGTACTAGTCAATCTGTAATACTTCTCTCCATTATGTTTAATTTTTGATATACAGTATCTATTTCCTTATGAATATCCTTCTCAACAGACATTAGCTCTTCCAATTTCAATTGAAGGGTAGGTATAATTTGTTGAGGATCTTTATTCTTTAAATTTGCCTGCATTATAATAAAAGAAATTTTCCGTGTAATGCTAAGGGAATATCCCAAATAATTAATCAACTTTTCCATATCAAGAGAAACTATATGGTGATATTTATTTAAGTAATATAGCATCCCTTCTCTACTATAAAGAAAACAAGTATTAAATCTACGAATTAAAAAATTCCAATTATCCTGTATACTTTCTTGTCTACTCATTGCATTTGAAAATACTTGATCTATCTCCATATATAGTTTAGAAATTGCTGTTGTCCCTGTATAATAACTAACACCGTCGAATTGAAAATGCCCCTGTAAATACTGAGATAATTTCAATAAAAACTCATATTTCAAACATTTTATCATTTCATCATTAAAATTATTAATTCGTGCAGTTTCTATATTTAACTTAATAACTTCGCCTGCTTGTTTAATCTTTTTAGACTGAATAGAATTATAAATTAAGTCAATAGGTATCGGACCATGATAACCAAAATATTGATCTTTAACATGAACATTTTCGTTCTCTACTCCTACTATGTTCAAATAATGATAATCATGAACTGGTGGAAAGGTTGGATACATAGTTGAAAGAACCTTAACATCTACGCATAATAAAAATGATTCAGTATTATTATGAAGAAACTCTCTTAATTTATGAGGAGCTACCTTAGATTTACTAGTGCCAATATAATTTTGCAACCATCCAAGAGTATTAGGCTGTTCCGCCTCAAGCTCAAAAGTAATATCTAAACTAGGATTACTATATACATATCCAAAATTTAAATGCTTTAAAATTAATGGCTCTAAACCAAATTGCTCCAATAACAAAGACATACTATTCCAATAACAATTGACACCTCTTCTCAAATAGCTATACCTTTCATTAAGCATCTCATAAAACTTCCTTTGCGTTTTCATTAAACTCAAAAAGAACATTTACAGGAGAGCATACTAATTTCCCAGGATGTCTTGATAATTCAGACGTCTTAATGTTCCTTACTGCAAACATTCGCTGTAACCACCGATCATTTCCATCGTATTTTGGAGTAAAACCTGTCCGAGCATGAATAGCTTTTTTATTATCCACAACTAATAATTCACCTGGTTTAAGAGCGACTTGTATACAGTTCTCTAACAATTGCTTTTTCAAATATTCTAGCGCCCACTTAGCCATAGGTGTTTGAGGTTCCATTAGATAAAAATCCATGCAAATATCCGGATCTAATAAAGGTCCACTTAACACAGGTATAGTAGTATGATAACTGTCTTCATCCCCATTTTCTAAAAATGATGATGGTGCATTAATTTTATATAAAGGTTTTCTTAATATCTCTATTACATCATTAGATAAGTTAAATAAAACTTTTCGGATTGAGGAAGTAATTGTCTTTGCCTTAGCTTCTTTATCAGATTTTACACAGTATAAAGCTAAAAAGTCAGGTTTATATGGATGAAACCCATCTTCAGTATGGAACTCTAAGATATCAGATCCTGTATTCTCTTGCTTTTTTTCTTGTCCTTTTACCGGGCAAATATTTTGAACTAATAACCCCTGTTTTTCATCTTCATATGCAAGTGGTTCCCCTAAACAAAGCATAAATAAAAATAAGATATACTCACTAATGGCCGTTTGTTTATCTTCACTTAACTGACCCTTTACTGGTGTATTCGGAAGAATTGGATCTGTTGGTAAATTAGAGAATTTTAAAGTCCCAAATAAATTAGAAAACCTTTTAAATGTAACTAATTCCTTTAAAATACGTATAGGTAACTTACTTTTAATAATATCTAATTCGTTTAATAATTTATCATCCATCTTGGTTATATCAAGTAATGGAAGCTCATTAATTAAATGCTTTAATTGTTTCTTCTCCTCCTCGGTTAAATGCACTTCCCAATTACTGGAATAATTAATCATAAAACTCCTCTCCTTCCTTTCCTATGCCGATCCTTAATTCCCGAGCCTTTTGTTGAAAAAAACTATTAATAGAATATGGTTTAAATTCATCTATAAAGTTCCCAAAATTCGAAAAACTAAGGCTGTTACTTGCAGTTTTAGCAATACAAAAAATATTTCCTTTTGTAATTTTCCATTTGATAGTCCCATTTAAACTTTTATTAAAAGCTCTTATACTTTCATCTAAGCAGGACTTAAGAGGACTAAACCATCCTCCACCTACTACTAGATTAGTCCATTCTCTATCAATATAGGACTTTACTCTTAGTTCATCTCTAGTTAATACCATTTCTTCTAATAATAAATGAGATTGATGTATTAACATTGCTGCTGGAGCTTCTCGAATTTCTGGATTCTTAACACCAAAACAACTATCTTCTAAACCTGCATATCTTCCAATTTTATAATCCGATAAGAGATCATTTAATAAAATCACTATCTCCTTTAAACTCCTCTTATCATTATTAATCTTAAACGGAATACCATTTTTGAACGTTATATCTAGGTATAGAATTTCTTTTTCTTCTATTTTATTTGTCCACTCAAATACGTTATCTCTAATTTCTAACTCAGTATACTCTAAAGTATCATTCTCTATAACTCTGCACCATAAGTTCTCGTCAATAGAATATTTAGATGTGGTAGGGAAATCGATACCTAATTCTTTCTTCAATATTCTCGCTTTATCTTCACGTGTAGTATATTCTCCTATAGCCGGACAAAATATATTAACATTTGGATAATTGGCCATTATAGAAAGGTTAAATCTCATAGCAGAATTCTGATATGGTGTTGAATTATGAACAATTAGTGATCCTCCAATATCTTTAGCATACTCACATGCCAATTTAGCAAGTAACGGACGTGTGTAGCTAGAAGAAATAGGGAAATGGTTGTTATATAAAGCTTTGGCCATTATCCCATGTGATATATAGCTATTACACAAATCTTCTGAAGCATCAATAATATGAAGTTTCAATTCTAATTTTTGAGATAATTCCATAATTTCATCAGAAATGTTTTGTCCAACATCAATTAAAACGGCATGTATATCCATATCGTATTTTTTCAATTCATAAGCTGTATAAAAACTATCTAGTCCACCAGAAAACAAGAGTACAGCTTTTTCATTTTTAAAAGGCAATAGTTCTTGGAATTGACCATATATTTTACTCATATAAATTAGTCCCTATTTCATTTTTTGCGATTAATTTATTGTTAAAATATCTTATATTACGAGGAATATTCAATCCCCTTCCAAATTCTATAATCCATTTAGCAAATACTGTGGTGACAATTTCTGAATTTCTATAAAAGTCGAAGTTAACACTGAACCATTCTTTGATTACATCTGGAACTGCATCTTTTGGAGAATTTAAGATACGTATCTCAAGGTCTGTAATATCATCTAATAACATACTTAGATTTTCTTTGATTTTCATAATATCCAACTCAATTTTAAAATCTTTAAATGTAATTGCTCTAGCCTTTAAAAGGTACTCAAATAAAATATAATTTGTTAGACAGTCAAAACTTTTTTCAGGATCATCAGCATAGCTATAACGAAATAGTCTTTCCACAAGAAATATCTCTTTTGCTAGTTTATCAATATAAGAGTCCTTATTTAACAAATACAAATATGCTGATATATCTACTCTAACTTCTTCAAATGAACTTCCTAGCAGTGAACTTTTTTCTTTAAAGAATACATTTAAAGGTAATACTCCTTTGTAATGATAGTAATCATGTAAGTACGAAAGTAGCATTCTTGCCGTATAAATATCATTAAGATTAGCTTTAAATATTGATAGAGGTGTTTTTAAGACCTCTTCACTAATAGGTTTAGTAATCTGATGGAACACTTGTAAGTACTTGTTTATAAAGAACAAAGAAAATTTATCTTGTTCTATGCTACTATTTGTTACAATTGCTTCTGGGAAAAAGCTAAATACATTAGCTTCTAAAATACCCTTCGTTCCCAAGATTAATTCTACGCCCATAAAAGTATCAAATGGTAACTCTTCTCTTAAATGTGTGATAGCTTCTGGTTCATTCCGATAATAAAAGCATGCTTCAAAATTAATAATTTTATTTTTTTTCACAGGGAAAAAGAACATACCAAATTCTTTATTCTCAATTTTATTGTATTTCCCAAAAGTAAAATCAAATTTGGGTGTATTATTAATATTAGATTCTTTCCATGCAATCAAATCTTTTATAATTGCTTTTACTAAGCCTTCATCAAAATGGGTCTTTAACTTTTCTAAAATGAGTATAATACGTTCAATAATTTCTTCACAATATGAATCTTCTTTATTAATTTGACCTAAATAATTTTGATGTACTCTTAATTTTTCAACTTCTAAAACTAACTCTTCTGCACTGTTATACCATAACAAATTTTTCAAATTATCCATATCACTTGAAATTAACATAAACTACCTCCTATTTAATAATTGTGTTATCGAACTAATTGAATTGAAGTTTTCAAATGAAATTTCAGACTCCATGAATTGAGCCTGTTGTACATTTTCTAAATAAGTAATTAACTCCATAATTTTTAAAGAATTAAGTATACCTGTCCCTATTAAATCTAGATCATGTGGGATACTTTCAATACTTCCATCCTGTAATAATTCTCTTTTTATATAATCTTCTAATTCCGTTTCCAGCATGCACTTTATTCCTCCGTATATCCCATTAGTTTCTTTCGATCAATTTTGCCAGTACTAGTTTTAGGTAATTTATGCTCTGTAAAAATAAACTTACTAGGAATTGCATAAGCATCTAAAAACTCAGAACAATACTCTCTAATATCTAAGGAATTTAAAGTTGCTTTAGAATGAATATAACAAGTAAGACCATCATTGTTCATTACAATAAACACCTCATCTATAAGATTATGTTTAGAAATTACATTCCTGACTTCTGAAAGATAAACCCTTTTCCCTTGAATCTTAACCATGTCGTCCATACGCCCCATGTAATAATACAGACCATTTTCCTTTTTAACCAAATCACCAGTTGGAAGGTATTTTAAGTTATTTGAATCATTCATTTTAAAGGTCTCATTTTCTGTTTTATTCAAATACCCTTTTAACATCGTCGAAGAATGCACATATAACTCTCCAACTTCTCCTTCACCACATGGTAGCAAATCAGCATCTAAAACCTGTAATTGTACATGTTTTAATGGTCTGCCAATAGGAAGAATTTTTAATGCCTCTATGTCTTGAGGAAACAAATAAGATAATGCCTCATTAACCTCTGTATTACCATAAAAATTCACAATATTAGCATTTTCAAAACAATTTCTAACCAATTTCACATCGCCGAAAGGTAAAGCTTCACCCGCTAATCCCAAAAAACGAACAGAAGTATAATTTTTGATTTTTTCATTTAGAAGCAATTTAATTGATGAAGGAACCAAATGCAAAATGTTAATTTTTTCCTCTTCAATCAATTGATTAATATATCGCGGATTATTCCTCTTTTCACTTGAAGGAAGTACACAGCAACCACCTACAGCAAAAGGGATAAATAAAGAGAATATAGACATGTCAAAATATAAAGGCGCATGACATAAAAATTTATCCGCATTTGTGGCTCCAACAAACTCGCTTCCCCAGCTAATAAAGGCACGTAAACTTTCTCTTGCTAAAATTACCCCTTTTTTCATACCTGTCGAACCTGAAGTGAAAAATATAAAAGATTCAAGACTATCATCTATTCTACCAACATCAACATTTGATTCCATAGACTTAACATATGCTAGATCAAACAAATTTTGTTGAGGTTTACATAGATCCAATGAGAATAATAATAGGTCTTCTACAAAATTCAATTTAGAATCTATAGCATTTTTTTTGTTAACTATACAGCATTTTATTTGAGCGCTTTTAATACTATCTTCAAAGATTTTCACTTGTTCATCTGGATTTAGCGGCACACTTACAGCCCCTATTTTTAGAGCTGCTATATAAGTTATTACGTTGTGTATTGGATTTGTACTTAAAATTCCAATTCTTTCTCCAACGGTAATACCTTTTGACAATAGAGCATTGGCCAATTGACCAGATACATTATCAATTTCTTTATACAAATAATTTTCTGTATCTGTTTTATAAGCTATTTCATCTTTATATTTTTCAATCGTATTATTAAGCATTGTTTTAAGGCATACTTTCAAAGCATCTCCCCCTTTTAATACCTATATATATCCTCTCACGAAGTTTTAATTTTCAGAATAAAACCGATGTTAAATTCACATTAGTTTGTAATAAAATTAAAAAACATATTTGTTAAGTAACGTTAAACTAACCCCTCTTATACAAATACGATATGTAGAAATGTAAGGGCTTGTATTACAATTAAAGAAACTATTTTATGGAGTTGATTTTTATGTCAAATGAAAAAACAGTAGTAAGCTCTAATTCCCCATTTGAAGACTTTTTAGGATCTTCTAGGGCAATTAAAAAAGGAAATATCATTGTAGTTGCAGGCACAGCCCCCTTAAATACTAATGGAGAGACCACAACCTCTGATGTTTATGAACAAACAAAAAGTTGTATTAATGTAATCAAAAGTTCTTTAGAAAAAATGGGTTCTTCTTTAGAGGATGTTGTTAGAACAAAAATTTATATTACAGATATGAATAAGTGGCATGAAGCAGCTAAAGCCCATAAAGAATATTTTTCAAAAATCAAACCAGCTTGTACAGTTTTTGAAGTAAATAGATTTATAAAGGAAGAGTGGCTTGTAGAAGTTGAAGCTGACTGTCTGCTATAATACTATCCCACCTAAGCATAGACTTAAGGTGGGAGATTTTTATGGATTGTCCACGAAAAAATTAACTCAAGTTGGTTCACAAAATTCCCTTGCAGCAATCCCTTTGTTCCATTTGCAAATGTATTTGAATCTACTTTATATAAAATCTTTCAGTCGGATTATTAGTGTTTGAAAGTTTTCTCTTAGCTCTGTACACCTCTCATTTACAAGTCTTCCTCAAAATCACTATTCTACGTGATTTTGAATAGGATCTTCAGTTTAGAAAAGAAACTTTTATTAATAATCACTTTATAAATATATAAATTCAACCACATTATTTTGTATCAAATATATCCTTAAGTAAGGCATTTAATAATGTATAACTTATCATAGGTTTTTCCTTTGTCAGAAATTTAAATAAGGAAGCAACTTTAATTGTTTTCATACATTAATTAGCATTTATAACTCTTTTTGTCGAATTTGATGATAAGGATACACTTTTTTAATCATGGTAAAAATTCAAGATTTAACTAATCATTTTAGTTCGGCTGAAAACTTACCTTACCTCCATTTGATAATAAATTAAATCCAAAAAGGTTTAATAGTGACTTTCATCCCACTTTTATCACTGAATTATGACTTTCACAGTACTCGAAGTGGAAATTAAACTCGCTTAAAAATCATAATAGCCATATATAATAATATAAATTTAAGTTTAAAAATATTACTATTATTCGAAAAAAATAGTCAAATTAGAAGGATATAATTCAACCTAAGGAGAATAGTATCTAAAAGGTTTAAAAATTCAAAAATTAATTTTATACATACGTAAGAGACATGTAGAATTCTTCTTATTTTAAATAAGCAATTCTAACACGCCTCTTTTTAATAAGTTATTACAGCCCTACAAGAAATTCGTTTCCTTTACCAATTAAAGTATAACCAACTCCTTTTCGGTGGACTATAAGATTAAAATTTTTCTGACTAGTATATAATTTTTTTCTGAGCTTATAAATATATTGTCTAACTGTTTCAGTAGTTGTATATTCATCCCAAATAGCAAGTAGGATATCTTCTGTTGTGACAAATTTGTCTCGCATGTTTATAAAAAACATGAGCATTTCATACTCTTTTCCAGCTAAAGGAAAAATTTCACCTGCATTATCTAGATAATGCATATCTACATTCACAAATATACCTGGATAAAGTTCAACAATATTTTTGTTGTGCTGCTTATTTCTATTCAATTGGACAATATGTTTATAAAAATGACTCACGCACTCCTGTATTTGTTGATGAGTATGAATTTCAAAAGACATTGTAGAATTTTTTTTCAAAAGTTCTAATCCTGCCTTATTAGTACTAATATCTTCATCAAATAATATTAATATTGGGATATTTTCTAACTCTTTTTTTATATTTCGAAATTGTTTTACCTCTTCAAAATCTAAACTTTTTAATCTCCATATTATCCCATCAAAATGGTTTCTTTTATCTTTTAAAATATAATTTAGAGAAGTAATATCTCCCACATGTATAATTTCCCAATTGGGATAGTATGCAGATCTCCGAGCTAACTTTGGTAAAAATAATTCAGGACTAATAACGACAATTTTCATTTCCCATTCCTCCATAATATTTTTTATTTGGTAAAATTAGATATCAAGACTACCTGTGCGATAGAGTAGTCTTTGGAATGAGAAAGTGATACAAAAGCTTCCAACTTTTGTTTCTTAATCGTTTGTTCAGTCGTATTATAGAATTTAAAATACGGTTCGCCCGTCTTCTTCTTAAGTATAACAGCATCTGTAAAACAGAATCCATTACCAATCCCTGTACCTAATGCTTTAAAAAGGGCTTCCTTTGCAGAAAATCTTGCTGCAAAATGTTGGGATGGGTTACTTTTTTTTCTACAATATTCAATTTCTTCTGGAACGAAAATTTTATTTAAAAATTTGAGGTCATATTTTTTAATTGCAGATTGAATCTCAGTAATATCTTGAATATCAATCCCTATACCATATACATTAGGCACGGATAAGATTGAATTTCCCTGTTTCATGGTATACATCGACTCCCGAATAAAATTTTTTATTATTCTAGCTATTTTTCAACTCCATAATATAATTTGCAATGGTAGTAACACTTTCTAAATATGAAGGATCCAACTCTTCCATATCAAATTCAATTTCACATTTCTCTTCAAGAGCTAATAAAAGTTCAATTATACCTGTTGAATCAAGCCCTAGTTCTTCAAAAATATTTGCATCTACTTTCACATCTGCTACAGCAAGTTCTAATTGCTGTGCAAGAATTTCAGTAACTACATCCATTAAATTATTTAGCTTATTCATATACTTAACCCCCGATTATTTAATTTTATTATTAATTAATTCCTAGTAGTTCTTGAGCAACTTCCCGTTTATGAATATTTGTTGATCCTTCCATAAACTCTATCATTCTTCCATCCCTTAGCCATTTTTCTAATAATGGATGGTCAATAATAGCTTCCGATCCTACAACCTGATTAATTCGTCTGGTTACTTCATATACCAAATTATTTGCCATCCATTTTCCCATGGAAGAAGTACCTGCATTATAAATACCCCTATCAACTTCTTTAGCTGCCCGATAAACTAATCTCCTAGTTCTTTCAATTTTCCATTGAAGTTCATCGAGTATAATTTCTTCATTTAAATTCAACTTAATATTTTCTCTCACGTAATCTACCATGGCTCTCGATGTTCCAATTGCAATCGAAGATGTCGAAGGTCGCATTCTAAAAAACACTTTCATAGCTCCCCGTAATCCTCTTTGAAGAGGTGGTTTATTTAAACCAATAATTTGAGATTTATCTACTTCTAAATTGTTATAGACTGTATGACCTAACCTAGCTGCATGCATTCCTAAAGTCCGACCATAATCTCTATTTACAGTATCCGAATTTTTAAATTGATCTTCATGTATTAAAAAACTTTGAATTGCAAACGTGTTATTTTTATGGCCCATCTTAGCAAAAGTAAGTGCCCATTGCGCTCTTTCTGCATTAGCTATATATTTTTTTTCTCCTTGTAATAGATACGTTCTATCATTTTTTTTGGTTGCAACCGTTTCAATAGCTGCTATATCTGATCCAGCATTAGGCTCCGTTAAATTGAAAGCCGTCCAAACCGGATTCCTCCCCATAAAGGAGTTGAAGAATTTATCCTGTTGTTCCTGAGTCCCTAGCTCTTTTAATATTGGTCCTAATAATTGTGGTCCAGGTAAAGATAACATCATCGCTGGATCTCCATATGCTAACTCCTCAGTCCATATCGCTAACTCCAAAGAGGAATCTCCATAATAGATTTGATTATCTCGTCCACTGATACCAGTATAACCATACTCCTTTGGGACACCTAAACGCCATAAAGGCTGGTAAAATGAGTCTTGCTGAAGATAAGTGGGTGGTAGTCCTCGACTCTTATCTGCTTCTAATGCAAATTCCCTTAATGATTCCCCGTATACTCTTAATTCAGTTCTAAGTGATTCAAACATATTAATTAGACCCCCTTCAACATTGAAATATGGTGTATTTTGAGAAAGTTTTTTATAATGAAAGGATCCTCTAATCCAAATGCCCCCAAAACAGGTAATATCTTATCTATAATTTGAGTACTATTTTCCAACATAAAATTAATCTGTTTAAAGAACTTACTATATTCCGCTTCATCTATACTAAATTTTGTTGATAGTTCCCTTAAAAACAGTATATTCCCTTCAATTTCACTACTTGCAATGACAAATGTATCATAAACCATTTGGTGTTTAGCTATTGGTACCCCAAAAGTTTTACGTTCTTTAATATAATCTTTACAAAATTGTAATATCAATTTACTGAATTTCAAAACAAAAGATGCTAAAATTATTTTATATCGAAGTCCATAAATCCATAGTTTCTTTTGTTGATGAGAGGGAACTTTTATAACGTTTTTATACTGTTCAACCTTTTTAAGGGACAACTCCTCCTCATCTAAACTGTAAACTTTCACACTATCTTCAAAACTCATTTTCCACCAGACATTGTTGTCTAGGTATAGAATAGAACCATCCTGATGCTTTCCGGCAAACAAATATAAATCTCGATTTTTCCATCCCAAGCTTACTTTGACTTCTTTTAATTCTTGTAATAATTTTTGTTCTTCTTTAAGTAGTTCATTATAAAGAGTATTTTCATCTATATTATCTATTATGCTATCTATTCTTGTTGAAAAAGATGGAGATTTCAGTGTTTTCATGTATAAACTACCTCCTATTAACTTTCAAATGTTTGTACTACTGGCAGATCATATTCTGTTTTCTTACGAATGACTATATACTTATCATCTTTCACCAATACTTCAGTAGGAAGGTGATGACTTAAAAATAATACAGGACTTGCAGTCAATCCATATGCTCCAGCATTCAAAATGCCAATATAATCACCGGGCTGGGATTTAGGAAGGCTTATCTTCTTTGCAATTAAATCGTTTGGGGTACATAAAGGGCCAGAAATATAATATTCGGTATTAGGTTCATCACTCCATTTATTAAGAACCTTGATTGGGAAATTTTTCTTTAGAGCATTCCCCATTCCACCAGCGGCCATATGGTGATGTGTTCCTCCATCTACCGTTAAAAAATCGCAATTTTTAGATTTTTTTTCATATAATACTTTTGTAACATAAATCCCACTTTCACCTACAACATATCTACCTGACTCTAAAAATATCGGGATTCCTTCACCAAAGCTACTATAAAACTCCTGAATCATAGCATGTAATCTATCAGAAATATCATCCAAATCAAGCGTACTTTCATTAGAAAAATACGGTATTCCCATTCCACCACCGATATCTATATAATCTAATTTAACATGAAATTGTTCTTGAACTTTCTTTGCCAAATTTAAAATATATGCTGTATTTTCTATGAACACATCACTAGATAGAATGCGTGTGCCATTATATACATGTATCCCTACAATCTTGAGATTTGATAATCTTTCTTCTAACTCAAATATATTTTCCAGCTGTTCTTCATCCATACCAAATTGCCTTGGTTTTCCACCCATAGTTAATTTTGAACCTTTTGCTGATACACTTGGATTAATTCTAATACCAACTCTAACGGTTACTTCTTTTTCTTGAGCTATATTATTTACTTTTTGCATCTCTTGTAGTGACTCTACAATAAAATATTTAACTCCGTACTCAAATACTTTTCTAATTTCTTCTTCAGTTTTTCCTGGTCCCAAATATAAAACTCGTTCAGGAGAAACTCCTATTTTTTTTATTATCTCTAATTCCTTTAGTGAACAAATCTCTAAATTGGCCCCTAAGTCATAAATTAACTTTACAATAGATGGATTAGGGTTTGCTTTTAGGGAATAAAATAGTTGAATTGCCTTGTGAAGGTTCAAGAGCTTGTATACTTGCTCTTGAATAACACTAGCATCATATACATAAGCTGGTGTACCTATCTTTTTTACCACTTCTAAAAGGTTATTTTTTTCAATATTCAGTTTGTTTGCGGTAATCATTTATATTAAACTCCCTTCTTCAACTGCAATAATTTTTCTGCATTTTTATAAAAAATCGGATCCCATTCTTCTTCTGTGATATGAACTCCTTGTTCTTCTAAGCGCTTTTTTATATTCTTAAAGCGATCAATGCTTTCCTCCATTGTACACATTGGATAATCCGTACCCCAAATTAACTTATTAATAACCCCCTGTTCTTTTGCCATCTTAAAAATATTACACATTTCATCAATTGGTTGATAAAAAGATACAATTGATAAATCAGTATATACATTTTTATAATTTTTAAGAAGAGATAATGTATCGTTAATCCACGGCCATCCCATATGAGCTATTATAATATTAAGATTTGGAAATTTAATTAGTACATCATTTAGTAGCATAGGGTGACAATAACGTAAACTTGCTTGTTTTATCGGAGTAAACCCCATATGAACTAAAACTGGTAGGCTACGCTCCTCTGCATCTTCATACAGAGGATACCAGCCCGGATCATTAGGTGAAATGCCCAAGTATCCAAAAGCTAATTTATATCCATGTAGGTTATAATTAGTTAACTCTTGTTCTAGACTCTTTTTACACAAGGATTTTTCATAAGCATCAAAGGAAGCAAAACCTACAAAATATTTTGGATATTTTGCGCACAATTTTGAAACATACTCATTTGTAACATGTACTCCTAATGTGCGTTTAGCATTAAAAGCAAGTAATACCGCTTTTTTTACTCCTACTCCTTCCATTTCTTTGATTAAATTTTCTATTCTTACTTCCATATTTGTATGAGATTTATTACATGAATCCATCATTTGTTGGGCAAACTCTTCAGTGTACTCACTTTTTAATTCTCCAACATGAACATGAAAATCAATCAAACAATCACCCCCTTTCCAAAAATATTTATTAATTATGTTCTAAAAATCCCTTTAAAAATTTCCCTGTAAGCGAACGGGGTACATTACATATTTCCTCAGGAGTCCCTGAAGCTACTACCTGTCCTCCATTTTTCCCTCCATTAGGCCCCATATCAATAATATAGTCTGCTGTTTTAATAACTTCTAAATTATGTTCTACTATCAAGACTGATGATCCCTTTTCTACTAGTTGATGTATAACTTTTAAAAGTCGGTTTATATCTTCTAAATGTAGACCTGTAGTAGGTTCATCAAGGATATATAAGGTTTTACTAGTAGATGTCCTTGATAATTCTGTAGCTAGTTTAATACGTTGTGCTTCTCCACCTGACAAAGTTGTTGCTGGTTGTCCAATTTTCATATAACCTAAACCAACTTTATTTAAGCTGTTTATATATTTTATTATTTTAGGATGATCTTTAAAAAATTCTGTTGCATCTGCTACAGTCATATTTAAAATATCGGAAATATTATTATTTCGATATTGAACATTTAAGGTTTCTTGATTATATCGATGCCCTTGGCAATCATCACAAACAACATAAACATCAGGTAAATAGTGCATTTCAATCTTAACTACCCCATCGCCCTTACAAGTATCACATCTTCCTCCAGGTACATTAAAACTAAATGCCTTTTTAGTTAATCCCCTTACTTTAGCATCTGGTGTCTTTGCAAATAAATCTCTAATTTCATCAAACATACCTGTATACGTCGCTGGATTAGATCTAGGTGATCTTCCTATCGGTGATTGATCAATATTAATTACTCTATCAATGTGCTCTAAACCACTTATCTCATCAAAATCACCTGGCAGCAATTTATATGCTCTGTGAATTTTTCTAGCTAAATGCTTATATAATATTTCATGGATTAGGGTACTTTTCCCTGAACCTGAAACACCAGTAATACAAGTCAGTAGCCCTAAGGGAATATCGACGTCAATATCTTTCAAATTATTTTCTTTAGCACCTCTAATAGATAAATATTTCCCATTTTCTTTTTTTCTTTCTTTAGGAATCTTTATTTCTTTAGCACCAGATAAATATTGACTAGTTAACGAACCATTTCCTTTTTTAAACGCTTCAGGAGTGTCGGCTGCTACAATTTCTCCACCTTGATTCCCTGCTCCAGGTCCTAGTTCAACTATATAATCCGCTGCTAACATTGTATCTGTATCATGTTCTACAACTATTACCATGTTACCTAATTCTCTTAACTTTTTTAGAGTATTTATTAAACGAATGTTATCTCTTTGATGCAATCCAATGCTGGGTTCATCTAAAACGTATATCACTCCAGATAAAGCCGACCCTATTTGAGTAGCTAATCTAATACGCTGAGCTTCTCCACCAGATAGTGTTTTTGCTTCCCTATCTAAGGTTAAATATTCTAAGCCTACATCCAATAAAAACTGTAATCTACTATTAATTTCCTTAAGTAACCTTTCGGAAATTTCTATTTGTTTTTCAGTAAGAATTTGATTGATATGCTTAAAAAAATTAGCTACATTATCAATAGACATGCTAGATAATTGTGCAATATTTGTATCACCAATATATACAGCTAAACTTGTTTGTTTTAATCTCTTACCACTACAAGATTGACATGTAATGCTAGACATTACTTCTTCTAATTTTTCCTTCACACTGTCCGAATTACTAGCATTGTATCTACGATTTATATTAGGAATTACTCCCTCAAAAGGCGCTGAATGTGTTCGTTGTTTACGCTCTGACTCATATTGAAATAGGATTTCCTCTGTTCCACTTCCATAAAGAAGAATATTCTTATGTTGATCAGAAAGGTTTTTAAATGGCGTTTCTTTAGAAATACCATAATGATTACACACGATATCAATTATATTGTGATACCATTTTGCAGTACTCGTAGCCCAATTTTCAAACACGCCTTCATTTATAGACTTATTCCAATCTGTTATTAACAGCCTTGGATTCACTTGTAAAGTAGCCCCTAACCCATGACATTGTTCACACGCGCCATATGGACTATTAAACGAGAAATTCCTAGGTGTTAGCTCATCAATAGAATAACCACATTCGGAACATGCTTGTAAGCTATTAAAAAAGTATCTGTTTGTTTTTCCATTTTGTTCTAACGTCTCTATTAATACTTGTCCTTTTGCTTCTAACGCAGCTTTTTTGATCGAATCTGTAACCCTTCTTTTATTAGCATGTGAAAAAGTGACCTTATCAATAAGAGCCTCTATTGTATGTTGTTTATTTTTATCTAAAACGATGGGACTAGTAATCTTTAATAATTCGCCATCAACCCTAATTCGAATAAATCTCTTCTGAATAGCTCTCTCAATTACACTCTTGAACTCTCCCTTTTTTCCCTTAATGAGAGGGGCATATATATACAACTCTGTCCCATCTTTTAAATCTTTAAGCTGATTCATCATTTGATCTATTGATTGGGGTTGTATAGGAATATTATGTTCTGGGCAATAAGGAATACCAATAGAAGCGAACAATATTCTCATGTAATCATATATCTCAGTTATCGTTCCAACTGTAGATCGAGGATTCTTATGTATAACTTTTTGCTCAATAGATACTGATGGTGTAAGGCCTTCAATAGAATCTACATCTGGTTTTTCCATTTGTCCTAAAAACTGCCTCGCATACGATGATAAAGAGTCAACATACCTACGATGTCCCTCTGCAAAGATTGTATCAAATGCTAAGGATGATTTTCCTGAGCCACTTAAACCTGAAAACACAGTAAGGCTATTAAAGTCTAAATCTATATCTACACTCTTAAGATTATTAGCCCTTGCTCCCCGAACTTTGATTACCCGGTCAGACATACCTTAATCCTCCTTGTTCCCACTTAACGCTCCTCAGGGATACCTAATAAATTTTTCAAAGAAACAGGTTCTTTTTTTACAATTGTTTTAGGTACAATATTGTTATCTTTGTTATATTGTATTTGAATATCTCTCCTACGCTCGGTCTCCTCAATAGCACCTTCAATATTATCTTTTATACTATCGGCAAACAGAAGTGCTCTTCCATTAATATTTCTAGCAGCACGACCAATTAGTTGTAATAATGCACTTTTAGATCGAAGGAATCCCCTTTGATCTGCTCCAATTACCGCTACTAGCGATACCTCTGGTAAATCTAACCCTTCTCTTAAAAGATTAATTCCTACAAGCACATCAAAATTACCCATTCTAAAATCTCTAATAATTTCTGATCTCTCTATATTCTCCACTTCAGAATGCAAGTATTCTGCTTTTATTTGTAAGTTATTAATTTCTTTCGTTATTTCTTCTGCTTGTTTTTTGGTTAACGCAATAACTAATACCTTTTCATTTCGACTAATAGTATTTTTTATTTCATTTATTAAAGTCTCAAAGTAATTTTCGCTACTCTTCACTTCAATAACTGGATCGATAAGCCCAGTAGGGCGTATTACTTGTTCCACAAAAACCTCTTTAGAATCTACTTCATGTTTTCCAGGAGTTGCCGACATAGACACCATACATTTCGTATTGTTCATAAATTCTTCAAACTTAGGTGGTCTATTATCTAGTGATGAAGGTAAACGATATCCATAGTCAATTAAATTTTTCTTTCTAGACTGATCTCCAGCATACATAGCGTGAAACTGCGGTAATGTTACATGAGATTCATCAACTACTGTTAAATATCCATCTTCAAAATAATCCGTCAAGTTAAAACATCTCGACCCTTTTTCTCTATTTTGCATATATAAAGAATAATTTTCGATTCCCATACAATGACCTGTATTCTTTAACAATTCCAGATCATATAATGTACGTTGTTCCAACCTTTCTGCCTCATGAAATTTACCTAAACCTCTTAAAAACTTTAACTGCTCAACTAAATCCTTTTTAATTAAAGGTAGAGCTGTTTCAATTTGTTTTGTTGTAGTAATAAAACTTGTAGCAGCAAAGATATGAACTTCCTCTAGACTATCCACTATCTCTTCAGTAACAGGATGAATAGTAAGGATCTCCTCTAGTTCATCTCCAAAAAATTGTAACCTGATAGCTTCCTGTTTACCCATCGGATAGATATCAATTGATCCCCCACGGATTCTAAATGTTCCAGGCTCAAACTCTATATCATTTCTTTTGTACTGATTATCAATTAGATGCTTAATAACTTGCTCATATGTGTAAACAAAATACCCATCTGGTTTTACAGATAAAACGAAAGAAGTACTATTAAAGTCCTCGGGGGCACTCATTGGATACAAACATGAAATACTGGCTACTACAATGACATCTGTTCGTTTTAATAGACTGGCCATAACAGAATGCCTCATTCTTTCAATTTCACTGTTAATTTTAGAGTCCTTTTCTATAAAGAGATCTTTATGTGGAACATAAGCCTCTGGTTGATAATAATCATAATAACTTACAAAATACTCTACTGCGTTATTAGGGAATAATTCCTTTAATTCGCTCCATAGTTGAGCCACTAATGTTTTATTATGAGCGATAATTAAAGTTTGACGATTAAGTTGATGAATTACATTAGCAATAGTAAATGTCTTTCCGGTACCTGTAGCCCCTTTTAATAACAACCTACTTTTGCCATTCTTTACTCCCGTTACTAGCTTTTCAATGGCTTGTGGCTGATCACCCATAGGTTCCATAGATGATTGGATCTGAAAATCTATCGATTTTCTCATATGTTATCTCCTTTTATTTCTCCTCTAAGTAACATTTAAATTTCCTAATTTATTCTTCAAAATTTTCACCATATCTTCACATTGATTGATAGTTTCACCAAATATAATTGTATATAGCCTCCCTTTCTTATTAATTCCCAAATTCAACGTTGAAAAACCATTAATAATTACACCATGCTCTTTTTCCTTGGTATATAAAATATCTTTTAGCTCCTCTTTAATTATTTTGAAAGGTACTGTTTTTTCCAAGACAACCTCAAAAGGTATAGCCATAAAGAACGCATGGGGATTGAAAAATCTTTCAATAATATTATTTTGGTATGTTGCCATGTTGAATCTAGCATTTATTTCGACACAAGGGTACAAAAATCCTTTCCTATCAATCATTGCATCAACACCAACTACACCATAAAATCCATCTCTCGCTAATGTTTTCCCAATAATTTCATAACTTTCTAGAAGTTCTTTTTCCTGAACTTTTGTTAATTGAACTGGTAATTTATGCCCCAAATGTACACCTTTATGTACCAACGCTTCTCGAACTGATGTAAATTTGACATTCCCTTTTTTATCTATGATGAATTGATAGTTAAGGTCTCTTTCTTTTTCAATCCAATTTTCTAAAATCATTTCTATATTTTCATGTCCCTTTTTTACGGACATCCTTTTTAATAAGTTTAAAATATTTTCAAATTTACTATCTGAATCAATTAGAACCATTCCTTTTCCAGATACTCCCATAGAGTCTTTTAAAACTAATGGATTTTCTAAATATCTTTTTCTAATTTCATGATAATTGAACTCAAGTTCTGAGATAGTATGACTCACTTTTCCTGCTACTTGGCGAAGATCAAATTCATCTGCTAACTTCCAGCTATAAATCTTGCTATTAACCTCACGACATATAGTTGATGCAGGAGTACATAAAGAAATTGAAGTTTGTTGAGATACCTTTTCCTCAATGTTTGATGTACCATATGGTAGTAATGAATACGAATTATCTCTATTAATATTTTGAAGCCTATTAATATTTTTAGTGCTAGATAAAATTGTTTCCGAAATATTATCTGCCGAGTTATCAGAATAGAAATTCAATACATTTGGAACAAATCCTCGAGTTTCTTCTATATATTGTACATAATCTTCATCAATGTCTTCTTTAAGACAAACAATGTCTTCTTTTCCAGCAAGAAATAATGCCATTTCACCTATTTTATTAACCAATGGTTGCGCTTTCGAAATATTACTACCCGGTATTGTAATGATGTTTTCTTTTTTCCAATGCTGTTCTACTTCAACATTACCCAACCATATAAAATTTTTTCCCGATTCACTAAGACTGTTCTTTAGTTCCTTATAGAAAGACATAGTTTCCTCCTAGACTAAATTTTGCAGTTCATTTTTTAAAACCTTTCCATTATTATTACGGGGAATAGCGGATACAAATTTAACAATTTGTGGTATTTTGTAACTAACTAATCTTTCCTCACAAAATTTCACTACAGTTTCCCTTTTTAAATAATCATTAGCAACTACAACTGCTGCTAAAATTTCCGTTCTTTTTTCTAGATTTTTTTTCCCAAATACAGATACATCATATATTTCGGGATGTTGTCGTAGGACATCCTCTACTTCAACTGGATCTACTTTTTTACCTGCTACATCTACAACATCACTTTTTCTTCCTCTTATATATACTTTCCCATCTAGCTCCATTTCACCTAAATCCCCAGTCAAATAATAATTTTGAGATAACCTTTTTTCTAACTCTCCTGGAAGATTATAATATCCCTTCGCCCTTGACTCCGTATATAACGCTACTTCTCCTACTTCTCCTTTTTGTAACTCTTCACCATCATTACCCAAAATTTTCACTTTAACATTATGGAGTGGATATCCTACACTGTTATAGTCATCCGTTTGATTTAAGATTGATAGTCCAGTTTCAGCTACACCATATAAGTCTGAAATATTAATACTAAACAGCCTTTTGAATTTTCTTTTTATACTTTCATGAAGAATTGTACCTGAAGATACACACATTCTTACATTTTTAAATTGCTTTGTATTTTTTATTCTAGTCATTAAATCATACAAAACTGGAAAAGCCACAAATATAGTAGGTTTCTTATCTAATATAATTTCAACTACTTTTCTTGGGGTTATATTATCATGGAGTAAAATTGTAGCACCAACTCTCAATGGAGCAAGTATTGAGGTATTAAAAGCTAAGCCGTGCGTTAAATATGCGGCACAATATACTATATCATTCGAATTTAAATTAACTGATTCTAACCAATTTGTAGATGCTGCGATTACATTTTTCTCTTCGTACATCATACATTTTGGAATACCTGTCGTTCCCGATGAATAACGGCATGATATTATATTTTCTAATCTCTCCGTCGCAATCTCATTAGACAAATATTTTTGTTGAAGAATAATTAGTGATATATTTCCATATTTATAAATATGTTTTATCTTTTCTACTAAAGGAAAATCATCTATTTCTTCCGTCCTAACAATAAATCCGCCAAGATGAACATGCTTTATTAAGTTGTCTAACTCATTCTCTCGCCATTTATGATCGACTAAATGAGCTACTTTCTTAGCTTTAATAAGTGCATAATAAGAAATGATGAAATCTGGATGATTTTTAATATAAATACCAATTGGATAAGAAAAACCACTTATATCTTGCTCTATTTTTTCACCAATACTATCAAATTCATTTACAAATTGTTTATAGCTTAATTTATAATCTTTATACATTAAAGCTTCTTTATCCGGAAACTTCTCTGCAGATTTATATATGTATTCCAATATCTCCACTTTCTAATCACCTCTGTCATATAATAATGTTATTGCATACATTTTAGATGAAGCGTCCCAATAGTACCTTTAGAACCAGCAAAGATTAGTAGAATATGCATCCCTTTTTTGATTTGTCCTTTTTGATGCATCTCTTTTAGACTATAATACGGATCTGAAGTAGTTAAGTTAGCAGTATTTCGATATTCACGTTGATAAAAATAAAAACCCTTACAATCTAATTTAATTTTATCTATAAAGTTCGAAGAGAAATTTTGTAAAATCACATGGTAGGGCATAATATTTAATTTTTCTTCTTTTATGTGCTTTAACTGTTCTTGAATATGTACAATTAGCTCATCTTCACAATTATTTTCTTCCCTAACATGCCATGAATGAAGATCCCATGAAACAATCTTAAATTGTCCAGTAGTTCTAGAAATTGTAAACGAAGCAGCTCCGTCGCCATAAGGAAATTGATTATGTTTAACACGCATTTGTGGAAGATTACATTTATCAGCACATACTATTTGAAATTCCTGCTTATTATCTTCTATAAACATTCTTGCAATATTTATAGCTGTTAAAGATACAACGGATCCCTGATCTTTGATAGCATAAGGTAGCGCTTGAGATAAATCCCCATGTCTTTTTATATTCATTGCTACAGTTATAGGTTGTGGGAGATTTAAAAATTCATGGCAGTAAACGAGATGTTTAATATTCTCCTTAGATTTTCCGTTTAAAGATTTTCTCACCACATCCCCTGACATTTCCGCAATATTATTATCACTAATTGGGATTGTATACATATATTTTTTAAAGGAATCTAGTCCCAAATCTCTGCTGTCTTGACTAGACTTCTTTTTATACGCTTCAAACATTCCATTAAAATCTGGATTAACCTCTGCTCCTTTTATATCGCACAAATAATCCTTTACAGTCTTATATTTATCTAGATAAAGTACTTCTAAGTTAGAAATATATAACTCCATTCTATAGTCTCTCCTAATTATTATTTTTTTCACTTTCCATTACTTCTTTAATTAAAGACATACCAAAATTAAATGCAGATAATCCTTTAAATAAGAATGCTAGCTTAGCTACATCAAATAACTCGTCCCAACTAGCGCCAGCTCTTCTTGAGGCAATTAAGTGCACCTTAGCCCCAGGTGCAGCTAGCATAAGTAACATACCAAATAACATTATTTGTACATATTTTTCTGGAATATACTTTGATTCCATGCTATTTTTTCTAAACATTTCATGTAATTCAAGCTCTTCTGGCCTAACTTGAAGAGTCACCTCATGCCTAGCCTCAGTTGGAGCTGGAATAAAACCAAATAGATTTTGATAAATTTGATTAATATCATTCATATTCATATAAAACCCTCCAAATTTTTAATAATTAGAAATAGATGAGTTGTATTTTTTATTATATTGGTATTAAATATTAATAAAACTATTTTATAGTGTTTATTTTTGAATATAGATATTTTCATTAATTGACTTAATTGCTCTATGGAGCTGTTCTTCTTCAACATTTAAGGAAATCCTTATAAATCCTTCTCCATAACCTCCAAATCCTACACCTGGAGTCATCAAAACCCCCGCCTTTTCTAATAACATCTTACAAAATTCCATAGAACTATTATTATTTGGTACTTTCACCCAAATGAAGTACCCTGCTTTAGGCACCTGAATTTCCCAACCAAGAGGCTCTAATCCTCTTTTAAGGATATTCATACGCTCTAAATAACGCTCTTTGATTTCTTTAGGAACTTCGTTATAAGAATCTAGTGCAAATGAAGCTGCTTTTTGGATAGCTCCAAATACACCTGAATCTACAAATGCTTTCGTTTTGGCTATATTATCTATAACTTCTGCATTCCCAACCACCATTCCAATGCGCCAACCAGTCATACAAAATGTTTTTGAAAAGGAATGAAATTCCACCCCTATCTCCTTAGCTCCTTTTGCTTTTAAAAAACTAGGCGCTACATAATTACCAAAAGAAACTTCTGAGTATGCAGCATCATGTGCGACTATGATATTATTTTTCTTTGCAAACTCTACTGCTCGCTCAAAATCCTCAACACTTGCCACCGCACCAGTAGGATTATTAGGATAGTTTAAAAACATTAATTTTGCTTTTTTAGCTACCCTAGGAGAAACGTTAGAGAAATCCGGAAAAAAATTATTCTTTTCTAGTAAAGGTAGCTCCTCTACTTCCCCTCCAGCAAGAGCCACTCCACCTGCATATGCTGGATAACCAGGATTAGGAACTAATGCTATTTCTCCCGGATCTATATATGAAAGCGATATATGAGATAATCCTTCCTTTGAACCCACTAAAATCAATACTTCTTTCTCCGGATCTATATCCACACCAAACCGCCTTTTATACCACTCGGAAATTGTGATTTTTAACTGATCAATACCGCGAAATGGAGGATATCGATGCGTTTCATATTCAGATAAAACTTCTTTCATTTTTTCGACAATGTGACTTTGTGTTGGAAAATTAGGATCTCCCACACTTAGATCGATAACAGGATATCCTTCCTTTACTCTCTTTTGTTTCATATTCTCAAGATGTGCAAATAAATAACTAGGTAAATTAGATACTCTATTCGAAATTTTGAAATTCATCTAACTCCTCCGAATTTTTAGATTTTTTATGTTATTTTAGTAAAATTATAATAGTATATTTTACCAAAATACATAAAATCTATGTTAATCCCACGTGATTTATATATTAATATTATTTTTTCATTAGAACACTACCATAAGCACCTCCAAGGCCCACACTTAACATTAAATAATATGAATCCTTTGGGATATCAAATTCATATAAGGAATCCTGAAGATTAAGTAATAAGTCACAACCGCTAACATGCCCTAATTTAGCTATATTGTTTGTATATATATTTTCAAACGGAATATTTAAAGAACGTGAGGCTAACTCCCAAGTATCAAAATTCACATTATGCGGGATTATGAGTTTAATATCTTGTAAATTAATATTGGATTTTTTCTCTGTCAATTTAAGTATTTTCTTTATACCCAAAAAATATGACATTTGAAACCAACGGTATGATTGATCATCCCATTCCCCAAAGCTTGATACTTTAGAGTCTACAAATTGATTAACACATATGATTTTATTACTATCACCCTGAGAAGATATTAAACATGCTGCTGCCCCATCGGAGAATACAGTCATGTCCTCAATTTTGCGCATTGAATCAGTATACATCTTCTCAGCAAATAGTAGCAAAATATATTTTTTGTTAGAATTTTCAAGTAATTTAGTCGCTATTTCAATAGCTGTTATTGGTGTTACACAATTCAAATCTGAAATTGTAAATGCTGGGATATCCCCTAAATCAAATTCTTTTTTTAACTTCTCTAAAAACACGTTACCATCAGGATGACTTTGCATGGCATGTCCATATATAATTCCCCCTAAATCATCAGGGATTATTTTGTTAGTTTCAAATAAATCTTTAACTGATTTTTTCACCATACTATATGACGTCTCTGTACCAGAATCCATAATATATCTTAACTTATGAAAATCCGTTATTCTCTCATATTCTTTATCACTTAGTCCAACAGATTCTTTAATATCATAAATATCTACTCTCTTTTCTGGTCTATACGTGGAAATCTTATGCAAATACATTTAATACACCTCTTTTAATAAATTTTAAACTTATAATAACTCAATAAATGTATTTTTTTAAGAATATTCAGTATTTTTAACATGTCATTAACTTTAGATTGATGTAGTTAAATATGGTATTTATTGTACCTTAGCTTTAATAATAAATACTATTAGGAGGAACTAGATGAGGATAGGCATTCAGGGAATCGGTATTTACGTTCCTAACAATCGCGTAAATTTAAAAGAATTAGCAAGTACCTTATATTTATCTGAAAATGAACTTGATGTACTAATGAATACTCATCACTTAAAAGAAGTAGCTGTTGAAACTGAAAAAAATGCTAATGAGATGTTAATTGCGGCTATAGAGAACCTTATGTTGCACAATAAAATTGATTCAACAGATGTTGGGTTAATTTTATTTACCCATACAATCTTGCAATTTTCACCTTTTCTATCTGAACCACTTCTAGCTATTAAAGATCAATTTGGCTTTCATAATGCACACAGTATGTCAGTAGCAAATCTGAATTGTGCAGGAATGGATTTTTTACTATCTCTCTCCCATAAATGGCTACTAAATAATAATCACGCAAAAAGTGTCTTAATTTTAACAAGTGATAAAACATTTGTAGAAGACTTTAGGTATCTCAAGGAAAGTTCTGTAATGGGAGATGCTGCTTGTGCCGTCTTGGTTTCAAAAGGTTCACAGCAAAATCAAATCATCGCATCTAATATTAATGTAGATGCTACTATTTTTAATGGGGAAGCATCTGCTCCAGAGGAATTTGATTGGTTTCTAAAAAGTGTCTCAAAAGGAATAATAAAAAATCTAAAGTCCCTTTTAAAAGACGCTAATTTCAATTCAGATGATATCACTCTAATTATTCCAAGTAATATAAACTTCCCAACTTGGAGTAACATAGGAAAAATTTTAAAAATACCTATTGAGAAATTCTATTTCCCTACTTTATCTAATACTGGACATGCACATAATTCTGATCCTATTCTTAATCTTCACCATGCAATATATTCAAAAAAAATTCATCCAGGAGATTATTATGTAACATTAACTGCTGGAATAGGTGGTACTTTTGGATGTACCTTATTCAAATGTTAATCAAGAGGTGTAATTCATGAACTCAAATATATTCATTTCGAACATAACAACTTATGTTCCCAATTCTCGCAAAATACAAAAAAACAATCTTATAAATCAAGAGAATACTATTAAGAAATTTGAATCTCAAAAACGGAAATTCCCATTATATTCTTTGAACAAAGAATACGAATTAGATAATAATTATGATGGAACAAATTTACAGTTTATTCTTCCAAATAATTCACTGCCAATATCTTTAAATGAAACTTCTTCTGATATGGCATTAGAAGCAACAAAAAAATTAGTGGATAAAACATCAAAAAGAGACCCCTTATACTTTGCATATTGTCATAATACAAACGAGCCTAGTATCTATTTAACTCCTGCTTTAAAAGTGAAAAAAAAACTGAAGTTAAAAGGTTCTATACCCTTCTCGATAAGTCACCAAGGTTCTGCTGCTTTTACTAGTTCTATATTTCTGTTAGATACTTTGCACAAGCAAAATTCAAAAAAGACATTTTCTATCATTACTACTACTGATCAAGTATGTCCACCCCACCCTAGAATTTTTTTCAACTCTTATCCTAAGGGAGATAGTTCTGCTTCCTGTATTTTTAGTAAAGACAATGGACAGTATCGCATTATTGACTACACTTTACATTCTTTTTCTTCAACTCCTACACCGCTAAGGTGGAGTATAACAGATTATAATTTATTTGAAGAAAAATTGATTTCTATTACAAGCAAATTATTAGATGAATTTATTAATACCCATGCTATAAAATGGATAATCGCACAAAATTTGAGTGAATATTTCATTGAAGCATTAGAAATGTATACTCAAAAAAACGAACTGAAACTCTTCAAAAGGACCATTGCTACTAGCAGTAATCTTCTGACTAGTGATTGTTTAGTTTCATTAGAGCAAGCTGAACAAACTGGCGTTTTAGATGCTAATGATAACATTTTATTACTACAAGTTGGTCCGCTTTCACATATTGGACTATTACTATTAAAAAAAGAGAGAGCTGATAATTTTGTCTATCTTAAATAATTTAGATTTAATTCCAATAGATTCTTTACGATTTCATGAAGATCACGACCCACATAGATTGAAACGTATTACAAATGACATTCATAGCCTAAAATATTTAAATAATCCTCCTATGGTAACTGTCTGTCATGATAATACCTATTTAATATTAGATGGATTACACAGGGCTAAATCTTTAATAGAGATGAATATCAATAACATTATAGTACAAAAAGTAGACTTGGATCATCCTAAACTTAAAATTCTATCATGGACACATGTCATACCTGATTATATAGAAATCATTAATAATAATTATTATGCTAAAGAGGTTCCGATGTTTACTTTATTTCGTTCTAATCAAACTACAGTATTTCTAGGACCAAAATCTTTAAAATTACGTTTAGAAATACTTCACAAAATATCTTCAAGTTATTTAAATAAAGATGAAATTGAAAGACTTCCAGAACCGCCAGACTTTTTAGAACCTGGTAAACAGTATCTTTCTTTTCAGCCTTTTACATTAGAAGAATTTAAGGAATTGAGAGACTATCATTATATTACCCCACCAGGAATGACTCGATTATTAATTCCAGATCGATTATTAAACCTAAAAATGCCCTTACATCTTTTAGATCAAAAAGATGACGAATCTTTCCAAAAGAAAATACTTTCTTATAAACATCGCCTAAGAAAATATACAGAAGATGTCTATATACTCGAATAGAATTACTTTTACATTTCTTAATTAAATAATACGCTAACGTTTTCTTAACAAATGATTTATGGTCCACATAGACAAAAGTATTATAAGCTCATGTTAATAACTATTGTAAAAAGTGAGGGATTTATATTGAAAGACTACCACCTTAATTTAAGTGATTTATTTAATAATCATGGTATTCTTGGTGAAAATGAACCTATTAATGATAGTAGTTTTAGCTTAGGAATTTCATTTTATCCAGCAGAACATCTCCCTAAATACGGAGAAAAATTCCATTGGGAAAATACTTCATTTCTTTTTCCAACGAAGACTAGTGAGGGTTTCGATAATTTAACTTTAGATTATCAAACTATTCAAGTCCCTAAAGGGAAATTTACTGACCTCTATATACTTGGTTCTTCAAATAATGGTAACTTTTATGATGATGTTCAACTCCTATTTAATAACAAAACAGTTTATACATTTAAATTAGCATTAACAGAATTTGTTTCAGAAACCTCCTGGTTTGGGGATCCAATTATTTTAGAATGTCCTTTTACTAGAAACAAAAATCTTGATTTATTCAGCTTACAACCCAAGATATATTGTCATCAGGAACAACTGCCTTCTAATATTGCTTTCGATGAAATTAAATTAGGTAGCAATCCCTTTATCCATATATTCTCAATTACATTAAGAGGTGAAACAATTGAATAAATCCAAACTATTTACTCATCCCTATCATAATTGCTTAACTATGACGGTTACAGGAGTAATTCATGAAGAGGTAGAAATTGAAGGCCTGTGGTTTCTTAGTCAACTCTATACTATTAAACGTCCAGATAACTCGGTAAGGTTTATACCTAGAATGAGTTTTTTTAACGAAGAGATTTCTGAATTTTCCAACCTAGTGCCTGAACATAAAACATTTTCCAACTTTAATGATTACAGGGAAAGTTTAGATTCTACCCTCGATAAGGGGATACAAGTAATTGCGCCAGTCGATACTTTCTTTCTCCCTTACTCATCTAGATACCAAGTTCAACATAATTTTCACTGGATGGAAATTTGGAAAAAAGAAGAGTCTAATTATAAATTAATCGATCATTACTATCATTTCGTAGGCGATCTGAGTGAAGAAGATCTTCAAAAAGCTGTCGAAGGATCTAAAGAACTGTTACAACCATCAAGTTATCAGTATTATTCTTTAAGTACTAAAAATTATAAGTCTTTTGCTAAGCAATCATATCAAAAATCTATAAATATAAACCTAACGAGCCTTCTTTCTACTGACCAAGTTGGTTTGCCCGTGTCATATAAGATTTTTGATGAATCCTATATCTTCTCACAAGGATTAGACGTCTTTAAAGATATTTATCATAAGTTAAATTCAATCAATCAAGATATGGACGAAGAATTACGTCAAGCAACTCTCGAGGAGCTCTATGAAGACTTTAATGAATTGGGAAATTCTCGATATGTATTTGGAGAATTTCTCGAGAAATATGATACCTCAAAAGAAACAACTACTCTGGTACAAATCCTTACAGATTTAGCACAAGAATACAAAATTTGTGCTAACCTAGCACTTCGTAATGTTGTACGTAATGATCACTTCTCACAAAAGGTTTTTGATAGGGTATCTCAATTGAAAGAAAAAGAAGAACAATATATTAAACAGCTTATAAAATTATCCAGTAGTATTAATTAGTACTATATATTTGATTACTTAGTTCTCTATCCCTCTTCATTAAAACTATCTAATATGACTAAGCTGTAAAAGGAGTATAAAATGAAGAAATTAAAAATAGCACATATGGATAATCAGCTCGCAGATTGTATTACAGTATATTGTATGGCTGCCTTAAAAGGTTTGGGTAAAGTTAATTTTCAAGAAGTAACAGGATCTTTTTGGCGTTTTAATTATAAAAAAGATCCCCTGATTTTCTTCTCATTAAGTCTATTTAATTCACCATTTGAAAGAAATAGACTTCTTAATGATTATTTTAATATTCAACTTACGGCTATAGAGGAACCTATAGTAGACTATCATCAAATGATTATTTCCTCTCTTAGTAAAACTAAATTACCAATGGTTTTTATTGATAGGTTTGACTTGCCACATGATAATATATGCTTTCAAAAGTTTCATGAAAATCACTTTTTACTTATTAGAGGATATGATCCTATTAATCAGGAGTATCATATTGTAGATTTTTTCACTACACCTTCCTTTACTAAAGTTAATCGTAATATTATTGAAGAATCTATAAAAAAGGCATTCCATATAGAACACCCTATGATTATTGCTAGCATCGAAAAAATTGAACATACTTTTAACCAAAATACACTAACTGAATTAATTCAATCAAACTACAAACATATGACACAAAAAAATTCTAACTCTTCTGGCTTATTAGGAGTTGAAAGTTTATATACGGATTTGGAGAAAAGAGATGACTATTTGCAAGATTATATAAAGGTAATAAATCTTTTTTCTAAACTAAAGCATATGGGATCTTATAGAGCTCAACATGCAGATTTTATTAATACTTATTTTGGACATCCTGTATTAGAAAATGCATTCCACGAATTAGATCAAAAATGGAAATTGGTTGCAAATTATATATTAAAAGCCCATCTGACTAAGAACGATACACTAATTAGTCGTTCATTAAATACTTTGCAAGAAATCATCCAAATAAAAAAAGAAATATTACCCTTATATGAACAACTAACTAAAGGAGAGTAATTATAAATGAAGGATCTTATTATCATTGGAGCTGGCCCCTGTGGTCTTGCTGCAGCTGTAGAAGCTCATAAATCTAAACTTGATTACCTAGTTATTGAAAAAGGCTGTATTGTAAACACTATTTCTAAATTCCCTACATATGTTACGCTTTTTGGACCTCCTGAAGATTTTGAAATAGATTCTATTCCTTTCTCTTTAAAGTATGGTCCCCCAACAAAACAAGACTCGATGAGGTATTACTATAAGGTTTCCAAATATTTTAATTTGAATATTAAACAATATGAAGAAGTTTTAGATGTCTCTTCAGTTAATAAAATGACTCAAACGTCTTATGAAATCCGTACGGATAAAGGAATCTATCATACAAAAAATGTTGTTTTTGCCACAGGCTTCTTTGATAATCCTAGAAATTTAAATATCCCTGGAGAAGACTTGAACAAAGTAAAAAACTATTTTACAGAATCTCATCCATATTCTAATCAAAATGTTGTTGTTGTTGGAACAGGACACTCTGGTTTGGAGGCCATAATGGATTTACTAACTGTGGATGCAAAGGTTACTCTTGTCCACAGAGGATCGAATCTCAGTTATACACCAAAAAGGTGGATGTTGGCATCTGTACGAAAGGCTATAGATGAAGGAAAAGTTACTGCCTATTTTAATTCTAACATACAAGAGGTTACAGAAAAAACTGTAACTATCAATACTCCAGATGGCGTAAAACATATTAAAAATGATTTTGTGTTAAAGCTCATTGGATTCCAACCTAACTATGTTCCACTCCAATCACTTGGGGTTGAGTTCGACGAAGTTACAAATATACCAAAATACAACAAAGACTCTTTAGAAACAAATATCCAAGGTATATATTGTTGTGGTGTGGTCGCTGGAGGATCCGATGTTAATACTATCACTATTTCAGACGGACGCTTTCATGGCGAAAAAATAATTCAGAGTATCTTAAATAAAAATAAATTATATATTTAAAATTAGGGAGAAGATTTTATGCGAGATTCTATTATTGAGTTGCTTCAAAAACAAATTCACATTGATAGTAATACAGACGATGATCAAGACTTATTATTCGTTGGTTTCAACTCTATTGCATTTATGCATTTTATTGTAGACTTAGAAGTTTATTTTGAATTTGAAGTATTTGATGAAGAATTAACACTAGATAATTTTACTACTATTAATAAAATAATAACTTTTGTACAAAATAAAAAAGGAGTTGTTTTGAAATGAATGAGCTAATTATTGATAATTTCACAAAAAATGAAGAAGAATTCCAACAATTCCAGTACCTGCTTCGTTTTTTAAATAATAATATTATCTCTTGTAAAATTGATCATGATAAAATTAAGATTGATCATACTGAAAAAATTACTATTCATCTAGAAAAACTAGTCCACAAGTTAACAGAAAGAATTTCAGGAGGAAGGAATCTTCCTTTTAAAAGTCAAATTATTCATGAGCATTCGGTACAACCACCTTATATAAATGACATATTTACACAACTTATAGATCAAAATATTATTGTGAAAAATCATGAGGGAATCTTCACATTCCGTCCCCCTTTCTCAGACTTAATCCTTTTTTTAGACCAATTAATTGTTGATTATGTTGCAAAACCACTAGGTGCTGTAAATGAATATTATCCTACATTAATTTCAATGGATACTTTAAATAAAACCAATCACTTCACTTCTTTCCCGCATCATGTACTATTTACTCAACATTTAGAAGAAGAGTTAACGAATATAGATAAGTTCACAGAAAATGTAAGAGCGAACGATGGTTTGAATACAGATATGATTAAACCTAATGACGTCAGAACAACTAGCCTTGTTAAAAATCCAGCTGTTTGCTACCATTGTTATCAAAGTTTAGAAAATAAAGAAGTCCCTGATGAGGGGAGTACAATAACATCTGTTGGAAGATGTAGCCGATATGAATCAAATAATCATTCAGATTTTGGCAGATTACTTGATTTTTCAATGAGAGAAATTATCTTTATCGGTAGTGACGAATACGTAAAATCAATGCGTGAAAAATCAATTATATTATTGAAAGAATTTCTTAACATATGGGAAATTGATTCTTTCCTTGAAAATGCTAATGATCCATTTTTTACAAATGATTATAAAGTTAAATCTTTTTTCCAAAGAGATCTGGATATGAAGTATGAGTTAAAATTCAAGATTCCTTATCTAAATAGTTCTATTTCAGTAAGTTCATCTAATTACCATGGTAATGTTTTTGGACAAGCTTTTTCAATTAAAAATAATAATGAATTTGCCTCTACGAGTTGTATGGCATTTGGTTTAGAGAGATGGATATTTGCATTCTTGGCTCAGTATGGTTTAGATACCCAACTATGGCCCGAAAAAATTAAAGAATTATTTTCAAAGTATTTAAAGGGATAATAATGCATTTTAAATATTTATCATTACAACCTTATCATTCTCAATATAAAAATGAGCATTAATATATTTTTACAAACATAACAAATACCAATCTAAGTTTAGATTGGTATTTGTTATGTTTGTACTTAGCTAAAAAATTTCCTCCTTAGTAATTATCTATCTAGCTATTCCTTCTCTTTTCCAAAAACTTCCTTACACTTACCTCTTGTCCAACATCCCATGGTGTAAAAAATACTCTGTTTTTACACGATTCAGGCAGAAAAGGAGTGTCTATTTCCCCCGCTTTTTTATTTCCTTTATAATAGTTCAACAAATATTCTGGCACACTCGGTAAATATCCACTTTCAATTTCCTTAAATGTTGTTTGTACAGCTTCAACAATACTTCTTGATTTTGGAATTAAAGAAAGATACACTACCAAATTTGCTAATATTAATATTGAGTCGTATTCTTCATCGCCTAGATTATTATATAATTGTTGCGCACTTGCAATAGACTGCATAACATCAGGTTTTGCAAGTCCTACATCTTCAGCTGCAAAAATAGACAGCCTTCTAAATATTTGGCTACCTGGAACTCCAACGCGTATCATACGACATAGATAGTAGAGTGAAGCATTCTCATCACTCCCACGTAGAGATTTAATAAAAGCTGACATTAACTTTGAAGGATCATCCCCTTGAGTAATTCCTAAAACTGATTGTACATCCTCTAAGGTTATAATATTCTCTTCTATATTAAATAATAAATCTAAGGTCGTTATAAACTTTCTAACATCATTCTCATACGCACCCATTATTAATTCTTCTGCTTCAGGCTCAATCTCAATATTATTAAAAATTTTTTTTATTTTCTGGATTAATAACTTCACTTCTGTTCTGTTTGGAGGATATACTTTTGTTAAAAACATTCTGGACCGAATAGCATCCGCGATTGTTTTATATGGATTTTCAGTTGTTGTACCAATACAAATAACTTTCCCTTCTTCCATATACGATAATAAAATACTTTGCAACCTTTTATTTAAATAGTGAATCTCATCTAATATCAGCACAAAAGAACTGGAGTGCTTTTCGATTACTTCTCGAATATCACCAGTTGAATTTACTGTTGCATTCATCTCTTCAAAAGGCAGATCCGATGATTTTGCTAAAATCTTCGCTAAACTCGATTTACCTGTACCTGGGGGACCATATAGTAAGATAGATTTAAGATTTTTATTCTCTAGCATTTTCATAATAGGATGATTTTTCTTTTTTAAATGCGACTGTCCTAGGACCTCTTCCATACTTTTAGGTCTAAGGAATTCTGTTAATATTTTTACCATTACTTTTTCCCCCACTCTAACTCTCTCACATTTTTTCTAAAACTACCCCTGCAATCCCATGATCAATGCTTGCAGATACAAGCAATATATCATCTCCTGGTTTTAATTTCTTATTAGACTCTAAATCTATTAGTGATAAAAAAACATCACTACTTAATAGATTTATCTCTTGAGATTTTATTCGATTCCAAGAATTTAATCCTTTGTTAAATCCTATCTCTTTAAACATATTATCTAATCTATTGGATACGTTCTGATATACTGTCCATTTAATTGAATGTTCTTTATTATTAATATCATCCAATAATTCTCTATATTTTGCAACTAGTAAATCCTCAGCAGTTAAATAATCATTGATACTCCAATGCGCAGGACTTATATTATGGCAGGTAGGATATACTTTAAAATATTTAATTTTGTAATCACCATTCTGGTTATTTAATAGCAAAGAAATTGCCACATCCCCTTTTGTATAGCCATTAAAAGCAGAACGTGAAAAAGGAGCATGCATCGAATCTACAATAGTAGCCAGAAAATTATTATACCCATTGTTCAATAGAGCTTTCGCTATGTCCATAGCCATAATACTACTTAAGCTGCCTGCTTGCCCAATTGAAAATGGCAAAGCTTTTTTTAATTTTAATTCCTTCTTAGCCTTAAGTACAGGTAACATACTATGACTTTGTTCTAACGTTTCATGACAGTAACATAATACATCTATTTCATCAGCGGGTATATTAGATTCACTTATTAATTTTATTAAAATATCTGAATGAGGAGCATTAAATGTAGGTACTTTGATTGTTTTTGAAAGAAACTCTTCTTGTTTTTTTGAATCATGAATTGACGGTATGTTATGAATATTATCCTCGAACAGCCAATCCAAAGCGCTGTCTACGTTCGTTTGTTTTTTATTAAAATCTTGCAAATAGTCTGCCTTATTAGCATATAAGGGATTTTCAACATTTAAAATTGATAAAAAAAAACTATTCACACTATGACCTCCTTATAGATACTGGTGTAAAGCACAACCATATGTACCTCCTAGCCCCACTGTAATAGTTAGATAATAAGAACCTGGTTTTATTTTTTTTTCTATATCAATCATTTGTAAATTAAATAGAATATCTGAACAGTATAAATGTCCTACCTTATCTATAGTGTCCGTATAGAATTTTTCTATAGGAAAATCAAGTATTTCTGATACTTTTAGCCACGTCTTATAGTTAGCATTGCTCCCAATTATAAGGCTGATCTGTTCTAATGTAAGATTTGCCTCTTTTAATACTTCCCTCACTATTTGTCTAATAGCAAAATAGTACGTTGTATTAAACCATTCTAACTGATTTGGGGTAGAATTCACGCCATTATACGTTACCGCATCAACATTATTTTTTATAATTTGAATTGTATGGTGGTTCCCTTTAAGATTTTTACTCAAATAACAACAACTAGCACTATCACCTAATAATGAATCAGGGATACGTCGTAGGCTTGGATGAAAGGCTTTATCTCCACTTACTAATAATATCCCTTCCATTTCTTCATTGGAATTAAGTAATTGTTGTGCTAATAATAAAGAAGTATGAATAGAAGCGCAATTTTGTTGAGCAACAGAAAATGTGGGTATGTCCAATAAATCATAATCATGCATCAGTTTACGAAATATATTTTGCTCATGCCAATATATCTGAGAAGTCCTAGTCAATATTATTCTATCTATCGCTTTACCCTCTTTTTGTAATTTACATATTGTTGGAGTACAAGCCTTGTAAAGCATCTCCTCCAAACTTAATTTTTCCTCTATTGGTACACATTTAAAACCTAAATTGCTGTCAAATCTATCAATATCGCTTTTACTAAACGGATAATCAACAGCATTTATCATTCTTGCAACTTCAGGAATATCAATTTTCTTACTAGGTATATAACTAGATATATGTGATAAGGCAATAGGATTCATAGTCTTACAACCTACCATTCATCATTTTATTTTTGATATCCATTTTCAATATATTGGTTGAACCCTCCATAAACTCTATCATTCTTGCATCTCTTAACCACTTTTCCAAAAGAGGATGCTCTATCAATCCGTAGTCCCCCATTAATTTTGAGCATTCTCTAACTACCTTTACTACTACACCATTCATATACTGCTTTGCCATTGATGAATAATATGAGTTAAAATTACCAGCATCACATGTAATAGCTGCTTGCAATGTTAATACTCTTCCTCTTTCAACTTCCCATTTCAACCTGTCTAAAATAAATTTATTATATTCATGATTCACGCATGTTTGTACATAATCTATAATAGCTTTACTTAATCCAATAGCAATTGCAGCTGTTGCCGGTCTCATGTGTAAAAATGTTTCCATCGCTCCTCTTATCCCTCTTTTTAACGAACTCTTGTCATGTCCCAAAATATCTTGCTCTGTTACTAGAAAATCAGTAAACTCAATCTTTCCTAAACGAGCCGATTTTAATCCGAGTGTATTATCGACACTCTGTTTAATATTGGATAAATTATTATTTTTATTAATTAAAAAAGCATCTAAAAAAATACTTTTATTTTTTGGTAAATCTTTCTTTGTCTTTTTAGCAAAAACAACCATATAATCTGCAATAGCCCCATTTCCTACATATCTTTTTTGACCATTTAATAAATAAGTATTGTTTTCTCCTTTTTCTGCAGTCATTAGCATATTGGCTACATCAGACCCCGCGGTTGGCTCTGTTAATGCAAAGGCTGACCAAGAATTATTATTGATGAAATATTCAAAAAAATTATCCCTTTGTTCTTGCGTTCCTATTTTATCCACTATTGTTCCCGAAAGATTCGGACCTGGAAGGGATAAATATAAACTTGGATCTCCATAAGCTATTTCTTCTACAAAGATGACATTCTCTAATGCCGTTGTACCGAATACTTTATTTCCATCCTTTAAAGTAATTCCATCCCAATATCTAGAAGGTGTTTTAAAAAAATGAAGAGGCTTGAAATAGGAATCCTCAACAAAAGTATTAACAGGTTTACCAGCCCTATCACTTTCTAAAGCCAGATCTCTTACAACTGTTGCATATGGGTTTAACCATTTTTTAAATAAGTCTATTTTCATCCTTAAGCCCCCCTTTAAACTGATTTAGTATATGTTGAACCATAGAAATTTTATATTTTTTATATTTCGAGATGCTAGTATAATCAAATAACTCAGTAATATTAGTTCTATATAAATCTATTATTATTGGATACTCATTAATTCCTGTAATAGCAGCTTTTTCATTAACAATGGTGACACCAAGCATTTGCCTACTCTTTAAGTAAAATTTAATATATAGACTATTATGTATTTTAGGAATTTCTATTCCCAAAATAAGTTCATCTGATTTTAAATATAATTTATTTTGTCCCTTTACTAATTCTTTTATAGGTACCTTCTTCAAGTTATTTTTAGATCTTATCCAAACTAAAGCATTAGTAAGGTACCATCCCCCCCAATAATCTCCTGACAAATTAGCATCACAAATTGTTCCACCAATTGTTGCTCTATTCCGGACTTGTAAATCTCCTATAGTGCCCGCTGCTTGATAAAAAGCTGGAAGAGATTCTACTACTATGTGATTATTTAAAATATCGGTATGTGTAAGACACGCCCCTAAAAACACACCATTTTCTTCTACTCTAATTTCTTTAAGTTCCGGAATTCTTGTTATATCTAAAACCGTATCTGGGAAGAGAGTTCCTTTTACTATTTGGTTTGTTACAACTTGTCCACCGCTTAATATTACTTTTTTTTCCTTTTTTTCAGTTAATGCTTTTATTGCATCCTCAAGACTTTTAGGTGCCATGTATTCCACCATTGTTAGCCTCCTGTATTAATGACCAAATTTTATCTGATGTTGCAGGCATATCAATATGCTCTATACCAAATATAGATATTGCATCTACGATTGCATTTATTATAGCCGGTGGACTTCCTATTGTACCTGCTTCACCTACTCCTTTAACTTTTAAAGGGTTTACGGGAGATGGGGTGATTGTCTTTTCTAGTGTGATTTTAGGAATATCCATCGCTCTTGGTAATTGGTATGTTCGAAAAGATTGTGAAAAAGGGACTTCATTATCTTCGTCATTACATACTTCTTCTAATAGTGCTTGTCCCATCCCCTGGACTATACCTCCTTTAATCTGCCCTTCAACAAGCTCTTCATGAAGTATATGTCCACAGTCATCCACTGCAAAATACTCTAATATTTTGGGTTCACCAGTTAAAATATTAATTTCGACAATGCATAAATGCGAACCAAAAGGAAATGTAAGGCTAGAGGGTTCAAAAAATACCGTTGCCTCTAAACCTGGATCAACACCTTCTGGAAGATCATGGGCTAAGTATAATTTTTGTGTCACTTCTTCAATCCTCATAGTCTGTTTTTCATTAATGAAGAATAATCCTTTTTCAAATTGAATGGAACGAATATCTTTGTCCCAAATCGCAGATAAGTATATCTTTGATTTATTAATAATTTGCTGACACGCCTTGTATATAGCACTTCCACCAACAGCAGCACTCCTACTACCATAAGTCCCTCCCCCCCAAGGTACATTGCTTGTCTCACCGGTAATTACCTCAATATCTTCAAAATTTATTCCTAGTTCTTGTGATACTATTAATGACCATGCAGTTTCATGTCCTTGACCAGCCGGGCATGATCCAGAAATAACAGTTACAGAACCTAAAGGATGAATCCTAACAACAGCAGATTCAAAACCACTCGTCATCAAACCGATTGCCTTATGTTCCTTAGATGGACCAGTTCCACAAAATTCTACATAACTCGAAAGGCCTATACCTAACTGATAGTTACTTTTATTTTCCCTTCTCATTAACTGCTCTTTTTTCCATTTTTCATATTCACTAATTTTTATTAATTTTATTAAAGATTTATGGTAGTCACCACTATCATAAGTCAATCCAGTAACTACACTTTTAGGAAATTCATAGGATTTTATGAAATTTCTCATTCTTATTTCTACAGGATTTATACCACATTTTAGAGCTATGATATCTATAATTCTTTCTAATAAATAGATTGCTTCAGGCCTTCCTGCTCCCCTATATGCATCTATGGCTACTTGATTAGTATAATATGCTTTTATATCAACATTTATATAAGGAATATTGTAGCACCCTGATAACATCTTTGAAGTATAGATAGGCATTCCCGGTGTAGCTACATGCAAATATGCTCCCATATTTGCATGTAATAATAAATCTATTCCTAGGATTTTTCCTGCAGGATTATAGTAGACCTTTACATCATGTATTTGATCTCTACCATGGGTAGTCGTACAAAAATTTTCATTTCTTGTCTCTATAAACTTAAGAGGCCTTTTTATTTTCTTAGCAAAGTAAGCTAACAGAACTTCTTCCCTATAAACATTCATTTTTGAACCAAATGCCCCACCTACATCAGGACATTTCACATACAAACGATTTTCCGGATGTCCTAAAGCAATTGATAAAGATAATCGTAAAGCATGGGGAAGTTGAGTAGAAGTCCACATTGTTAGCGTATCCTGATACTCATCATAGTAAGTTACTACTCCTCTAGTCTCCATTGGTAGAGGTGCTACCCTTGGAATTATGATTCTCTGTTCAAAAGAATGTACTGCATTTTCAATCTCTTTCTTATTTCCAAATGTTTTTTTTATATTGTAAGCTACGTTTTCCTTAATATTTTCATGTACAGATACATCTTTGTTATCTATTGCTTCCAATAGATTTGTAATAGCTTTTAATTTTTTATATCTTACCTTAACTTTACTAGCTGCTAATAAAGCTATTTCTCTACTTACAGCAATTATTATGACAATAGGCTCTCCTACGAATCTTACCTTTTCTTTTGCTAACAAGGGATGTCCTGGATTTTTCAGGTTCTCTACAGGCCATACAATTGAAATCTCCCCCAGGTTAGGATCTAAATCCTCACTTGTAAATATACCAATTACCCCTTCTATGAGGGCATCTGTTTTATCAATTTCTTCAATAAACGCATGCGGGACTGTACTTCTGACAAAAGTAACATAATGCATATCAGGAAGGTTAATATCGCATACGTATCTCCCCTTACCAGTAATAAATCTATTATCTTCTTTCCGCAGAGGTTTAGTATTCAAATAACCACCTCATTCCCCCCATTTAATTTGTAAAAGTTAGAAAGTAAAACCACGTATTTTACTTTCTAACTTTTCCCAATTCTTCCAACACTTCTTTTGCGTGATTACTTGGATTAACATCCGTAAAAATTTTTTGGATAATACCTTTTTTATCTAAAATAAATGTGGTTCGATTAATTGATTTAATAACCTTATTAAGAAACTTTTTCTCTTCAAACACACCATATCGTTTAGCAACTTCAAAATTCTCATCACTTAATAACTGAAATGGTAATTTGTAATCATCACTAAATTTTTGATGAGATTCTAAATTATCTGCGCTAATTCCAAATAGCTCTACATCCTCGAGTTGTTGAAACTCACTATAATTATCCCTAAATGAACAAGCTTCTTTTGTACAACCTGGTGTTCCATTTTTAGGATAGAAAAACAAAACAATATATTTACCTAAATAATCATTTAAACGTAGCTCTTTCCCATTCGAAGTTAAAAGTTTAAAATCTAGAATTCTATTTTCCAGTATCATAATTAAACAGCCTCCCCATTAACTTTTGTATTTATATACTTTGTTATTTTTTCAAATGACCAAATTAATTTATTTTCTAGTAATACCTTTTCCATATCTAACTCAATATTAAATTCCTCCTCCATACTTACCAACCATCTAATAATAGTTAACGAATTTAAAGATAAAGCACTTATATCATCCTTAACTTCCATAATAGTTTCTTTATCTAATGCTCCTTCAGAAGCTTCAATTAAAGTTTTTACTATTCTCTCTTTAATTTGATCCATTTTATTACCTCCATGTATTTGTTTGATCATTATAGTAATTTATAATTTCTCCTAAAATGCTTATTGCAATTTCTTCAGGTGTTTGTGCAGCTATATTTATCCCAATTGGACAATGAATAGAATTGGTTTCCGTAGCATCAATTTCTGTCATTAAATTATTTAATCTATGTCTTGGTCCCATTACACCAATGTACTTAAACCCTAGATCAATAGCACTTTTTAAACATAAACAGTCAAACGAAAAATTATGACTCATAATAACAACTGGTGTATTCTTACTCATATTTGTTAAATAGGATTCAACATTCTCTATGTTATTAGAAAGTAAAGTAACTTCTTTGCATCTGTTAGTAAATCTTTTAATTAAGCTCTCCCTAAAATCATTTATTCTTAGTTCAAAATTTAATTTTTTTGCTATTTCCATAATAGGAAATACATCATTTCCTGCCCCCATAACAATTATTTCTTTTTGGGGATAAAACGCTTGAATAAATATGCCTACCTTATTGTTCTCATCATGATACAAACCTGTTTTAATTTCTACATTATTCAAAGCCTCTTTGATTTTGGGATCTAGTAAATCAGACTTATTCAGAATTTTCAGATCAGAATTTTCATATTTGATAAAACTCTCCCCTACTAGCCTAAAATCAATATGATTAATAATGGTACCAACTAGTACAGTCTCGTTTTTATTTAAACTATTATATATAGTATGAAGATGTGGTTGTAATTGCTTAGTATCTAAAATCAGAATATCCATGTCGCCTTTACAACCTTTATCAAAACCAAAAATAGGATCTGGTTGTGAAAGATTTAAATAACTGCCAATATCAAAACCTGTTTGATTATTCATTACGTCTAAGGATTTATCAATTATGTTATTTTCTATGCACCCCCCACTTAACTGGCTATATCCTATTCCTTTATCATTAATAACCATTTGAGCTCCCCGCTTACGGTACGTTGAACCCTTAGTATTTATAACTGTAGCTAATGCAGTTTTTCGCCCCTTTATTGTTTCACTTAATAATTTCTCTATGGTTTCCATCTATTAACCCCTTAAAAATTTTTCATTAGATAAATACATGAAATTATTTTATTAGAACAAAACATAAATAGTATTAAATGCATAATCCATTCTTTAACGGTCCCGTATTTATTTAATTTTTAAAATACAAACTTCACTCTCGTTATCATACACATCCTGTAGCAAGAATATATTTAAGTTCTATACTATATATCTGTCAGCATCCTCACTTTCGGAAGAGTGTTATCTATTCTTTCCCTAAACTTTCTTTTATTGCTTTGATAATAGGAGTATAGCCAGTACATCTACAATAATTCCCTCTTAATAGCTCTGCGATTTCTTCATCCTTTAATTCTGTAAAATTTTTAGTAATATAAGTACCAATCATCAAAAAACCTGGCGTGCAATATCCACATTGGAGAGCATATTGCTGTTGGAAACTTTTCTGTAATATACTATATCCCTGATCTGTCTCCAAACCTTCTACTGTAGTTATTTGTTTTTGGTTACACTGTGCTGCTAAGATAGCACATGATTTTACGGGTTCATCATCCAGTAGCACCGTGCAAGCACCACATGAAACACAATCACAGCCTATATGAGTACCTGTTAGTTTTAGATTATCTCTTAAAAAATGTACTAACGGTTGAATAGAAGAAACAGCAGTATTAATTTTTTCCCCATTCACCATTATTTCAATAGGGACTTTATTGGTCACATTCATACCCCTCTTTTAATTTTATAAATTTAAAATAGTCTTCTTGAGTATCAATATCTATTATTGGAAAATCATTTGAATTATCTATATTTTTAACCGATATCTTATTTTTATTTATTAAAGTGTTGAATCCCTTGTCACCTTCTAGTTCATCGACTTTTTTAAGTAATTTTGGTCCTAACAACACGGGATGTGCAGGGGTATTATTATAATTATTACGTATCGCATCGTATTGATACTTGAGATAGCATGTTTTCATCTCAAGTATCAATTTTTGAGAAATTATAGGCTGATCTCCTAAGAAAATAAAAACAGGTATGTCACCTTTAAAGCTACCTATACCTATTTTTATTGATGATGAGATTCCTTTTTTGTATTGATCATTTCGAACAATTTCAACTTTCTTTCTTATCTTTATTGAAATGCTCTTCTCTACTGTCTTGTCCATAAAACCTAACACTAAAATAATTTGATTGAATCCTGCTTGTACTACTTGTTTTATGACATGCTGTATCATAGTTTCATTATTTATTGATAAAAGTTGCTTAGGTTTTCCCATTCTACTTGATTCACCCGCAGCTAAAATTAATGCACCAAACCTCTTGGATTTATTAATTTTTTTCAAGACCTATTTCCATGTTCAATATATTGAACTAGATGTTCAATCGTATTACTATGTTCATCAAAAGTTTCTCGATAGTCTAACTCAATATTAAATTCATTCTCTAAATCAACCATTAATTTCATAAATTTGATAGAATCAATTTTTAATTTTCCATAGCCAATCCTATCCTCCATCTTTAATTCCTGTGTAGAAATATTATTATCTGATAATACGAGTTTTAACTTCGTTAAAATCTCTTCTCTACTCATTTTTCATACCCTCGATTCTCCTAGACTTAAAACAATTTTCAAAGCTTCTTGACTCTCGAACATTTTATAAGCTGTTTCAATGTTCCCAAAAGACATACGATGGGAAATAATAACACTAGGGTCTAGTTCCCCATCTTTGATTTTTTCTAAAAGTAACTCTCCATATTTTAAAGGGTCCCCAACCACAAATTTTAATGATAACTCTTTTGCAAAAGACTTCTCAGTATTAAATGGCATAGCCTTTGAATGATGCGCTCCTACACATACTACATTACCTTTAGGACGTACTAGATCTAAAGCTGTTTGAAGTGTATTATCTGTCCCTACGGCCTCAAGTATCACATCGGCACCTCTTTGATTTGTAAAATTATAAATTTGATTTAACTCATTCGGCTTGAGAGGTATCGCTCCTAATTTCTTAGCAATTAAATGTCTATTTTCATTAGGTTCAATTAAAAAGACTTTTGACTTTGTAAACATCTTTGAACACAAAATTGTCATTAGTCCTACAGGTCCACCACCGATAACTACTACGCAATCATCTTCTTTTATTTGTCCCTCCATAGCACAGGCGTATCCGGTAGATAATATATCACCAACAAAAATAGCCTTTTCGTCAGATACATTCTCTGGAACTTTTAATAAAAGCTTATCAGCGTATGGGACTCTAACTTTTTCAGCCTGTCCACCTGGGATATACTCTCCCACAACTTCGCCATAGCCAAATAATGAAACATGTTCACAATGGTAATGCATATCTTTTTGACAGTACCAACAATCTCCACACGCAACAATATCAGAGACGACAACTCTATCCCCTACTTGGATATTTTCAACTTCATTACCTACAGATTCTACAATTCCTGTAAATTCATGTCCCATTATTGTATTATGTATAAAGTCATTAAGTTCTCCTCTATACGGATGCATATCTGTACCACAAATAGAAGTTAAAGTAACTTTTATAACAGCATCTTTAGGATGTAAAATACTTGGAACTGGAACATCTTGAATCTGGATGAGTCTAGGTCCTCTTAACAGAGCTGCTTTCATCGCCATTCTCCTTATCCTTGAATACTTTTATTTCTTTTACTGACTTAGGTTGCATTTTTATATCTATATAAGTGTTATTAATAAATAACTTCCCATTTTGCTCTCTTGGGGAATGATTAATTAAAACGCAATTATTATGGTTATGATAATTTAAAATGTGTACATCAACAAAAGGCGATGAGAATTGTGCTGGTGCATCAATTCCTTCTGCATAAAGGATATTTTTATAAATTTTATAAAAATTTTCTTTTTCCATAGCGTAAGGCTTATTTAATAGCGACTCTATTGGGATATTAATATAGTAAACTTTCCCTTTTCCATATGAATTTCTTGTTATAATAGGCTTCTTCGATTCATTAAATCTTGCTAACACTTCTGCTTGATTTTCTCTTATAATTGGAATTTGATTATCTTTTAAATTTTCCCATTCGACGTAATATGAAGTCCCTTCATATTCAAAACTTCTAAAATCCTCATTGTTTAATGTATAATCTTCTAATTCTATTCCAAATAGGTCAGATATCCCATGTCCGTATAAGTAATTCCCTGTACTATAGATCAATATTCCACCTTGGTATACATATTTTTTCAAATTTTCTAAATCTTCATTTGTCAAATGTAAGTTTGAAGGGAATAGAATTGCTTTATACTGTTCTAGATTTTCCCTACAAAATTCTGTTGGGATTTGCGTCTTTTTTAGCAATAAAAACGCGTAGAATTGAGATATTGATTTTTGTGTAAAATCTAAATTCTTATCATTTTCTTTAAACTGCTCTTCTGGTAAAAAAATCCCTACCTTTTTTTCACTCAACTTTCCATCTCGTATCTTATTGGAAATTTTTACACATTCTTTCAAACTGTATACACTCTTTTTAGGCTTTCCAGAAGAGCTATAAAAACCAACAAACCTTTCTCCCGGTCTTAAATTAAAAGGCTCTTTAACAGTCTCAAAATCTTTCCAACACCATGAAATAATTCCTGTTGCTCCATGTAAAATACTACTTAATCCACTCGTCAACATATAATCAGCTCTTATATCATCGGAACAACCATACAAACCAAATTCATCAACTAAGGGCTTACCATATAATTTTGCTATTGAAACTAGAAATGATACATATAATGATGATTTCCATGAATTATTGGATTCAATATTGAATTTTGTCCATAGAGGAAATCCATGTATTGCAACCGCATCTAATTTATTAGAAATATTAGATAAAACAAAGGGATGTTCTCCTACTACTGATAAATGATCACTTGCCATAATTACACTACTTTGTGGATTCCCCTTTTTTAATGCAGTAATCATATCTCTTAACCATATATTTGCTTCGTCACTTTTCAGCGATAAAACCGCTTTTTCATTTGCATATATTATTTCATCACCTATGTCAAAATATAAAATATTTTTATACTCTCTTAGTTCCTTACCTATAAACTCTAGAAAACACTCTGCTCTAGTTTTAAGTTTAATATTTCCCCATACATCCGTTGAATTATCCCAAGGTAGTTTAAATATTTGTCCATTCATCCATATTGTTAAAATTGAAGGAATACAATACAAATTAGCCTCATCTGCTAATTTAATAAACTGATGTAACCGCTCTACAACAAGATAATCATAGACTCCTTCATGAGGTTCGAAATCTTTCCAAAACAAGAAAAACCTGACTACATTAAACCCTTCACGAGACATTTTTAACAAATCAGTTCTTACTTCATCTTCATCCCATTCATGCCAATATTGACAGCCACTTTTGGATGGATGATAGTTGAAACCTATATACATAACTTATATATTCTCCTTTAATGTGTGCTCTAAAACACAACAAACTCTATGAATATCACTTACATTCAGGTTAGGATGTAAAGGTAAAGTTAGTTCTCTATCTGAAATTTCTTCAGCTATAGGACAATCACCTATTTTTGTTCCTTGTGTCTGTCTATATAGTGTAAATAAATGACATGGGGGATAGTGTACACTTGTTTGAATTCCTTCCTCTTTTAACTTACTAATAACGAGATCCCTATTTATATTTTCAGGCAATATTATAGGGAAAATATGGTGACTACTTTTTGAGACACTTACGGATTCAAAAGGTATTGTCACATCCTTTATTTGTCTTAGATTTATCCTATATTCTGAAGCTAGTGCTTCTCTTATTTTTTGATTGTCTTTGTACTTATATATCTGTTGAATCCCTATCGCAGATGCTAAATCTGTAGTCCTATAATTCATACCTACTTCCTTAACATCGTATGTTGTAGGTCTCCCTTTATGTTTTTCCCATGAGCTAACGCTCATAGAATGGGATCTAAATAAGCGTGCTCTCTCATGTAAGTTAGAGTCGGAAGTAACAAGCATTCCACCCTCACCTGTAGTTATGTTTTTTGTTGAAAAGAAACTAAAGCATCCTATGTCTCCAATGGTTCCTAAAAATCCCTTAGGAGTCTTTACAAATGGTCCATGTGCTACGTCTTCAACGACCTTTATTCCATAACTATGTGCTATCTGCATAATTCTATCCATATCTGCACTATAACCACCATAATGCACCACAATTATAGCTTTTGTTTTTGAAGTTATTTTTCTCTCTATTACTTCCGGATCTAAATTAAAATCATAGTGGCTTGTAGAATCTATAAAAACTGGTGTAGCCCCCACCATCTTTACTGCATTAGCTGACGCCACAAATGTCATTGAAGGTACTAAAACTTCGTCACCTGGCCCAATATCTAAAATTTTCATAGCTGTATGTAGAGCAGCCGTCCCACTATTTACAGCTAATCCTGGCAAACTAATATTTAAGTTTTCAGAAAATAGAACCTCGAATTTTTTAGTCTCTTCCCCCATAGATATCCATTGAGATTTTAATACTTTAGTTATAGCCGATATTTCTTCTTTACCAATTGTTAAATCATATAAAGGTATTTTCCAATCCATAATTTATACAACCCTATCTTTTTCTATTAAATTTTCTTTACTTAAATTCAATAATTGATTTTTATTTTTTTGAAAGAAATCGGTAGCTAAGTCTAACCCTCTTTTTGTCCCAATATCCATCCATACACCTTCATGAATATATGATTTAACTATTTTTTGTGATTTAATTAATTTTTTTAAAAATTCAGGTGCACCTATTTCTTCATCTTTATTTAAATAAAATATTGATTCAGGGTTTAGCATATAAATCCCTGAAGAAATTAGTAGATCGTGAGACGGCTTTTCAAGGTAATCGGTAATCTCACCAATAGAATTTCTTTCTACCACACCAAAATCAACATTTAATGAATGGTTATATAACATGACCGTACCAATTGCATTGGAATCAATATGTTCTTTATAAAATTTTCCAAAGTCCAAATCTGTTAATATATCTGCATTCATTAATAAAAAAGGCTCATTCAAATTTTCTATTAATGTTAGTGGTCCAATTGTTCCCATTTCTTTATCTTCAACTGTATAGTCAATATTTAACCCTAACTCTTTTCCATCTCCAAAATAAGTTTGAATTAAACGAGCCTTATAATTTAAAGTTAGAGTCACATGTGTAAATCCATGGTATTGAAGTTGTCTCAAAATAACTTCTAAGATTGGTATTTCATTCAAAGGAATAAGTGGTTTAGGGATGATTTTAGTATATGGGTGTAATCTAATCCCTTTCCCCCCTGCCATTATTACTGCTCTCATATGTTTCTACCTCCCTTTCAATAATTTTCTCATATAACACTTGAATATTTTCTGTTACCTTTTCCCATGAATATTGATTGATAACCTTCTGATACCCATTTTCCCCATACAACTGAGCGAGATACTTATTTTCTAATAAAAACTGTATATTCGCTGAGATAGATTGTATTTCCGTATTTGTTATCAGCCCATTTTCCCCATGGTTAACGATATTCTTAACACCTGGAAAGTTAGCTGAAACTACTGGCTTCTTACACAGCCATGCTTCTAGGAATGTCAATGGGAATACATCTGCAGTAGAAGGTAAACATAGTAAATTACAAGCTTGTAATGCAGAAAGTTTTTCTCTTTCTGAAACTTGACCTAAATCTAATATTGCTTTATTACCTTTATACCTTTCGAATATCAATTTAGATCCTTTATAATGAGGTCCAATGAAAATAAATTTACTATTAGGATGTTTCTTTATTATGTCACTACTTGCTTTCAATAAAAGATGATAGCCTTTTGATTTTATTTTTCTTCCAAGAAATAAAATTATTTGATCATCCATTGAAATATTATATTTTTCCCGAAAATCAAATATTTCTTCATCACTTATTACAGGAGCCTGGGAAATCCTAACAATATTATTGAGATATTTTGATCCCAATTCTTGTATAAGATTCTTTTCTTCGTACTCTGTTAAAGTAACTATATTTTTTGCAAGTCGACATATATTAAGCCCTTTCCTTCGATTTTCCCATAAGCGAATATCTGTTGCAGGAGTTACTACAACTGGAGCTTTATAACTTAACTTTTGAACAACATCACAAAACTCTTCATCTACTAAATCCACTAAATGTATTAAATCTGGTTCCAGTTTTTCTAAATAATCAATATAATCGTCAAGGGATGATGAACTAGGGATAAAAATCCTTGTTCCTAGTTCATCTCTTATTATTTTATATTTTTTATGCGCATCGCTTTTTTGTACCAATATTATATCTACCTCATTGTGTTTAGATAAAAATTTGGCAGTATAACTTGCCATGTTATCAGCACCTGATACCATTGGATAACTACTTCTAAACAACATCAATATTTTTTTTATATTCTTGTTTGTACCATTCATAAGTTCGGAACAATCCTTCTTCTAATGAGACTTTAGGCATATAGTTAATTATTCTTTTAAGTTCTTCTGTACTTGGGCATCTTCTCGCAGGTGAACCTGCTGGTGCTGGAAGATTTTCAATTTCCACATCATAATTAGCTATCTTAAATATTTTTTTACATAAATCTTTAATTTCGATTTCTTCTTCTGAGTTACCAACATGAACTATCTGACATTTTTCATCTTCTAGTAAAGCCACCTCATATGTTGCTTCCACTGCATCTGTAATAAAGCAAAACGCTCTTGTTTGTTCAGCACCATATAGTTTAAAAGGGGTTTCTTTACTGAAAATTCTTTCAATTAAAGCTGGAACTACATGGTCTTTTCCCATTCTTGGTCCATAAATATTATGATAGCGAACAATTTTCCCTGCAAAATTATATTTATTTGCGTAATGAATAGTTAATAATTCACCAGTAATCTTCGAACCCGCATAAGAATTTCTTGGTAAAGTTACATCACTAATTGCTACAGGTACGCCCTCGGATGTCGGGATTGGTATATCAAAACATTCTTTTGACCCATTATACGTTTCGCTAGATGAAGAAAAAACAAATGACTTAGGTGGATGCTTTGCACACCAATCTAAAACATTAATCGTGCTCAAAATATTGGTCCTTAATACTTTTTCAGGCATTTCATTCGCATATTTAACACCATTTATAGCAGCTAAATGAAATACATAGTCGAATGACTTATCCATTAGTAGATCATCTAAAGGTTTAGTTAGATCACCTTGTATAAAGTTAAATTTAGATTCATGCTTTCTAAATTCATCATCTTCTTTAATTCTAAAAAAGTTATCAATAACCGTTACATTATGTTCTTGGGATAGTAAATACTTTACTAAATGAAAACCTATAAAACCTGCTCCACCAGTTACCAAAATTTTAGCCATTAAATCCCACTCCTAAGTAATCACATTTTTTATTTGTCACATTTTTGAGAACCTCTTTATAAATACCCCATACATCATAAATAATTTTCTGTTTCTTCTCATGAGTATCAATTATATTATCTGAATATAATTGATACTGAGGGTGATTATTTAAAATAATCACAATATCTGTTTCTTTCATTCCAGCTTCGAATGTAACAGCCTTTAGTCCAAATTCCTCTTCAATTTTTTGAGCATCAATCACAAAATCATGTAACATGATTTCTTTAACTTTCTTTCCTTTTAAAAGGTTAAGGAGCTCCCATATTGCACTTCCTCTTAAATCATCTGTTTCAGGCCGTCCCTTGTATGCCAACCCTGAAACAAAAATTTTAGTGGTATTCCAATCCAACCCTTTACTCTCCAAAATATCATTTATTTGTAACATAATACCTTTAAGCAAATTCTCATTTGTATCTCTTGCTGCTTTTACTAAATGCGGCATATATCCTTTTTGCTTAGCAGAATAAATTAAGTGATAAGGGTCTTTAGTTAAACATGATCCCCCTACATAACCCGGAGTCGCAATATCTGGTCTAGGATAATTATGATTTGCAGCTTCTATCATCTCATGTATATCTATATTAAATTTTGTTGAAATATTGGACATCTCATTCCCAAAGCTATATAAAATATCTGTATGTGCATTGCACATTAACTTCAGCATCTCTGCTGTTTCAAACGATCGTACCCTGACTACTTCTACGCCTAGCTTCTCAAAAAGTCGTTTAGCTTGCTCAAAATGTTCATCATTGGATGTTCCAATAACCTGTGGTAAATTTAATAACTCTTCTAATGCTTTACCTTGAATTGTTCTTTCTGGTGCAAATACAACTTTAGGATTTTTAATTTTATTTTGAAGTATAGGTAAAACAAATTCCCTAGTGACACCAATTGGTAATGTACTTCGAATAACTATTAAAGTATCGGATGTCATTTTATCTTTTACAGCCTCAATAGCTTCCTTGAGATATCTTAAATCTGGCTTATTATCTCTTTGTGAGTACGGAGTACCTACACAAATAATTACACTCTTTAAATTATCCGGAATATATTGTTGAACTGTAAGTCTATTATTAATTTCCTCTTTTAATATACTTTCTATTCCAGGTTCAAATAGATGTATATCCCCTCTACTCAATTGATCCCTAACTTCTTTTTTCACCTCAATACCTACAACATTCTGTTTTTTAGCAAGAAATGCACTAGCTAGTGTAATACCAACATAACCTAATCCAATTATACAAATACTATCGTTTTGTTCTTTCTCTTCTACGTATCTCATTAGTATCTATCCCCTTCTATATATTTTTCCTTCCAACTTTTCGAAATTTCTTGTACAATTTTAATTTGGTGGGGTAACTTATATTCTGCTAATCTTCTTTCTAAAAATTCTTTAACACATTCAATAGTTAGATACTCACTTTGTGCTTGAACATAGGCAACAATTCTCTCTCCATATAATGTATCCACTTCTCCTAAAACCTTACAATCTGTAATATAAGGATGATTTACTAAAGCACGTTCAATTTCGGTTGGATTTATTTTTCTACCTCCAACATTTATAAATGTTTTTGCCCGTCCTTTTAAAAAAATCTCTCCATTTTTAACGTATCCATAGTCTCCTGTTTCGAATGTTCTGTTAATAACAAACGAATGCTCACCAACTTCAGTTAAATATCCATTAAAAACCGTATGACTTTGCACTTTTAAACAACCATTATTACTTGTTTCTACTTTAACGTGAGGTAATATGTAACCCACCGCATTTAAACTTGATTTTCTAACAGGATGTGTCGCTGCTATGGCACCTGTTTCTGTACTTCCATATACTTGTTGAATAGGCAGACCGAACTTTTGGAAAAATTCCCCCTTAACTATCTTATCTAGAGGACCTCCTGATGAAATTATTAATCTTAGCGTTTCTAAATCTATTTTTGTTATTTTTTGGGCTTGAGTAAGTATGTTATAAAATACAGGTACTCCAAATAAAATTGTAGATTTTGATGCATGAACTGCATTAATGACTTTTCTGGGGGTAGGGTTTTTACATAGATACAGAGTAGCTTGACTAAAAATTGAAGTTAAACATGCACCTATTAAACCGTATGAGTGAGTTAATGGAACGGTTGAAATTATAGTATCGGTATTTTTAATATCAAACCAATCTCGATAGCTTTCCGCACCTCTCCATAAACTATGGTAAGGAATCTTGGCAATTTTAGTAATACCACTTGTTCCAGAAGTAAGCATATATAAGGATTTACTTTCTGCTTCATAGTTATTATTTGGTCTTTTCAATTGTTCACTATAAACTTCCGAGTAAGTGTAAAAGCTGCTGGTTGATATAGATTCATAGTTATAGGTATCTGGTATAATCCATACACTTGTTTCTGTAATTTTTTTAACTCTTTCTATTTCAGAAACTGTACATTTACTATCCAATGGTAGTAAACTATATTCTTGCTCTATAATTGTTAACAATATCATCAATGATCGTAAAGAATGATCTACTACTAAACCAATTTTTTCTCCCTTTTTGAAATGCTTAAAGTTATTACTAATAACGTTCATTTCCTTTATTACCTTTGTAGGAGAATATATAAATTCTTCATTGATAACTGCTGCTTCTTTTTTTAACGCTATTTGTTTTTTTAACAAAGTTTTAATATAACCCACATTTATCAAACCCTCTTAGTTATACGTAGTTAATGTAGTGGAATACAGAACCAATTCCATGAATTTCTAAAAACCTGCTATTTATACCTGCTTCTTCAATTAATCCATATGCGCCAGTTGTAGGAACTAACTTATCTACAATTTCTTGTTGACTCTCTATAAGAAATATTATTGATCTAACACATTCTTTCATGGTAATTAATTTCTTATCTAATTTCTTTGCTAGTTCTATTAATAATAATTTATTGGTTGTATACTCTGTAAAACTATCTGCTAATGTTTGGCCCACTAATTGATGTTTATGAATAGGTACATCAAAAGCAACGCGTTTTTTCGAGTAGTCAATACAAATTTCTAGTACTTGCTTTAAAGATAATAATTGTAACACTGGTATAAGGAAATAATTTATTCTTTGGTAAAGTATTGATTCATTATCTATTTCTAATTCCTTTAATATTCTCGCATATTTCAGATTGATCTCTATTACCACAATTTGATAATGAGTCAATTCAAGTCGCTGCGTAATGTAACTAGACTCTATTTCATAAATTAAATTCTGGTGTATAAATTTTACACTTTGTTCAAGATTAGCATTCTTTTCTACTATACTTATATACCGATGTCTATTTACACCTGTTGAAAATAAAAAATTAACATTCTCTATTTGAGTTAAATCATACCCAACTTCATGTACCATTTTAATAATCTGCTCAACATCAGTAGTATTTCTATTACAAAAATACTCAATCATTTGAACCATATTAGATTTATTTTTATTCATTATCATTAAACTCACCTCCTTGATTAAAACAGATTATGTTCTTTGAGCCATTCATCATTAAAAATTGTGTCTAAATATTTGGTCCCATTATCAGGACAAACTGCTAAAACTCCACATGATTCTTTTAATTGATCGGCAATTTTGATAGCAGCATATACTACAGCTCCCGAAGATCCTCCTAATAATAAACCTTCTTTAGTAGCTAAATCCCTTGTTGTTTTAAAGGCATTATAGTCATTAACCTTTTCATGATTATCTACATGTACTGTATTAAATATTTTAGGCTTAAAATAATTTCCAGGACCTTGTTGTAAATATGGGCCTTTTTCCCCACCAAATAAAGTAGATCCAACTGGCTCCACCCCATATATTAGCAAATCTGGCCTTTTATCTTTGATACCTTTAGAGACACCCGTTATTGTTCCACCTGTGCCAACACTAATAACTATCGCTTTAATATCTTGATTAATTTGTTTTAATATTTCTTCTGCAGTATGTATTTCATGAGCATGAGGATTCATCACATTATCATATTGACTCAAATTAATATAATCTTTATTATCTGCAATTAAATTACGAATGTATTTTATACGATATTCTGTTAAATCTGCATTTTTCAAATTTATGGTTCCTTCCACCATCTCTACCTCTGCACCATATGCTTTAAGTAAGTTAAGCTTTTCTCTCGGGATATTTTCATCTGCTACACATATAACTCTGTAACCTTTTTTCTTCCCATATAAAGCTAGCGCTATGCCAGTATTACCCGAAGTGGATTCGACAATAGTCATCCCTGCCCTCAATCTGCCCGAATCCTCCGCATCTTTCAGCATTTCTATAACAGGTCGATCCTTGACACTCTTACCAGGGTTAAAGCTTTCAAGCTTTAAAAATACATTCTGATATTTAGCCATTCTATTTAGTTGTACAATTGGGGTATCGCCACATAAATCAAATACAGATCTTACATAATCCATTGTTAGCTTCCTTTCATTGCTAATAAGCTAGATTTTCAATATTTACTTTCCGATCACTTTTTGAACAAAATACATCCAATAAACCATCCAAATATCTATCGCCATTATCAGGAAATATTACTACTATATTTTTTTTACCTTTTATATTTCCCTTTAACTTAAGTGCTGTAAAAAGTGCCGCTCCTGAAGATGGACCAACAAGAAGACTTTCATTTTTAATAATCTGCTCACACATTTGAACACTCTCATCGTCATTCACATGAAATACTTCATCTATAAGTTCTCTTTTTAAATTAGGAGGTGTTACATTCCCACCAATTCCCGTCATCCTACGAGCAGAAGGACAGCCACCAAAAATAGTTGATCCTTTTGCATCAACCGCTATAATTTTTGTTTTTTTCATATGCTTTTTAACAAATAAACCACAACCTGTTACTAATCCTGCGGAGCTAACAGGTATTACTAAGTAATCAATATCTTCTCCTAACGCATTATAGATTTCAAAAGCTGTTCCTTTATAATGTGCCTCTGGATTCCCCTTATTGTCATATTGATTCGGCCAGTAAGCATCTTCATATACTTCTAATAATTCCTTTACCCTATCAATCCTTGCTTGTTGATAGCCACCATAGTTATCTGGTCGAGAGACCATATCTATTGTTGCTCCATACGCTCGCATAATCTTTAAGTTAGTCGTACTAATTCTAGGATCGACTACACAATGTACCTGATATCCCTTAACTGCACCAATCATAGCTAGAGCAATTCCTAAGTTCCCTGAGCTTGACTCAATAATTCTTCCACCCGGCTTTAATATACCTTTTTTTTCAGCAATATTAATCATATTTAATCCTGGACGATCTTTCATACTTCCCCCAGGGTTAAACCCTTCTATCTTCGCAAAAATTCTCACATCATTATCAGAAAATGCTTCTAATAACATTAATGGTGTACTACCTACCAAGTCTAGTATTGAATTGTTAACTTTATAATTTTTCATCTTTTTCTTCTCCATATTTTTTATTCCTTAAATAAAAGAATACAAATTGATTAAAAGTAATGACATAAATACACAGTTAATTTTGCGTTATTTACAGAAAAAACATTAAAGTGTGAATTTTTTATTAAATAAAAAATCCTTAGTAGTAGGCCTAAGGATTTTTCGGAGAAATTAAAGTGTTTAACATAATCAATGTAAAAATTTATAGTAAGAGCTTAGTGGGGAAAAGTAGGCACTATACATGGAAATAATTTAACCTTTTCATAATGCATATTAATAAAATAAATTAAGTATGGTTCACATAGCTTTAACTACTAAAGTAAAAAAGAAGGCATTTTAAACATTTCTATATGTCTGTTATTACTGAAACAATTAAATAACTTTAATCACCAGAACTTTTGATATTCCATCTCGCATATTTATCACCTCCTTTATACAGTTATAATCATATATATACTTGTACTGTCCCATCAATTTAGAGTTCTTAACATGTTAATACCATGTTAAGAACTACTAACATATTCCTTTTAAAGTTTTTTCATAAACCATATCCAAATAACATTTAAGTATTAATACATAGTTATAATAGGTTTAATGAACATATAAAATAAAACCACTCAGAAATACTAGTAAAGTAAGTCTAAATGGCTCTACCTAAAAAATTAGAACAATATTACGCGTTTACGCCTCCAACAAGAACTTTTGGGTTTGTCATATTAACCACCTCCTTTATATACTTATTTTCTTATTTCATAGTTATCATCTCATATACACTTGTACTGTCCCATTACTTTAAAATCATTAACATGTTAACGTCATGTTAATGACTTCCTGTACCTTCCTTCTGATCTTCTTCAGAAGATACATCTAAAAAACATTAGTAAATTAATATAAAATAATGATTTCTTATATAAAAAAATAGAACCACCCAGAAGTACTAAAAAAGTACATCTGAATAGTTCTACCCAAAAAATTAGAACAATATTACGCGTTTACGCCTCCAACAAGAACTTTTGGGTTTGTCATATTAATCACCTCCTTTATATACTTATTTTCTTATTTCATAGTTATCATCTCATATACACTTGTACTGTTCCATTACTTTAAAATCATTAACATGTTAACGTCATGTTAATGACTTCTAGTGCCTTCCTTATGACTTTTTTATACAATACGTCTAAAAAATATTTGTACATTAATATAAAATAATGATTTCTTATATAAAAAAATAGAACCATCCAGAAGTACTAAAAAAGTACATCTGAATAGTTCTACCTGAAAAATTAGAACAATATTAAATCTTTACGCCACCAACAAACATTTTTGTATTTGAATCTGTCATGTCTTTCCCTCCTCTCATAATATATTGCCGCTTGGCATATTTATAATATAATAATCTACTCTTATCATTCCATTATTTAATAGTAATTTTGTTGTTAACAGTACGTTAAAGAACCATCCCATATTGTTTATTTTCATATAATTCCCTTAATACTTGCTCTATTTCAGGTGTTTCAATTTCTATTTTAATTAACCTGAATTGTTTAGATAATTCATTAATAATCTTTGGTACTTCTTCATGATCACTAAATTCAAAGTACATTTTATTATCTTCTTTTTTTAGAGGAATCAAAGATGGTATCTTATTCATGTCTTCTAGCGCAATTTCCACAATTAACGTATCTTTTTTTGTGGTCATTTTCTTTAAATTATTTTTTGCACCATCAAACATAATCTTTCCTTGATCAATAAGAACAATTCTATCACATAATTTTTCAATATCGTCCATGTTATGAGATGTTATTAATACCGTTGTTTTTTCTTCTTTATTTAAAAATTTAAGAAACTCCTGTATCTTATTTTTAGCCAAAACATCTAAGCCAATAGTTGGTTCATCTAAAAATAAAATTGGTGGTGAATGTAGTAGTGTAGCAACCATTTCTCCTCTCATTCTCTGCCCTAAAGATAATTGTCGGACTGGTCGATTTATAAATTCCTCCATATCTAATATTTCAATAAAGTTATCTAATCTTTTTTTATATACCTTAGAATCAACTTTATATATCGCTTTTAATAGTTCAAAGGAATCTTTTAATTTTAGATCCCACCATAACTGTGTTCTCTGTCCATATAGAACGCCAATATCTTTAGCATTTTCTTTACGATACTTCCCTGGTTCCCTACCCAGAACTTTTAACTCTCCTGAAGTAGGTGTTAAAACTCCTGAAAGCATTTTTATTGTTGTAGATTTCCCTGCCCCATTGGGTCCTAAATACCCTACCATTTCACCTTCAGCAATGTCCATATTTATATTATCTACAACCTTTTTCTTAGTTCCTTTCCTTCCTAAAATTTGATTCAACATAAAGAAAGAACCATTTTCTTTAGAATATACTGTAAATTCTCTCGATAAATTTTTTGCTTCAATAATCAATACAGACACCCCCGAAATTTTTTTAAAATTAAGAACCGGCTCCCGAATAAAACTTAATAGACACGTGCCAAATAATATAACTTAAAATAGATAAAATAAGTGAGACTGCCAAACAGATCAAAATAAGATTTTCATTTAATAAATAAGAACCTTTTCCTAATAAACCGGCACTTGGATAGAAGCCTATAAACCCAATAGGAAGTATAAAAGTTAAGAAAAATTGTACCCATTTCGGAAAAATTGTGACTGGATAGTTATCAACATTCGTATAGATATTGTCTAACATTTGAAACAATCCTCCACTTTGTAAAGTAATAAAGGCTGTTGATCCTATTATTAAATGGATAGATATAGAAACTATAGTTCCACAAATAATTAGTAACACGGTATATAAAATTGATACAGCACTCCATCCACTAATATGGACACCTGCGTAAATTAACGCACTTACTGCATAAATTACTGTTCCTAAACTGTTAATATTAATTTGCTTACTTGCAAACTGTAAAAGTGCGTTCATTGGTCGGACAAGGATTCTATCAAACTCCGCATTTCTTACATAATGATCAATGTCCATAATGTGTATAAATAATAGTAAGCCCAACGAATAGGAAAGCATGTTAAAAGACGAAATGAATAAAATTTCGTAAAAATTCCATCCGGCTATACTTGGAAAGTTTCTTGTTAGTACCCATATAAATAGGGTAGAAAATATTCCGAAACATGTAACACAAATAATGCCTAAGAAAAAATTAAATGGATATGCCATTCTAGAACGAATATTAGCTTTCTGCATTTTTAAATAAAGTCTTAAGTATTCCATATACTTCTCTCCTTTCTTAACCACCAGCAACTACAAGCACTCTTTGAAAATATCTAACAACTAAACGGATGATTATTATTAAGCCAACAGCCCACATTATTTGAAAAGCCAATAAACCTAAAACATTCTGAAAATTAACTTGCCCTGTTATAATAGATAATGGAATATCGTACATTCCTCTAAAAGGTAGAAATTGAGCGATTTTTTGCAAAAACTCTGGGAAAAACCACAGTGGTATTAATTGTCCGGATAAAAACGAAGTAGCTAATCCTATAACAATCTCAAATCCCCAAACTTCTACAAAAACAAATGCAAGAAGAGAAATAAAAAACTGAACACAAAAATTTATTATAATACCAGCAAAAATACTAAATAAAAAAGCACACCACATTATCCATGAGCTACTAATACTAATTGGGAAAATAAACACGGTAATAACTCCAATAGGAATAACAACCGTCATAATATTCGCAAGAATCAGTCCGAACGAACGCGAAAGCATTGCAAACTCAAAATTCCATGGACGTTGAAATTCTTGTGCTATTTGTCCATTTTGAATTTTTTGACTTACTTCCCATACAATTGTAGGAGTATATAGGGATTGTAGTACAATTGAGATTGTCATATATGTTAACATTACGTCTAAAGTAACATTAACCCCATTCGCTGGGGGATTCTCATATAAGACGGTCCAAACCTGCCTTACAGCAAACACGGCTATAAGCGTTGCTATAATCTTTGTTAATACATTAAACTTGTATACTGTTGCACTCTTAAAGGTAGTTCGCATCAATTTACTGTACATATATTCGCCTCCATTCCTTATTTGAACAACTTAATCGTAACATTTAATAGTGACAATTTTTGTCATGTATAAAAGAAAAATTTTTAAAAAGGATGAAAACTGATGAGCAAGATAAATAGACTTTTTAATATATTGCTGCAAATCAACACAAAAAATAAATTTACTGTGCAAGAGCTTGCAGATGAATTTAATGTATCTAAACGTACGATTCTACGGGATTTAGAAGAATTATCTACCCTTGGAATTCCACTTTATTCTGAACGAGGTCCTCATGGGGGGTATCGTTTAATAAATAAAAATGGCTTATTACCCCCCATTACATTCTCTGAAAATGAAGCAATCTCCTTGTTTTTCGCTTGTCAATCTTTACAATATTATGATTCCATACCATTTGAACATGAATCTAAATCCGCTCTAAATAAATTTTATAATTATCTTCCACAAGAACTAAAAAAGAAAATTGATTCAATGAGTGAAAGGGTGCTCTTTATCACTCCAACAAGACAGGAAAAGACCCCTCTTTTAAAAAATATAATGGATGCTGCTATTGATCAAGAAGTGATACAAATTGAGTATGAATCAAAAAGAGGCTTCTCAAAACGAATTATACAGCCCATAGGTATTTATTCGTCTAATGGGTATTGGTATATGCCCGCATATTGCTTTAATAGGCAACAAAATAGACTGTTTCGAATAGATAGAATAAGGATGCTAGAAGTTAAAAATAACTTCCCGCAAAAGAAAGATTTTTCTAATTTAACTTTAAATACATGGTTTGAAAAAACAGAAGAAAAACCCAAAGAACTTATAAAATTATATGTAATTTTAACAAGAGAAGGTATTCTTAAATGTGATTTTAACATCTGGTTACGTGAAAAAATTAAAATACTTGATGATGGAACAGGTCTAATTGATACATACCTAAATAAAAATGAAATTGGATATATGAGTGAGTTTTTTTTAGGTTTGGGAGATGACGTTGAAGTTAAACATCCTATAGAAATAGTTACACTAATCAAAGAAAAGGCTTCAGCTATATTAAATAAATATGCGTAAAGTATATACAAGGATATTCTAACATTCCATCAGTTTTGTTAGTCATAAATTTTAATATATATTCCAATTCAATTAGAATTAAGATACTTTTATAAAGACATAATTTTCAAAAAACATAGAGACAAACCTTAAACAAGCCTCTAAAAAACTTTTGCTTAAAGGGATTTCATTTACACTGTTTCACTTAATCGGTATAATGAACAATTGAAATTTTTCATTATACCGATTAAAAACTTTATCAATTCGTGAGTGGGATTACCCTACTTGTGGCGCACATCACGATAGAGATTGAAATGCAGCGCTCAATCTTAGAAACCAAGCAATTCGTCTCTTAACCGTAGGAACTACGGGATCGCCTAATGAATTAGAAACCGTTAGGTTTCCGTACTTAGGAATCTCCCACTTCAAACAGTTCGTGAGGATGTTAAGTGGTGAGTAGTTCAATAAAATAGATATTCTTTCTTTACATTTTTTCAATAATAATTTGTCTATTGTACCAGTGACTTAATTTGTCTCTAGCATTTTCAGAAAGACGCTTTGTTTTTCGATTATAGAATCTGGAAAGAGTAGGTTGCGAAATATCTATTTCTTCCGAAAGTTCTCTCATTTTTATGTTCTTTTTAGTATGAAAAAAAACTAGTTTCTCTCGAATCAATTTTTCATTCTCATCTGTATTCAAAGGTTTACTATTTATTTTTACAATTTGATTTTCCCCTTGTATTACATCTATATTTTTTCTTGTTTTCATTTTCCCCACAGAATTAATTAATTCTTCTGGTGGTAAAATCACTATTCCTAACTGTGAATAATAATTTTCAAACCAATACTTCTTTGTAAACTGTGTCTCATCTAAATCTTTAGTGTACGCCCAATGTGAAATAACTTTTTCTTTTTCTAAATCTATTAACACATTTTCTAATTGCTCACGAATACGGTGTGGACGCCCCTTAGCTATATTAATCCCTATAACAGATAATAGTCCTTTTTCTCCACCAATCGAATATGGTCTTTTTAAATTACTGTACTGTTGTCGAATTCTCCACTGCCAAGATAAGTAGCGAATGAGTCGCTTATGGAATTTGTGGCGATAACTATTATACTCCAATGCTTTTTTAGATAATAACGCTGTTGTGCTACTAGATTCGTATAAATACATCGATAAAAAGCTACCTGGCTTTATTCTACAAGATTCAATACCTACGTAATCATTGGTATTTTTATCTCTCCAAAGAACTACAGAATCTAAAACGAAAAGTCTTTTAATTATTTCACGTTTCATTTCAAATTGCTTACCAGTTTCTGCACGATCATTTAAAACCACGACCTCATTGTCATCATTTAAATAAATAAAGATACTCGCCAAGGCAGCTATCCGTTGTGCAATTTTAATTTTATCTTCTGCACGATAATACTCTATACCGTTTGCTGTTGCTTTTGGCATATTACACATATCTAGTACATTTTCATAGCTGAAATCAATAAAATCGTCTGGAGATTTTGCTTGATTCAACCACTGTATTGTAATTGTATCTAAACAGTCTGCGGTAAGATCGTCCATATTACTCATTACACCATCAATTAATGTATTCCATCGAGCTGCTTCTTCAATGTTCGCTAACCTTAAATCTTCATCTTTGTGAGAAGAGAGTTTTGCTACTCCATTACTATCTTTCGTTTCAATTAGACACGACTGTAATTTTGTATTTTCATCTTCTTCAAATTGATTCTTTGCTATTCCATCCCTTAACTTATAATAAACTGCAGAGTTATTCACTTCAAGGTAGTTTTCAAGCACGTTTTTGTGAGTAGATTCAAATAAAATTTTAGGTATTATATTATTAACTTTGTTGTCTTTCGGAAATTCTTGTTCAACAAATCTACCAATAGTTTCGTTGATTTCAATTTTATATTTCTCTATACTTGTGAATATTTGCAAAGAAGAGAGGCCACTTCCTTGCTTTTGTTCAAGCCACTTCACAAGCATTGAAAATGAAGGAGAATAATAAAACGAGGTTACAATCTTACTATTATTTTCTTTAACTTCTTCATAATAAGAATTCCATTTTTGCCACAACTCCGCATTATTTTTATAGAGCGGCTCTGATATCAATATTGCATCTCGAAATAATTGTAGAACATTCTCCATGTATACCCTCCTTCATTGTAAATTTTAGTCGAGGATTAATAAAAGTGAAATTTTAATTGCTACATGAACTCCCCTCCTAACAAAATTTGAGGATTTATTAGATGATTTTTAAATTATAGATTTATAATCTTGGAAAATCACCTTTTTTTATCATAGATGTTTACATATATTGATAGCGATCTCTGACATTGATTATATAAAACCAAATTAATTTTTAACATAAAATTAGCGTTAAATAAACATACTGTCGTAATATCAAATGATTTTCAACATATTTAAAGTAAAAGCCCACTGCTTTTGAAGTGAACCCCGAAAGCGGGACACATATCAAAACACCTAAACCATCTGTTCCCTAAATTCTTTAGGGGATAGGTGGTTTAATTTTTCTTGAATTCGCACACAATTGTAGTAATGAATGTATTCTAGCACAATCTTTCGCACAGTTGTGTTGGATACTTTTGTTATCTTTTTTGAGTAGAGAGCTTCACTTTTTAAATGACCAAAGAAGCTTTCCATGACGGCATTATCATGGAAATTTCCTCTCCGGGACATGCTGGTGATAATGCCGTTTTCTTTGGCACATGCTTGAAATTCCTTCGCTGTATAAATACTCCCTTGATCCGAGTGAAGGATGACATCTTTTACTTTTCGTCCTCTCATTGCTTGTTTTAATGTCTTCATGACTAATGTCAGTGTTTGTGACTCACTGACGACATAACTAATAATTTCACGATTAAAGGCATCCATAATCGTTGATAAATACAAGGTACGCTCCCAAAATAATAAGTAAGTCACATCTGTAAACCACTTTTCATTTGGGGCTGATGCTTCAAATTGACGTTCCAATCGATGAGGAGCTACCACTGGTTCCGCACCATTCATATATTTCTTTTTCTTTCGACGCACCTTTGAGAGTATATGATATTGTCTCATAATCCGTAATACTTTTTTATGATTCACACACAGTCCCATTTTTCGAAGAGTGGCGGCCACTCTTCGATATCCATACCGTAATTTATGCCTAAGACAGACGGCCTTTATCTTCTCTTCTATATCATCTTTAAGACGTTCCGTTCGTTGTAACCAGCGATAAAATGTGGAACGGGGTAATTCTAATACGCTACATAATTCTCTTACAGTTATTTTTGTTTTTACATCTCTCCATAAAGTAACTACAGTTTCTGGTTTCAACTCCTTTCGATTTCCAGATACTTTCCCCATACAAGTAATTTTGTTTTTAAATGTTTATTTTCTAAACGTAGTTGTTCTAATTCACTTAGCTCTTTTGGCCCTTTTCCATAAGAATATTGTTTTCCTACAGGTTGTTGAAAACGATACGTTTGATCTGTACGATACCATTTCATCCATGTCTTAATTTGGGAAACATTTTTAATACCGAGCTTCTCCATAATGTTGTGATTTGAATAACCATCCTTTTTCATTTCAATCACTTTCCACTTTATTTCTTCTGGGTAATGAACTCTTGTCTTCAAACGAAAAACACCTCCATTGAATTTGCATACTTAGTATGCGAATTCAGGAGGTGTTTTTTTCATGTACCACTATTCGGGTTCACTTCATTTTCAAGAAAAATTTGGGGCTTTTTTTGTTTTGGTGGCGTTTATTCTTCTTAAGTTGATGGATGTGTGGTGCTACCCCATGGTCATCAAGTTAAAATTTTAATGGACCAGCAATTAGGGGGATTTTATTTTGTTAGCTTGATAGTGATAGGATACAGCCAACATTTCGGAAGTTTTGTATGCTAGACGAATTTCAACCTAATAAAGTCGAATTCCGGTACGTTAAGTGCAGTGATATTTCATTCACATAATCCGTATTATCTGAAGTTAATAAAGTCTGTTACACTCTCTTCTTTAGGAATGTTTCCATAATATCCTTCTTGAATCTTTCATAATCAAACTGAAAAGCTACATTATGTGTTTTATAGCCTGGATTAGTAACAAAACGAAAGTCTGCAATGCTTTGACCAAATCCCTCCCCTTGATCAGGAATGACTTTAATGGGTACCCTTGAAAGACTAACAGCCTCTTGATTCAGCAAATACCACACTGTTACAAAATCATGCATAGGACTTCCACTTATACCAGGATTAGACTTAGAATAGAAATTATAATAATAATCTAACATAGGTTTGATGATGAGTCCTGCAAGATCCTGTGTATTCCGATGAAACTCATCTATTTTCTGAACCATTTCGGGTGTAACAATCGCATGTTGAGTCACATTTAAAGGAATAATTGTCAACTTCTTCGCATACTGCAGAATTAAGTTTGCTGCATAAGGGTCTGCGTAAAAGTTAGCTTCAGCCACGGCAGTTACATTACCTGGATAGAAAAAAGCTCCCCCCATGCAAATACATTCTTTAACATTTCGCATTGTTTCTAAATTCAATACAAAAGTCGTAGCTAGCGAAGAAAGTCTTCCTAAATTGATAATTGTAAGATCTTCTAAATTTGATTCTATAATTTGATAAATATCATTTAAAGGATAAACTGGATATGAAATTTCTGGGGGAATGATAGGTCCTAATCCGACTTTTCCATGTACCTCAGGGAAATACTGAATCAATATACCTGTCAACGGTACAGAAGCACCAAGGAATACAGGTATCTCTTCTCTTCCCGCAATGTACTTCAAATAGTTAATATTTCTTATTGCATTTTCTCTTGATACATTTCCATAATCGGCTACAATTCCTACAAGATGAATGTCTTTACGAAAAAAGGTATACAGTATAGCAAACGCATCATCAATCCCCAAATCTGTAAACAGGAGAACCTTTTTTTGCATATCTCTTCCTCCCAAATCTATAGAATTCTACTTTCACTAATGATGTAGTGATCAGACTAAGCTTGTATGTATATATTTTATGTATTCTTAAAGAGTGGATTCTATTCACTTGAAATAGCTTTGCTCATCTAAATTTGATATTATGTCAAGGGTTCTGTTGCAAAGTTTCTTAACAGAGAAAAAGTTGGTATGATTGCAGATGGGTTTTATTCAATCGTTAGTAATTGTTGTAATTCATTATACGTCGAAAAAACGAAGTTTGGTTGTTGCAAACTTCGTTTTCGTTTATATAGAGCATGAACGGTTTCAATACCTTTCAAGGGACGTGAAGCATGACGAAGGCTTTGAAATCCTGTGGATTTGGCAAAACGCCTTTTTACATGTCTATGGTCTTGTTCAATGAGATTGTTCAAATGTTTGACTGTACAATGAGTTGTACGTCTATAAAAACCTTGTTCTTTTAATTTGTTAAACGCGCAAAGTAGCGCTGGGGCTTTGTCCGTTGTAAGAACCGTTGGTTCTCCAAAAGCCTTCACCAATCTTTTCATAAAGGCATATGCTGCCTGATGATCTCTTGTTTTTCGAAGTTGAATATCCAATGTATATCCATCCTTATCGATCGCACGATATAAATAACGCCATTTTCCTTTCACTTTTATATAAGTTTCATCTAATTTCCACGATGATTGTACCTTTTTGTTTTTCTTTTTCCAGATTTGATAGATCAAATTTCCATATTCATGGACCCAACGCATAATAGTTGTTGGATGAACCGATATGCCACGCTCTCTCAAAAGTTCAGATACATCGCGATAGCTTAAAGAAAAACGACAATAGTAGCCGATGGCTACTAAAATAATATCTTTCTTAAATTGTTTTCCTTTAAAATATCTCATTTGTGATTCTCCTCGCTCTGTTTTGAAAAAGTTTAGCTTACTTTTAAAAACTTTGCAACAGAACCAGACCGATTATATCAGAGGCAAAATAAAAAGCAAATCCTTTTGGCTACGCCAACCGAAATTCATCTCCCACCTATCGTTGGGCTACGCTCTTCACACGCTTGAGGAAGGAGAATTCTTTCGGGGAATACGTTAAACTCGGGAAAAAACAAATTACGTTAGGTATAAAGTGCCAACAAGATTTTGTGATGAAGCCGCACTATAAAAAGTGGATTAAAACGGATACGATTCCGTCCTTACAAAAGCATTTAGCTGATTCTTTTTGGGCGGATAAAAATATTGCAATTGGTAGGAGATTATTAGGATTGGCGCTCCTGGACTAATGATTCAAAAATCTATGTAGAAAGTAAAGAGATGAAAAAAGTGATGCAATCATAATGCATCACTTTTTTAAATAAATACGGGGAGTAGCTCTTACGATTCAGTAAGTTTGTTCGGCTGCCTTCTACCCTTCCCACTCTTGTTTCATGACTTTCAAATAGAGTTCCTCAAACTCTTTAAAATGGACACGAAAAGCACCTAATGTATCGATATAAGCAGAAATCACATCTTCTTTATCAAAATGGATACCTTCCTTTGCTAATTCATAGCTATCATCAAGGCTGTATAAATCAAAATATTCCTCTTCCCAATACACACCTCTGTTTACTAGTAAACGAGTGGAACAAGTAATAGCTCGTTTAACATTCCATTTCTTTTTATTTAGCTTTTCATTTATGACAGAAAGGAGGATGTTTACCGAGGTTTTCTCATTAACTGTGCGACTATATGACAGTAAAGCCGATTCTATACATACCATTTTTGCTGTAGACATTAATGATATCTCCATAATTTCATAAGGCGGGTGGTCATTTGTTTCAATCAATCTATCGCACCATGAAATAACTTCCTCCCTGTTCCATAGTCCGCAGCCTAGTCCTAATGCATACAAGTGGGCTAACTTTTGATAGGATTCCATTATGTTTCACCTTCCTTTTAACTTTTTTAGAGGGATCACAAGCATCTTGGAAAAAATCATACTTAGCAGAAAAATACAATAAGCTGCCCAAATGGACAGCTTATTTGAATCATGATCGCTAGTAAAAATCTATTTAATACTCTACTTGTGAGCTTTTTCTTTGTTCCGACGAACAAACCACCAAACCATAGCTAGAAGTAGGAGGGGGAGCGGTAATACCTGAATAAAGAAAAATACTTTCCAAAAATCGAGCATCGTACTACCTGGGGAAGCTGTTGCCATCCCACCTATAAAAAAAGACACTGGAATGGCAAGTATATTTATCCCTAAACTGATCATTATGAATGATAGATTTTTATTCCTGATTACTGGTAATGCAGCCACAATAAATAAAACCAATGCACTACCAAGTATAAGAAACAGTGCTCCAAAATAAAATACAAAATGTAAAATAAATTTCATAATAGGCTCCATTATAGCCCTCCGTGGCTTTCATTCTACCAATTACACTTATGTCATATAGATAGCCAGGATACTGAAAATCAGTAACATACATCTTCAAACATATTAGTTTCTCTTTAGGGGCTTTCTCAGTATCTTCTACTCCTGATTTCGTATTAGAGTAACGAGCTTATTTACTTCCATTTTTATACTCAATTACTTTCGCTTCTTCGCTTTTTCAATGTTACCTCTTTCATCGGCCATACGTAAAGTATCATCTTTGAGAGACTTCAATGTTAAGGTTAAGTTCGGTGGGTAATCGTCCTCGTCTTTTTTCTTACCGCCTTCTATATACTCTTTGATTGATAGGGTTATTTGTTTCTTGTTTCCATCGTATGACCATTTTCCTGCTGCATAGTTTTTCTTCTGTTGTTCTTTGTCTTCACTATCATACATGGTCATAGTACCGTCTTTTTTGAAGTCTATACTAAAAGTAAACTTTTCAAATCTATAAAAATCCCACACTCCTACTAACTCTTTGCCGTTAGTAGATAGTTCAATAATTCCATCGTTAGGGTCAGGAACTGAATCATCATCAATATAGGTTTTATTGACAGAATCCTTCATATCCTTTTTCATCTTATCAAGTGCTTTTTGCCTTGCGTCAGGGTACTTCTCGTCTATCTCCTCAAATAGTCCAAACCACATATAAATCCCGTTTTCTATACTCTCCGTACCTTTTTCTACAACTTCTTTCATTTTTGATGTACTGTACGTATTATCTTCATATTTTTTAACTGCATCTTCTACTGTAAGTAAGTTTCCTTTAATATCTTCTACCCCTCTTAGGATGGCATCCTCGTAGTATTCTTCAAATTTGGAAGGTGGAGTTAGGTTTGCAAATTCGTTTACATCATTCTTAACTATTCTTATTTGGTCTAATACCCGAAATATGTGATCTTTATCTCCTGTAAATAATAAATTGTTTCTCTTCTCTAGTTCCTTAACTTCATATTGAATGTTTACAAATAGTTCATATAAACGATACGGATACTCTTTTTCGGATAGTTTTACCATCTTCTTATCTGCTTTGTCTACTTCGTCTGTAGGATACCCCTCTACATCGTTATCGTATCCTGACTTGTTTGTTTCTGGTTTACTTTCTCTACTATATGACTCAGCTTTAACTTCAGCCTTCTTTTCAGGCTTATTCTTCTTCTCTTCTTTTTCAGTTTTAATTGTAGCTAATGCACCTCTTAGTTGTCTTTCAATCTCTTCATCGCTATAGCGCAAACGCTTCATGTCTTCTACCATTTTATCTGCTTTAAATTCTTTATCTACCAGTCTATACTCTGACTGTGTAAGTCCATATGTTTCTGTTGTACAACCTGCCAGCAAGAAACTTACACTTAGCCCTGCTAATGCAATACCCTTGAATGATTTATTCATCTTCATTTCAAATATAGCCCCTTTTTTCTTTTCTATATCCATAGACAGTCCATTATGTTCGTTTTCATGATATGTATTGTCTGCTGCTCCCGTTTAAGTGTTAGGTTTCATTTCGTCCTTCTCAATTACAAAAAGGACATACCTATGCATATAGCCGCTAACAGAATATATCCTTATATTATTTTATAGTGAAATAAATACTGGGTCAAAGTAATTTTACGAAAATTATACAAAAAAGGAATAAATTATCGATTACTCAGTAATGTATGATTTGGTACAAAGAAAAAAAGACAAGAAAATTTTGCAATGCAGTAGCCTCGGCTATCTTTGAAGAGAATATTTTAACGTATGTGTAAATTAAGTGGAATCACGTTGGCATACCCAGGAATAAAAAAAAGGACCTCTTACGGAAAGATAAGAGGCCATCAAGTAGATAAAAATGTTGTATTTGAAACACGCGCTGTTTCTACTTCAAATCACAACATATTATATTCACATATTAAATATAAGAATTATGAGTAGAAAGAATATTCCCCTACAAAATCTTCCTTGAATTATGGTAATATTAGGTGATTATCATTGTGAAATGGATTGACATTTTCACTATAGGGGGATGTAGGAGTGAAACGGGAATACATATTTTTAGGGTGTTTATTCATTGTAATTGTGATGTTTTTTATGTTTAATAAGACGGATGTCTACGGAGAATACAGTACAGATGGTAAGCCTCGTTATAATATTAAAATTATGGATAATGATAAGGCGAAATTAATTATTGATAATCAAATTGTTACTGTCAATTATGAAGAAAAAAATGATCGATTCGAACTTGTGCAAGATGATGTCTATCGTGTCTATCGGGAAGGTGTCACGGAAGTGTATTTCGAACCACAGAAAGATGACAAATTGCTATACAGCGTAATACAAAATGGTGAAAAAGTTACAATTGGTGAATATAAAAAAATTGAGGGTAGCAATGGAGACAGTGAAGAACCTAGTGTATTTTGGTTAACAATTAAATCCATGTTTTACGGACTTATTATTTTTGGTGTAATTATGGCAATGTGGATATTTATCTTTTCTTATATAAGAAAAAAGAACGATTATTCGGGATAATACTTTTAAGCAAAGTATGTGACGAGAAAAACATACTTCAAAAAACACACGGAATGCCAATTTGGAACCGTGTGTTTTCTTCTGTTATCCTATTTCTTTTTCAACACCGTGATTGTAACGATGGATGGTATCCTCTGTAAATTGATGAACAATTGTAGCGAGTTCTTGTAATTTCTCTTCCGTTACCCCATTAATAAACAGAACGAAATTGCTATCGGATTCTGAGTCTGTTGGGATGGAACCAATTGTGATTTTATATTCTTTCGTTTCTGTTACTTTTTCTTCGTACGACTTCTTCACTTCATACTGATATTTTTCTAGACGTACAAACATATCTCGCCAGAATAGATTAGCAATTTCCGTTTGATGATACCAGACTTTTCGGAAATAATCAGGAATACTTCTTGTATGTTCTAATAAGTATCCCTCTTTTTTTGTCGGATGATTGCGAACCAAAATGCGACGCGTTTCCTGGCGTACTTGTAGTAAAACGTCATAGTAAAAATACATCATGTCTCTTGTCGATGTAGCAGGTTCCCCTTCTTGAAACGGCACCATCGAACCGTTTTGAAATGTTACTGACGTATCTCCTAGATTCCATGTATATGTTTGCAAATTGTAGTCCCCTTTCGTGCCTGTGTTATGTTTAGTACAGACTCCCCGCTTCTAAAAAAATAGTAACGTACAAACGGAAAATGTTGGAGTTTGACGAGTGGGAGAAATAGAATTTCTTTATCACCTCCGTTCTTTCTTCTGTATGATAGAAAAAACGTAGAAAGGTTGATGAAGATGCGTATTACATTTTCATATATTCCAACTAGCTACTGGCCAATTGATAAAACAGAGGAAGAACAGATTGATGTGTTTGGTGTTGTAGAACTCACAGGAAGCATCAGTGGGATGAAACAAGAGCTACAATATCAGGTGAACGGCAGACATTTGTTGATCAAGTATCCAATGTAAAAGAATGCAAAGCTTGTTATCAAGCGGGATTCCGCCCCTATGGACAGCATTTTTCCTGGGAACAAACGGAACTGTTATTACACCGATTAGGTAGCATCTGTATGACGATCCATATCCCCACGAAACCGAGTTATATGATTTAGGACGATAATGTGTTACTGCAAAAATCAAATGAGATATACGAGTATCAAAAAGGCATTCTGCTCTAAAAAGACCCTGCCTTTTATTAGTCCCCTTCCTTTTCAAGTCTGTATGTTAGTAATGTGGCTACATGAATGCTGTGTACAATACGAACAAATGGGAGTGTCGTTGATATGCAAACACGAATCTTTCAAACAAAAAACGGTTCCATGTTACGTATTACAAACAAAAAGTCCGCAGTTATTTTTGAAATTGAGAAAGAAGAACGTAATAACGAGTATACATTCACTTTTACGTTTACTCCTGAGGACTTTGCTGCATTATTCTCATACTTAGAACAAATTGCAACGGATACTTGGGGGAATATAAGGCCAAAAGAAGCATCGTCCTTAGGTGCTGATTATGATAGAGAACTTGATAATAATGGGTATCTTTGGATCACAAAAAACAAAGTATCTATTAAAAGGCCCTCATTAGATAATGTAAGATTGTATCAATTTAACAAGGGAAAAATGGAGTTCTTTCTATTTGATTTTAGAAAATTAGTACGCGTAGTAGAATGAAAGATATTTGGAGTATCATCATAAGAAATTAATTCATAGCAAAAACCACAAAATGACATACTTGTGGTTTTTCTTTAATTTACATTTGTTTAGGGGCGTTCCATACCAAACATTTGTTGTTTTTTTGGACATAAAGACGTACATATACACCACGAAATAGAAACTCCCTTCGAATTGAAAACATATTTGTGGAAATACAGTAGTGCTAGGTACGTGTTTTTTCGGAAACATTCTGGGCAGAATAATGACAAAGTTTTTCTATTGGAGGGAATACAATGCCACTACAAAATGGTTATGGGGTAATTATTGGAAGTGTGCACAAACATTATATTGAACCGCCTGATGAAGAAGGAAGATGGCCTCATTATCTTATATTTGTTAACAATTCCGCTGGTATTTATGAGTGTGCCGTTAATTTGAAATCTCGAACTAATATTAAAATAGAATATAAACATATTGATCATCTAGACAAAAACAAGTTTGAGAACATCATTACCTTACAAGACGGATTTTACCGTTTAGCATCAGATGCAGATTCAGGCGCAATGGATGTGATTCGTCACAAAGGTGTACTTGGTCCCCATCCCTGGGTACCCGAAAATGGGAATAACGTAATTGAGCTAATGGAAGCTTGTTTAAAAGGTGTAAAAAGAGTGTATATTTTCGGAGAACCGTTCGATGTAGGACTTGGTGTACACAACGTTCATATGAATCAAGGTGATCCATTGGACAGTAGCTATTCTAAAGAAAATGGCATTTGGCAAGATGGTGCAGTTATGTTCGAATATGATAGTTCTCCATCGAGTTATGCAATACTCCTAACAAAATTTCAAACACAGCGCTTACAAACCGATGATGCAGGCCATCCTATAGGATCACCTACGAAAAATTAGTTAAGTAAAGCGTTGCCAATTGTTACACTCTCTTATGAAAAAGTAAACAAGAATCCTGGCGCGCCACTATTATGTAAACGAACAATTGGCTCCATAACAAGAAAAAACGTTATTCATCTTTGTGAAAACACGGAAAGGATAACGTTTTTTGTATGCGAAACCTTACAGTACAAATTCTAGACTGTTGTTTCGCTTACTGATTGACGTACTTGTAATGCTTCCAATCCTATGTTTGTCCCCGAAACACAGGGAATATTCTGAAATTTGTTGTTAATTGTAGAAATTCTACAATAATTACCGAATTCTATTGTGTAACCTTCTTATAGTTCGAAAATTCTAATTTGAGTAAATTTAAAGAAAATGATATATTGATTTCGGGATGATAACCCAATTACTGGATGTTACCCTAATACCTGTAAGATAACTGGAACAATGTCGGATATACGGGAGGAATTAAACATGAATAAGTTATGTTCATTCGCTTTGATGGGCGCCTTAACCTTTTCAAGTCTTATCGTTTTAGACAGTACGGTACCTGATAAAGCGAGAGCTGAAGTTAATGCAATTAAACAAGTTTCACCTGTTGTAGATGATTGGCCATGGCAAACGTTTTTCTTATTGCATCACAATGCGGACTATCTGCAAGAGTTAGCCCCTGGTACGTTAAAGCAAGGTGGTACGTTTGATACGACGGTGTATACGGGCGGAAAAGATGTGGGTGTTGTAAAGATTTATCGTCTGATTGGAGATGGTGAGTTGCAGCGCTACAAAACCATTTCTGCAAGTGAGGCTGGACACCACTACTATTCTAAGTTCACTACACCGATCACAACGGTTTACACACCAGGTACATATGTGGCAGTGCTAAAAGTGGACAATTCGTATTATTATGGTGGTTCTTTCCAAATTACAAAGTAAAACATGTAGGTATATTTGTCTGAAACGCACTCAATTATGGTGCGTTTTTTGTTAACTGACTAATCTAATGACCACATGGGTAGTCAAAGCCTATTATAGAAACGGAGTTGAATGCGATGAAAGCCGTAACAGTCAATGCGGATGCCACAGTTGGCATTTTAAAAGGAATGACAGGATGTGTCATTAGTTATGATGCGGATTCTGGGATGGCCGAAATCGAATTGGATCCATTTAAAACTGTTATGATTCGGTCTGTGTTTCTATCGCAATAAGATTTGTATAAGATTATTTTATAATTTTATATTTGATTTTTATAGTAACTCAATATATTCTAGAATTAGAACTGAGTTACATTTTTAGAAATCATCACCAGGAGAATCTGCAAACGTGCGGGTTCTTTTTTATAACATAACGCCAAAAAGTAGAGGTGAAACGAATGGGAACTTTAAAGTCTTTAAAACGTGACGTATATATTTTCATCGCGAGTTTATTTTATTTTTCTGTCATCTTCATTTCAATACTTATTATGGACAGTAAATTTAACTGGTTAAGCTTTATACTTGCTTTGCTATCTCTCTGTGCCTTGATCTTAACTATACAAGATATAAAAAATAAGAATTACAAGATAAAATAAAAAAACATCCTATTTAGATGCTTTTCTATCGCTTTTATAGAATATTGACGCCCATGACCATGCAGCTACCAAATATAATACATAGTAAACCTAAAAATATTAAAAACTCTGGCAGATCGAAGTGATCGAGTAGCGCACCTATTAATAATCCAAAGGGGTAGACTACAATTTGGATCCAGCTTACGCCCCCTGCTTTCTTTATTTCTCGGTATGACACAATGCTGACAATTAAAATTCCTAACACAATCAAACCTATCCCTATCATCATCCATCTATTCACCCTTTTTCAAAACTATGCCATTTAGTTTTTCACATTCATATACTGCTCTTTTACACGCGCCAGTAGATCCCTCAGTTTATTCTCTGCAGGATGTTCTTGATTTTCTGGTACTTCTCTGCCATTGGATGAAAAGTTTTGTGAGCATGCACTAGGTGTAACTTCCAAATTTGCATATGGGAAAGTGTGATCATTTTCTTCACCAATGTTTTCAGTTGTGCTTCCATTTGAACCAACGCGGATGCAACTCTCGTCAAGTTTGGTACGCTTCCCTTCCTTGTTGACCGTGTAATAAGTATCGTTGACTGTCCCATATTTCATATTAGCTGTAGATGTTACGGCTGTTACGGCTGCAGAAAATGTGACGACACGAAAACCATCTTCTTCTGGCAATAACTCAGCTCCTGGTACGTTGTATAGAACCAGAAGGTCTCCTTCGTACGCTTCAGGAATGAGATAGATCGTATCTGTGGTGTCTTTTCCGAATCGGATACAACCGCTTAAAAGAATCATAAAAAAGATTCCGAAATACATTATAACTTTTCTCATAGAGTCTCTCCCGTTATTTGTAAGGATGGTATAGTATGTATTATATAATGCAATATATTTCCTTGGATAGAATAATTTTCTAGTTTATAGACGGCTTTTCTATTTCCATATGGGAGATTTGAATCAGAGGATGATCGTAACGAAGAGAAATGGAGTGAATAGATGAACAGACGTTTTGAATTAACATATGAAAATAAGATTTTGAGGAGAATAATGACTACCGTAAGCATTGTCATACTTTTTTTCATTGCAACTGGTTGTGATTCTGGCCAAAATGATGCAAAGAATGTTAAGGAAATTCCGCTTAACAGCAAATTAGATTCCCTTATTTCAGAAAGTATCATCGACTGGAATCAAAACAAATTAAATGATACAGAAAAACAATTTGAGACGCATTTAATCTATGGAACTGAGATGAAGGATGAAAAAATGTATGTCTACCTTCATTCCCTCATGCAAGGATATAATCATGAAACGCAGACTGTTTCTCAAGCAGGACATTTACATCCAGTTCGTGTGACGGTTACGAAAAATGGGGATGATTACATCATTGAAGATTACCGTGAACCTGGCGATGGTGCAGAAAATGAGCCTACATTACGCAAAATGTTTCCGAAAAAGTATGCGGATCAAGCACTCACTATCTCAAATGAAACAATACAATCATTAGAATCCCGCATGCAAGAATCCGTTTCTAAGTGGCTGGAAGAAACCAATAATGAGAGACATTAGCAATTATAACGAGTAAGCTTTCACATTTGTTCCTCATATCGTAAAATAGGAAGGGGATTTTTTCGGAAAAATTATCCAAATATAAAACTAGAAACGTAGGAGAATAACAACATGAACAGTCTTTATCATAAACAACCTAGTAGTATATTTAGTGTAATCACTAGTATATTTTTTATTTGTATGGCTTACATAGGTTTAGCTTATAGTGCTCTTCCATTTAAGTTTACGTTTTTAGCGCTAGCTGGTGTAATAGCTTTATATTTGAACTATGGCTTTTACGGCATTCAGTCCGCTTTTGGTCCCCTACAAAAAGGGGCAACGAAAATCATTGTAATTGGACTCATATGGATTATCATCCAAACTTGGGTTATTGCATTTTTAGTACAATTTGTTTTTCATTTTCCAGTTGCTACGAATGGAAAAACTACTATTTTTGTAGACAACACGCCACTCCAATTTGTATATCACCTGGTGAAAATTATATGCAGTTTGATTGGGGAAGAATGTTTAATTTTAGTTCCATCTATCCTGGGGATATACTTTTTGAAAAAACAAGGGGTAAGCAAAAAATGGTCGATGATTCTCATAACACTTGTTGGCGTATTTTTGTTCGGTATGGCGCATTACTCTACCTATGAGGGGAATTTAATTCAAATTCTTTTCGTAATTGGTCTAGGAAGACTGCCTTTCAACTGGATTGCATTTAAAGCCAATTCCATATGGGCAAGCGCAATTGCTCATATCCTTTTTGATCTACCACTGCTCCTGGTTGCATTGTTAGTTACACCTAATTAAAATTAAAAATAAGAGCACAAAACAGTCATAAGAAAAAGCACCTAGTTGTTAGGTGCTTTTTCTTATAACTTCCAAAGTGAGTTAAACAAATCTAACGCGGATCCTCTAACTTAATTTAGCAAATGCGACTAAAGAACCCTTATCGCAAGAAAGAAAATCGTTTTTTTCGTAAAAGTGTCTTACATCTGGTGCTTCTTCGGTTAATAGTACTTTTTGACGAACTGTTTTATATTTACATAGAATTTTTTGCATGAGTTGAGAAGCTATTCCTTGGTTCTGATAAGCACGTAATACAAGAATATCTTGTATATAAATGATAGTTAATCCATCACCCACAATACGAATCAATCCCACTAATTCTTCCCCATTCCAAGCAGATATAACTTCTAAAGACAGTGAAATGGCTTGATATAGGACTTTGATATTCTCAGTATATGCATACCACTGCACATCTTTATATAATATTTCTAATTGTTCTATCTTTATATCTTTATTATTATTAAAGGTTATTGTCATTCATTCTTCCTCCTCAAACATATTATATTGAAGAGGTGTTTCGTAATTTAACCACTGCCTTACTCCTCCTTTTGATTTAGTAACGTATATTTTTGTATATAACTATTTCGACGGAATCCATCATATTCCTGTTTATTGCTCATAAGGTATCTATTACTTATCCTTGATATGTGAGCTTAAGACATTCTTTCTTTAAGTTGTTGTAAATGAATGTATTTCGAATTCAAAAAAGTACACCACTATATATAAGTGATGCACCTGATTTATTTTTAATAGCTAAGATTAAAACTATTTATGATGTTCGTAATCCTTTACAAACCGTTGATACTGTTTAGACAGTTCATACTCAATTTCATCGTACGCCATTGTACCTGCTAATTCTTTACGTGTCTCGTTTGCGATAGTAATCCACGTTTTTCCTGTTTGTTCTTCAATGTACTGAGATAACGCAATTGATTCCTTCATCTTAACGCCTCCCTGTTTGTATTAGAACTAGAGCCATTCACGAATAAAGCAAATCAACTTCCCCCCATCTAAAGTGAGCACCTTGCCCTTCCCGTTGCACATATCACAAGTTTCGAATTCTTCTTCATCAGGTGTATTCATTTGTTTCTGAGCTTGTAAATAGGCCTTTCTTGGCTCCTCTCCGCTATCACATAATTCACTAGTCAATCGTTCGATCTCTCTTCTAAACGTTTCCCACTTAGGTGTTCGCACCGTTTTATTTCATCCTCACAAATGCCAGCTAATCGTTCCAAATTCATAGATATGCCCCCTAACAAATGCGTTTTAATATCGCTTCGTGTTGCACCCTTACTACTGTGGTTATCTCTATTGTGAAGGTATTTTAAGGAGATGGTGTAAAAAAAAAGAGACAACTGTTAAATAATCTGTACCCTTTGTAAAGGACATTTTAAAAAATTTAGGCGGTATCAAGAAGATGATTTCTGTATTCAACAGGAGTCATCTTCTTTAAATTCCATTGATATCTATGCTGATTATAGTATTTCATATAGTCTTTAATTTCTTGTTTTAACTGGGAGAAAGACGTACAAGTTTTTATGTGCGCTTCATCTTTAAAGTGCCCGAAAAAAGATTCTTGAGGGGCATTATCCCAACAGTTTCCCCGTCTTGACATAGATTGTCCCAGCTTTAATTTTTTGACTAATTTTTGATAGGTAGGACTTGTGTAATGAGCTCCTTGATCTGAATGAATATAGGCCCCCTTCCGTTAATCGCACTCTCTTATTCTTCTTTAGTTTGTGAAGAGTCGTCGTTGCGATATCTAGTGTAAGTCGTTCTGAAACATGATACGACAAAATTTCATTTGTGGACCCGTCTAGAATGGTAGATAAATATCCTTTCTGATTCTTACCATAAAACAGGTATGTGATATCTGTCAGAAGTACCTTTCCAGGTGCACCTTGCCTGAATTCTCGCTTTAATTGATTCGGTACCACGAAGTGTTCTTTCGTCGCTTTCAACATTCTTTTATAGGGATTCGCTTTACGAATGGGACAGATTATCCCATATTTTTTCATGATTCTACGGATGCGTTTCAAATTGTAGACAACTTGAAATTGACCCGCCAATGTCATTTTGATTTGACGAGCGCCTTTCTTTCGGTTTTTAAATCGAAATGCCTTTAATATAATCACTTTCACCATTTCATCTTGATGCATTCTTTTCTCTCGCCTACTTTGAGAAGTAGTGGAAAAATAATTATAGTATCCAGAACGCGAAACACCTGCGATTTCACACAAATATCTCACCATATTTTTCAGGCTATATTTTTCAATAATAGAACGAATTAATAGGTACTTTTGACTAGGGTGTAACGTTATTTCTTTCCCATCCTCCCTTCCATAAGTTTGATCTTTTTTAACAGCTCATTTTCAGCTTTTAATAGGTTTCGTTCCGCTTCCAAACGTGCATATTTCTCTTCTAATGTAAGTTCTCTTTCTAGTTTTCTTCCCGAATTTTCCTTACGTGTATCCCTTAAACCAAACACACCATTTTCCTTATAGGAAGTACGCCATCTATTTCCTGATGACACAACACGTTGTATACCAATGACATCTATATCAAATCCACATTCTTCAAAAATAATACGAGGAGGTTTTCCTTTTTCATTTTCTTCAATAAAAATTTGTTTAAATTGATCTGTGTAGGTAATTCCTTTCTCACTTATAGATTTTACGTATGGATTCTTTGATAGGACTTCTATTTCTGTTTTAGTAAATAACTTTTTGGTCATTTTGAATTTTCTCCGATTCTAATTTTCTTCTTATTATACAAAAAATACCCTATCGAATAGACTTTTTTTAAAGTGTCTATTCGATAGGGTACAGTTTAAAACTCATTGTCTCTTTTTTTATATTATCTCTTAATTCGTTTCACTTTCATTTTTAGTAATTTTTCTGCAATCGGATGTTTTTGCTCGTTTGCACTCATACAGAGTAATAAACAATTTAAACTTTCTGTTGAAAATATGCGAAAAACAGTATGTTCGTCAGTAAGTTGGTGTATCTCTTCAAACACGTCAACTAACGGGACTAATGATTGATTTTGAATGGTATAGTCATTCATTCCATGTTTGAATTCCGCTACCAGTGAAATAAAGGAATTGTTATAATATCCATTGATTATGCCAGAAAGCTTATACCCATTCTCTTGGAAAGGGTTGTGAAATCCCTCTAGAATGTACCTAATTCCAGATTGACATCCTGTTGTAAAAGTATTCTCGATATAGTATTCGTTTTCTATTCTTTCCCCTATATGATCAGTAAACGAATAACATATTTTTAAAATATCAGGTAGTTTTTCGATTTCCCAGTTTCGTTGTACACCATCATTTGAAATATAAAATGAAACATCACATGTGTTAATTCCTTGTTCCTTTTGTTTCTCGCGTTTCATTCTCTCCCGCTGATCTTGTAAAGGGAACCGTGGATAAGGAGCGGGTGGAAAAATGAGACGATATTCATGTTTACGATTCTCTAATATACAATCATCATAGGTACCTCTAGCAGCCTGAACTTGCTCTTCTTTCGTACTTCGGTGTATTAAGGCATCCTCTACAATTGCAATTTGATCAGCAAACATTTCGTAAAAATCTGATTCACATTCCACTGATTTCGTGTATCTAAGAAAGTAATTTTTAAATTTCGGCTCTTCGTTGTTTGCAATACTCTTAATAAAATTATTAATTGGTGTGATAGTTTTATAAATCTCTAGTTCTTCAAATTTTTCAATTAGGCTTGCTTCGAGTGTAAGAACAGCATCCTGGTACGTAGCTTCTGAACATTGGAATGCTTCCTCTGTTGCATCTATGAATGCCTGACTCTTTTCTATATCACAACTCGGTTCTTCATAAGGGAATAGAATTTTTACTTTCTCTAAATCACTATTCGCTTTTTCATATTGCAAAACGGTACGTTCTTGTAATATATCTATTCTTTTTTCTATAAATGATAAGCCTTTTGGAAAACAATTTTCGTAGTTAAACTGGGTATATCCAAATTTATTATATTGAAATAAATGATCTAAATCCATTTGGAACACATGAAGAAACTTCGAAATGATTTCATCATTGATTTCTCTGGCTAACTTTAAAAGGTTAGCTTCATGAATCGTATTCATTTGATTAAACCCTAGAAATGCAGGAGATAGCTTTTCAAAGTAAGTTTGCTCTCTCTCTTTTAGTTCCGTTTTTTCCACTTCTTCTAAAATCACCATTCGCAAATCTTTCAGGGTACATTGATTTTCGATCATATACTTAAATATTTTGCATGCTTTGTATTTACCATTAAAGTATGGAGATTCATACGCAAAGAAATATGTCATATATTCTTCATTAGAAATGCGGTTTAATGCCATTACTTCTTTCACGTGATCCCCATATCTTTTTTGTATATTGCCTGATTGGCCAATATAAAAAGGGATAATCGTATCTGATTTAAAGTGATCCACATATAGCATGTAAATCCCTGAAACTTTATGATTTGTATCAAAGGTTACTTCTCTATGTACGTTCTCTTCTATGAGGTCCATGACTTTTTTTTGATGTCGTCTATTTTCACGATGGTTTGCTCCATTTTGTTCCTCCTGTGCGTATGTTTGTGTATGTAACCCCCGTGCTTCCCATAACCACTATAAATTTCATTTCACATCCCATTATATAACTTAACAAATATTACCACAATTTTATTGAAAAAAATGTCCCCTTCTCTTACCATTTTGTGTCCATTCTATAGTCGAAATCATAAGCAGATGGATATTCTATTGTTAGTTCTATAAAATTTACTGATATTAAACATTATGAATATATATAATATTGCAAATTATACATTATTTTCTGTAACTGGACAAGAATTAGTCGTGTCGTTGGTTAGATATCCTATTTAAAAAGGGGGCAATACGAATGAGTGACGAACAAAACAAACCAAATGAACAAGAGGAACAACAAGAACCGAAACAAGAGAAAAAACAAACAGAACCGCCTAAAGGTGATGACCAAAAGTTCGCATGAGTTGGTATTTTAGACATCCCGAGTTGTATGACAAAGAGGAGGCCGTTTGGCTTTCTTTTGCTTTTGTTTTACAGGAAGAAACACTAAAACAAAGTCGATGAAGAAGTAGTCCCTTTATTCGGCGTTTGCAAAACATTCGTCTTCTCTTCGTATACAATTCAAAAACCGATATGATCAATTTCCGCTTTCACTTTTTCATAGTCTTCTGGAGAAAGTTCGTTTGGTAATGTCACAAGAATACGCCGTAAAAGAGATTCCTTATCTAAGGTTACTAAACTTTTAATGGTTGTATATTTGTTGATTGCTTTTGTTAAGCGTTGCAGAGCACCTTCGTGTTCCATGGTGCCGAGGGTGAGTGTGTACCCGTCTCCCCACGCTTCTTGCAGTAGTCCAATCACTTTTGCATGGGTAAGAATTCCTAAAAACCTTTCATCATCCCCTACGATTGCAATATACGGCAAACGTTTAATCGTAAAGAAGATTTGGTAGAACGAAGCATCTTCTTTGATATATTCCGCTTTATCTGTCATAATGCTATGAACAGGTAGCTTTTTACTACTCGGATCCATTTTCTTAAGCAAATCTACTTCATATATATTTCCTTTGAAGCACTGCTCTTCTTCATCTAAAACGGGAATACAGCGAAATCCACTTTGTTGTAAAACGGTCCATGCTTGTTCTAATGTATCACTGGTTTTACAAGAGATAACATCTCGTTTCTCTACATAATGTCCCTTAATCCTCACCTAATCCCCTCCTTATGCAATACCTATCCTTTATTGTTCTTTTATACCGAAATTCATTCTTTTTACAAAAAAATGCAGTTTATACCTTTAATAATTGTGTATCAGTAAGATTTACTTCTACTATAATCAGAAGTGCATATTTTTGAAGGGCTGAAGAAGAAATAATCCTTCTCCCCTTCTCATACAATTTTGGATGAAGTGAATAGATGAAAATAAAAAGAACACACAGAATAGAGTTGCCTATTATGTACATTCCATGTGTTACTTGCTATTCGGCTTAAGTACATATTACTAAGCGTGTTTGATCATCCAATAAACTGAATTAATGCCTGGTTAAACTTATCCCGTTCTTCCCAGAATGTGCCGTGACCACTGAATTGAAATGGTACAAGTTGTGCATTTGCTAATAATTTTTGCGTCTCTTCTCCTTTAGTAAATGGAACAATTTTATCGTGAATACCGTGAATAATTAACGTCTGTACATTTATTTTCCCAAGATCGTTATACACATTTTCATCTCTCAATGTTCTCATAATCGCAGCTGTCGACCAACTAGCCGCTTCTAATCCTAACTGTAGAAACCATTCGGAAAATGGTCCAGTGATTTTCTGAAAAAAAAAGAGATCCGTTACACCCTGCAGCATATTAGGACGATCATTCAGTGTATCTGTAATGAACTTATTCGCAATTTCTTTTTCCACACTAGTTGGGGATGCAGCGCCAATTAGGACCAGTTTGGATACTCCGTAACCTTGGTACCGAGCCATATATCGAATTGAAATTGCGCCTCCTGTGGAGTGTCCGGCTAGTGTGAAATCTTTAAGCTGTAACGCTTTAATTACTACTGCTATATCATCTGCCAATCTATCAAAATTATATCCACTGTATGGTTTATCAGAATTGCCGTACCCCCTCCAGTCAATGCCTATACATCGATATCCCATTGCTGGAAGAATATTGTACTGATATTCGAATTGCTTATGGTTTAATGGCCACCCATGAATAAAAAGGATTGTTTTCTTACCTTTAGGATTTACATCTTCTACAAATATTCTTACATCTGATTCAACAGGTATTAAGTATCCCACGCAGACTCCTCCATGTAATAAAGATTGCCTCTACAATAAGATATTCAACTAAAGAAAATCTATGTTTATTCAAGCCTACTCTAGATTGCTCTAGGGAGCAGTTCGACTCCTGATAATTATTGGTTATACCCACATTACAAGTATAGGAAATTCAATATGTTCTTATCGATTTGAGCATGTTAAAATAATTCTAAAAAAGGATGGAAAAATATGACACAGCTATGGAGATCTTTCGGACATGTCGTTCCCCTATTTTTAATTGCAACCGTTATTGTATGTATAATTGCAATTGTATTAGCAAAAAAGAGTGGGAATGATAAAGTTATGCAGAAAAACACAATCAGTATGAACATAATGTTTCCTCTATCGATCATTTCCATTTTACTAATAACTGTTACACCAAGATTTACTGGGATGGAACAAATAAGAGTAGTAAACTTAATTCCGTTTATTGGTATGTATAAGCTAATGACCAATTATGTCGATATTATGGTTCCTATCAAAAATATATTGTTTAACATCATCCTATTTATGCCATTTGGCTTCAGCTTATTTTGGAAATATCACGCAAAGCTTTCAATTTATCAAGTGACAATGATAGGTTTTGAATTTTCTCTGCTAATTGAATTTATCCAATATGCCTTTCCATCAGGTCGTTCATCAGATATAGACGATGTGATATTGAACACCGTTGGAACATTATTAGGATGTTTATTCTGGAGCCAGATGTATAAATTGTTTCCAAAGGTCTTAAAAACATCGAATACGAAGTCTACTATACAAAATAAATTCCAATAACGATTTTTACGTTAATGAGCTGTCCATATGAGCAGCTCATTCTATTTTTTACTTAGCGTAGTTGTTTTCCAAAATGCTCGCGTTAGCCCTTATAGCATTTGGGAAGATTTTAGAAAAAATCAATTATTTTCATTCCAAGACAATAATCTTCCTGCTGGTATGGGCGGAAACCCGCAATTTCTTAAGTAATTGCAGGTTTATACTATATAAAAGTTAGAGTATATTACGAAAAAAACAGAAGCCTTTGCAGTGTGCTACGCTATCAAGAATTAATTCTTTCACAAGGAGCATTTATATGAAAAGCATGAAAAATGTAATATTGCTAGTAGTATGTTTCATATTTTTAAGTGGCTGTAATCAAAAAAATGAAGCTGAGGTGCAAAACTATATAAAAGAAAAACACGGAATCGATGTTGATGTAACAGAATGGAGCTCGATAAATGAAAATAATATGGGATTTACATTCCATACTGTGCAAGAAAAAAATAACAAATATCTAAAATTCCGAGTAGAGGTACAAGGTCTTCTCTATTCATCTATAGTAGGTGATGAATACCAATATGGAAAAAAAACATATGAGGCATATAAGAAATTCAAACCAACGCTAGAAGAAATGAAAAAATTAGGGTACGTGGAAACTGAAAATGATAATGCTCTTCAATATATGTTAGATAATCAAAATCTAGAAGAAGCAGGCCCGACAGATGAATTGCTATTAACTTTGAAAATGAGCAACGAAATTGACTTTAGCCAATTGGATTCCGTAGAATTAGATCGTTTATATGCTCTTTTTCAACTCATTCAGAAGAATAATAAAAAGATAACAGAACTAGAAATCAAGGATCAAAATGGTAAATCTTTAGGTGGACCTTTTAAAAATGTGCAAAAAGTGAGAACAAAAGAAGAACTGTTACTAACAATGAAATCTACGATGTCAGATGCCATAGACGAATATTGGGAAAATTGGATTAGAACGCACACCAAAGTAGAAGAAAGATTACATGAAATGCAAAACGATCGATTTGCAATTAAAGATATTACTTATATAAGTTCGGATAATGAGGAACTTCGAAAATATATAGTGATTTTAGCACTTAATAGCGACGGTGTATTTGAAAACAATCCCCTTTAATTGAGGATTTAATCAAAGTAACCACAATGCTTAAAGAAGAACTATATAATAAAAATTTTGTCATAGATTTAACCAATAAGACTGGTACATTATATACAGCTTGGTTATCATCAAAAGAAATTAAAGAAGCAAATAACATCGAAGATCTTGTAAAAGAGAGATTTCCTACGAATTAAATGTAAAGTCCTTTTCATGTTTGTCATTTGATGTGTAAGCACGGTCTTTCGATTTGTTATGGAAACTAGCAAATTACTTAAAAAAATCCAACAACTCTTTAGCTGTAGAGAAAAAATGAGAAATAGAGTCCTATTCATATAGGACTCTATTTCTGTATCAAACTTATTTAAGTGTTGACTCGTGCCCATCGTAAATGCATTGTTTCTATTTATTTTCTTTCTCAATACACATAGTGCGTTAAAAATAATATAGTTAAAAATGAAATTAATTCAGAAAATTAAGAAATCTTCGTGTTGTCATGAAAAGTAAATTGCTTTCTTCTCTCTTTATTTTTTCTCTTATGTTTTCTTCATTTTTCATGTTTACAGGAGAATCAAAAGCGGCGTTTAATCCTGATACGTATTATACGAGTAAGAGCCCTTATACAGCGGTGTATGGTGGTTCAGGAACTTGCGCAGATAGTGGTGTTCAAAAAGGATATAAACAAATCACTAATTTAGGGTATGTTGAGCTGAAATTTAGTACTGTATGTAAAACTGCATGGGCTAAACTTACTAGATATTCTAAAGCCCTTTTAACGATTCAGGTTTTGCAGCAATTTATCGTAGTGATGGTGTGTGGTTCAATAGTTATGCGAGCGGCGGAGTAGGTTCAATAGATTCTGGCCAAACTGTGACCTATACGCCAATGGTTTATGATCTAACAGCAGGTTATGGATATACAGCGAAAGCTGCTGGTTGGCTTCGAACAGTTTCTGGCGGACCGTACTCATTTGGGGAGACTGGATCTTATTAATGACAAGTAACATAAAAATAGCAATTTCGTTTTCTTCCCTGCACATTGTGTGGGGATTTTTATTTTAGAAAGTGTGTATGTGATTTGGTTTATATTATAAATAGAATTATTTCACAAATTAGTCGGAGGTGATTATATGAATTTACTTACTATTTCTTTGGTGATATTGAAAGTAGCTGGATTATTATTAGCTATCTATGGATTACAGAAAAAATCCCAAATATCAATGCTCCTTGGCGGGATGGCTTTCTTAGCACCCATATTTTATTTCATTGGTTGGACACCCGTTTTACCTTTCGTTGCTCCGATTGCATTGGTCATTTCATATCTTGGGAAGAAAAAGGAAAAAACGATTAAGCAGACCCTTTAAAGGGTCTTTTTTTATGCACACCTTAGCATTTTACTGTTGCATATTTTGACTTCTAACAGACTAAACAATCTACAACGTTACTATAAGATAATGCAGGTTAATAATGATTGAAAAAGGTACATATTATTTGAATTCATCCACCAATACTTTGAATCTGTGAAATAATGCTAAAAAGAAGAAAGGTGGAAACAATATGTATGCTGAGTTACGAAATGAATATATCGATGAAAATGCCCCCCGTCGCCCCTGTGGGTTCTGGTGCAAAAACTTAAGGACAATTGCAATGAATCTATAAATCTTGGACATACTGTTACTATTACTTTAAAAAGGGTGCGTGATTGGTATGGAAAAGGAAAATGTATTCAAATAGAAGCATTATCATCCTGATATTATTTTGTTAACGGTAAGATGGTACCTACGGTACAACCTCAGTTTTCGTGATTTGGTGGAAATGCTAGAAGAACGGGGTTTATCCATTTCTCATACAACGATTATGCGTTGGGTTCATCAGTATGGTCCTGAATTGGACAAACGAATCCGTCGTCACCTCAAACAAACAAATGACTCTTGGAGAGTCGATTAAACATATATCAAAGTAAAAGGTCAATGGATGTATCTGTATCGTGCTGTTGATTCGAAAGGAAACACAATTGATTTTTTCCTAAACAAAACAAGAGACCAGAAGGCTGCAAAGCGCTTTTTCAAGAAAGCTTTGCGGTCTTTTCATGTTTCAAAGCCACGTGTGATAACAGTCGATAAGAACCCGGCTTATCCTATAGCAATTGAACAGTTGAAAAAAGAAAAAAGCATACCTGATGGTATGCAACTTAGACAACAAAAGTACTTGAATAACATAGTAAAACAAGATCATCGCTTTATAAAGAAGCGAATCCGTTCTATGCTAGGGTTCAAATGTTTTGACACAGCTACATCCATTCTTTCTGGAGTAGAAGCCATGCATATGATTAAAAAAGAGCAGCTTGATTTACGGGACCAGTCTGTCCAAAATCAGAAAGAATTCATCCATCAATTGTTTGGACTTGCAGCATAAGATACGATTCCGTTAGGAATATATGTGCTTTATTCTCCTGTATTTTATTTTTGGTTTCACTTCTCAAAATTTTACTATTCAATCTTAGACATACCTTATTCTTCTATGTCTCTTATTCCATTTATTGTCATACCAAATTGCTCGAAACCATATAATACACCACCTAAAGCCGCGTCGCCCTTTTCTACATCTCCTTCGTCTAGAGCTGTAAACAAGTCGCCTAATGCCCGTAGGAATGTCTTATTAGCATCTATAAATTCAATTTTAAAATAACTGTACTTTTCAGGCGGTTTAAGGCCTACTAACTTCTCTGCCTCTCCTTTCACTATATTAAACTGTGCTTTTAATTCGTCTTTATTTGTTCGTAGTGTTTCATCTTTTTCAACTATTGGTTTCGTAGCTTTTACCGCAGCTATGAACTTATTAGCCTGTATTTCTACTTTTTCTTGATACTCTTTCATACTGTTAGGTTTCGTAGCATCAGATACCTTGTCTTTCTCTTTACTTACTTCTTCTTTCTTCTCTACCTGAACTTCCTTTTTACTTGTTTCTTCCTTCTTTGTTTCCGCTTCTTTTTGTTTCTCTAACTTGTCTTTTTCTTCGTGTATTTTATCTACATCTTTAATTACAGTATCTATTGGGTCCTTATTTGTTGTTCCAGACTCGCTATCACTTGCTGTAGAGTCATTATTTGTTCCTTTATCTTTATCTTTTTCCTTCTCTGTTTCCTTATTTGATTCCGTATCTATTTTCTTATAGTTTGTTACTTTTACACTATCCTCTTTTTTCTCTTCCGCTACGTCCTTACTTGCACAACCTACACCACTCATCAACATAACTGGCAGTGCAACTGCTAATAACTTACGCTTCATTGTAATTTACCCCTTTGTTTCGTGATTGTTGTTTCTTTTCTTCCAACTCTTTCTTTTTTGTTTCTCGTTCATTTCATCTACGAAAATCGTTTTTTAACCTTGAGACTTTGTCTATAAAGAAGTAGCATCTATCATAATATATACTTCTTTTTAAAAGTGTTGTAATTTATTAACATATGAAACCATATCATAAATTACATAAATAAGATATGCAAATTTTTTATCTTTAAGAGAAATTTAGTAAAAAGATTGGTAAAGTACGTATCGTTCATTTCTTTACACAGTGTGTAGGCATCGGTACATGTTTTACCCAAATTTTCCTTATTTAAAAAACGAGCCCCTTTATTAAATTTTGATTTTCATCAAGAAACAAGTCATACTTATAATTACATCACAATATAAAGAATTAATATTATAAATTCTACAATTCGAAACTAAATATAGAAAGAGTTGGTATTAAACCATGCTAACAGAGCTCCCTACGATCCTTACGAAACACGGAAAACAATTAAAAATATCGTTTACGAACATTGAACAAATCCCAGACGAGGGATTCCTAAAATTCGATATGAAGTTTCATGATAATCTCAACAATACTAGCACTGGAACTACAGCATGTCATATTACAGAATATCACTCTGAAAAATTCCTGGAAATTAAAATTAAAAGTGTAGATTCAACTCCTATTGAACAAGGTACTGGGACATGTATGATATATTCCTTTTACAGATGGCTATACTTTAGCTATCCTGGTTACGAATTCCATTTCAATGGACTGCTTAATACTGCATTTAAATATGAATATTTGGAAACCTTTTACACAAAAGTTGGCTTCACAGTTAAAGATGGTTCTTTTCATCGAATTGTTCCAAAAGAAAAATTCACTGAATTCTGCTTAGATGTCGAAACGAGAATTTCAGACATATCTTCCACTTTCATAACAAAACAAACGGCTTCCTATAAGGATGCAATTGATCAATCACACGGAAAGTTACTTGAGCTTAATAAGCATTTTGAGGAAATGTCGGCGATAACGTTTATCAAACATCGTTATTTTTAACAATAAACCTTCTCTATGATTGTCTACATAAAAAGGCACATTTTTAACTGTGCCTTTTTATCCAGGAAAATAATTATATCTTCTACAATCTCCCGCGGAATAATTCTCTTTCATATGTTCGTGAAATAGTAATATTTCGTATGCATGTTACTATTTAGATCAACCTTTTACGTTTCAATCTATGGATCTTGGTGTTCCACCAAAATCAATCAAGGCGATACGACCATCTGCCATTACTCCCCAAGAATTCGGTTTTATAAGGTCTTCTACGAGCAAATCATAATCATCTATAATTGATTGTAATATCTCTAATTTCCCCTCGAGATTTACTACATCAATTATATCCGTTACGATTTTTTCTGCCTCTTCCATATAAACAACGTCATCCCAAACTTCAAACTCTTTCGGATCACACTCCAACTCTTCCTGTGGCAAATAGATTCTAGCTAACAGGTTAAGTTGTTGTTTTGCCAATTCTTTTTCTGGTATTGACCCATTTTTCATTTCTGCTTTGTAGTAAATCTCTTGGTATATTCGTGTTTCTACTTCGTTTTGGTCTGCACCTTTTTCTTTATTCGCTGCAGCCAACTTTGCTACCATTCCGTCCCCTTCATCAGAAAGATAATATATCTCGCGAGAACCTCCACCAACGTTTGAGCCTGAGTATACCTCACGGATAGTATCAGCATCAAACGTATTTCTCAAAAACTCAATATCCTCTATCTGTTTCTTAGTAAATGGAATGTCCTTACTTTGATTAGCTTTAGTATATTCTTTAACGAATGGAAATTTTAAGGCTGCTTCTTCCCAGCTTCCTGTATTTATTAATTCCACCATTTCTTTATATTCGTCCTTTATAATTGCTTTACCTCGAAAGGCTGTATACATTTCAAATGACACTTTTTTCACCCTCTTGAATCCATTATGAATCTAATTAACATATATCCTTAACTACACAATAGAAGGCTTTAGAAATCGTATTACGTTTCCCTTTTCGTTAAATTCACTCTCATTGTTACAATTCTTTGAGGTAAGATTAACTATATAGCTCTCTGAAATTTTAAAAGTTCTTTCCTCATTAAACATTGTCAACGGAACTGATACTCCAACATTATTATCTAAATGACTAAGTACCATTACCGGGATAGTTTCTCCTTTTAATAAATCAACATATGAGGTCTTAACTTTATAATAATGGCCTTCTAAAAAGTGCATTTTTCCGTTTATTAAATCAACTGCAACTCCATTATTACAGTAGGCTAAGCTTTGGTTTGAAAAATGAATATCATCCGATACTTTAATAAATTTCATCGTTTTATTATCAAATATATAGTAACCTTCTTTTACTATAAAAAGATTATGTGGATTGATAAACTCTAGAAGATAATGCGTGATTTCAAAGCTAGTATCTCCCTCAATCATTTCTCTGCATTCTACATAAAGTTTCTCTAACTTTTTAAATGTACTTAATTTGATCCCTTGATTTGGTCTTGATGCAAGTGTTAAGTCATCTAATACCCATTTAGCCACATATGTTGACGTTGGAATCATTTATAATATACCTCCTTCAAAATTCTATATATAAACTCTTTAAATTTAATAAATTAGGCTCTACTTAAAGTATAGGCAGAATCTATTTAATAACTAAGATAATTCTCAAACTTTTTTATATAAAAAACTAATACAATTTGATGTAGATATTTGGCTATATAAAAATAATTATCCAGCGTACAATTAGATTTACACTTAAAAGAATGTACACATTGTTGTTATTATGTCGAGACAATTGAACTATATGAAATGAAAACAATACACGGGCAAACATATAAAGATATATGTAGCGATTGTGATTATGTTTTACGTAATTACGTATGAAATTCTTATTGATAGTCCCTTCCATTTAGGGACACTAATCCCTTGATTACGTTATTTATAAAAATATATTAAATATATGGTACGTGAAATTTTATAACAACATATTAGGAGGTTTTAACTACATGGCAAATGTTGTTTTAATTATACGGAATTCAGATTTATTAAGATCTATGAATGAAATATTAACTAATTCTAAATCCGTAAAAAAAGTGCATGAATTAATGAATAAAGCAAAAACAAAAAATATACAGCCACACGGTCTGTTATGGCATTGGACGGAGTTTAAGTGGGATATGCCAGAAGAACTAGGAGAAAACATAAACGATACTAAAAATAGCGAACCTATTTTACTATTATTTTATTGGCTAAATTGCATTGGCAATGAAAACTATTATTTAGCGAGAATTGAAGAAAGATATGTTATAGATGGGCATGATACATTAGATACATGGGGTAACTTACGTGTGCCATCAATAGATTTATCCCTAAATGTTTCAATCTCCTTTGGTTTTGAAAAGGAGGATATACTATGAAAATACGTAATCTTTACCGACATTGTTATGGAACTGCAAGTATAGATAAAATTCTTCCTTCGATAATAACTAAAAGTATTTGGGATTTCTTTAAAACGCAAATAATTATGAGAAGTAATACTAAGTCTTTATTAAGCTATAAACACATCTTTGATTTAAAATTAGAAGATAACTACTTGGTATTAAATTATCAACAAGAAGGCCCAGGTTTTAAAATACGTTCAAAAACGAATGTAATAGTAGATAACCTTCCATTAGAACAAAGTATTTGGATTATTGATAATGGTAAAAGTTTTATTATGATGTTACCTTCAGATTATTAATAGGAGTTACGCTACATGCCTATTTTGATTAGAAAAGCAAATACTTCAAAATAATACCATTTAAGAAAATAAATTTTTTTAGCAAATTTATATATTAGCAATAAAAAATACCGGTTCTTCATTGAGCCGGTATTTTTATTATGTATTAAACTTTAGGATTCATAAGTAACTTTTTTAATTCTTCTGTAGGTAATTTGCTTTATTACTCTATACCTAAGTCAAGTATAGAAGTTTTATATTCTACAGCTACTTAGATTAAGTTCTCCTTAACTGAGGTTTCCCTTACTATTGCCTCTATAACTGTATTTTTTTGTTGCACTAACTATAGGATAGTCTGTAGATATATCACACTCCCCTATAGCTATATTATTTAGCTTTCTTCGATTCTTTGTTTACTTCATCTATTAACTTAGAAGCTGTCTCTAACCTTTCACTACCTATATCAACTTCCACTTTTTTACCTTTATCTAAACCTCCTTGTATGATTTCCACCCCATCTTTTACGTAAATCATCGCTTTACCTACATTATGTTGTACTGGGAAATCTTTTTGTTCATACTCTAACTTACTTATTTTGTCTACTAACTCTAAATAAGGTTTAGATACTTCTTTTAACTCTTCTGACTTTTTCTTCATTGACTTGCTACTTTTTACAATACCGTCTATTTCTTTAGATTGTTCAGAGAAATCTTTCATCAAATATGCTAGGTTCTTACTGTAGTCTTCCTTTTTATTCTGCTTAACAGAAGCTTCCATTGCTTCATCTTTCTTAACCTTAGTCTCACACCCTACCCCAGTTAACAATAACATTGGAACTACTACAAAAGATAAAATCTTACGTTTCATTGACATATACCCCTTTGTTTTAGACTGTTTTTTCTTTTCTTCCCACTTTTTCTTATTTGTTCCCAGTTCATTCACTCTACGAATATCGTTTATTTTACCTATATACGCTGTATAAGAAGAAGTGGCACCCTTCATTATGTGTACTTCTTCTTATAAGTGTGTAATTGACTTACAAATTGAACCGCAACATAAGGTAAATAATAGTTCATTTTTTCACCTTAAAAGGAAAATTTAGGTATTTTAACAATATGAAAATATGATAACATGTATTACGTTTATAGAAAATGGTTTCCTCCCAATTCCCCCTTATTTACTCTGTAATATTTAGCGTCTAAGCAATTTTATGCTCCCAGGGGTACCGTCAGCATTTTTGAAGAAAAACATGCTAAGCAAAAAATAAAATAAGCTGCCCATATGGACAGCTTATTTACATAATTCTCGTTATTGGAAGTTAAGCATCTGTTCTTTGAGGAATCCAGCCAATATTTTGGCTCCATTTATCCGCTTTTCTTAGAATCTCCCATATCAGAGGATCTTTTGATTCGGTATACATGTGTCGATTATTTGTGTATTTTTCAGCTAACCTATATTTTAATTCTCCATATTGCTTACAGTCTTCTGGATGAGTACGCATATAATCTCTAAATAAGAGGGCAAGTTGTTCAGGCCAACTCCCTTCACGTCTTACATGTATATGAGTTCTCTTGCTGTCAGGAATTTCGCGAAAATAACTTTTAGAACGGTCTGAATTATCTGCTCTATAAATAAATCCTAAACTTTTTAAGGGTTTCTTGAAAGAATCCAATAACTCTAGGGAATTTACGGAAATTTGTATATCAATAATTGGTTTTGCAGCTAAACCAGGTATTGATGTAGAGCCGATATGATCAATTCTTATGGCAACGTCTCCTAAAACACTTCTTAATGAATCCCCTAGATTTTGAAATTCTTTAGACCATTCACTTTTATAAGGAACTACAATAATTTTATCAGACATTCATTTCCCTCCCTAAATCTCTCTTACAATCTAAATGATATCAGATTCTATTATGTATATCGTATTCATGTAAAGTTAACATAACGCAACATTATTGGTAGCAATACAAAGACGAATCCTTACTCTCGGGAGGAATCCTCTTTTTTATTTTCTATAACTCTATTCATCCTTTTATACATTCCTATCCTGACATGGATTTTAGGGCTCTCGTTTGTTACTGAATTAGCCGAAAATCTGTATAAAATCTTGCATACTCTTAACCTGGGGGTTTTACAAAGTCCTGACGGTATCCCTCACATAAAATTTCCTTTAAATTAGAAATTGCCGTGTTACAAATAAAAAGGATCCGATATGAGTATCAGATCCTTTTTCACTTAGTATACTTATTTCACTGCCACTTTTAATTCTTTTCCAGCTTTAAATGCAGGCGCCTTTGAAGCAGCAATTTGCATTTCTTCACCAGTCTGCGGGTTACGACCTGTTCGTGCAGATCTTTCACGTACTTCAAATGTACCGAATCCAAGAATCTGTACTTTCTCTTCATTTGCAAGAGCTGTTGTTATAGCGTCTAATACAGCTTGTGTCGCTGTAGCAGCATCCTTTTGTGTAAGTTCTGCTTTATCCGCAATTACTTTTGTTAATTCTGTTTTATTCATTTTCTGCACCTCTTTATATGTAATTAGGGATTATTATAACGTTCCTATACTCCTAGTGCAATTAATAATAACATATAGAGATAGCACCACATCACCATCAAGCTATGAAAAGCAAATACTCCAAAACGAAAATATAAGCCGTTTTCTTTCAAAAATACATGGGATTTTTAGCCTGGGTTGTTATAAAATTCTTAAGTTGATAGGCATGGGTTGAGACTTCGAAATATCGTGCTTTCACATCAAATAACAAACATAAAAAGGACTTTACATTTAATTCGCAGGAAATCTCTCTTTTACAAGATCTTCGATGTTATTTGCTTCTTTAATTTCTTTTGATGATAACCAAGTTGTATATAATGTTCCAGTCTTATTGGTTAAATCTATGACAAAATTTTTATTATATAGTTCTTCTTTAAGCATTATGGTTACTTTGAGTAAATCCTCAATTAAAGGGGGATTGTTTTCAAATATACCGTCGCTATTAAGCGCTAAAATCACTATATATTTTCGAAGTTCCTCATGATCCGAATTTATATAAGTAATATCTTTAATTGCAAATCGATCGTTTTGCATTTCATGTAATCTTTCTTCTACTTTGGTGTGCGTTCTAATCCAATTTTCCCAATATTTGTTTATGGCATCTGACATCGTAGATTTCATTGTTAGTAACAGTTCTTCTTTTGTTATTATTTTTTGTACATTTTTAAAAGGTCCACCTAAAGATTTACCATTTTGATCCTTAATCTCTAGTTCTGTTATCTTTTTATTATTCTTCTGAATGAGTTGAAATAGAGCATATAAACGATCTAATTCTACGGAATCCAATTGGCTAAAGTCAATCTCGTTGCTCATTTTCAAAGTTAATAGCAATTCATCTGTCGGGCTTCCTTCTTCTGGATTTTCATTATCTAACATATATTGAAGAGCATTTTCCTCTTCAGTTTCCACGTACCCTAATTTTTTTATTTCTTCTAGAGTTGGTTGGAATTTCTTATATTCCTCATATGTTTTTTTCCCATATTTGTATTCATCACCTACTATAGATGAATGGAGGAAACCTTGTACCTTTACTCGGAATTTTAGATATTTGTTATCTTTTTCTTGCACAGTATGGTATGTATTACCGCCATTATCTTCATTTATCGAGCTCCATTTTGTTACATCAACATCGATTCCGTGTTTTTCTTTTATATAGTTTTGTACCTCAGCTTCATTTTTCGGATTACAACCACTTAAAAATATGAAACATACTACTAGCAATATTACATTTTTCATGCTTTTCATATAAGCACTCCCTACGTAAGAATTAATTCTTGGATGTGCAGCACAGTTCAAAGCCTTCTTTTCCTTAGTCATATACTTTAACTTTTATATAGTGTGAATCTTAAATCATTTAAGTTCTTGACATTTCCACCTATACTGCTTGAAGCATTACTGTCTTGAAATATAGATAACTTATTTGTTTTAAGATCTTTCCCAATTCTATAAGTATATGATTCATTGGGCTCATCTTTAAATTGTACATTCATACCATGAGACCTATTTTACTATAAAATCTGGTTATATTATTAAAATATTCCTTTTTTATTTTTTGTTTCCTAGTATAGATGTTCCTTCTACTTCAATGAGGGAGGATTTATGGAAAGACATTATACAATCTCAAATTATGCACCACATATAAGAAGAAAAAACATGGCTCTAATCATAACATAACAAAAATCATATATATGCATAATTACATTTAAAATCACCGTTGATAATGTTATACTACTATCAACCAAGAAGCATCCAACAAACTATGATTAATCACTACATTTTCTTTCAGAATAGGTCAACGTATAAAAAGGCACTATATATTGATATTATCCCCTTAAGGTAGACAGTGTAAAAAGACCATGAACAAACATGGATGTTACACTTCTACTTGGAGGGGATTTTATTATGGCTAAAAAAGGGGCTACATTTCAAACCTATTCAGAGGAATTAAAGATACAAGCTGTAGAAAGTTTTTTAAATGGTGAGGATAGTCCATCAGCTATAGCGAAGAAATATGGACTTAAAAGTAGAACGCAATTAATAGAGTGGGTTAGGAAATATCAAGAAACAGGCGGTATTTCAGACTCACGGGGAAAAAGTAGTGGTAATAGGGGCTTTTCAAAAACCCCTTGAAAGGTCGTCCTCGTACGAAATTCGATAGTATGGAAGAAGAATTGGAATACTACAAGGCACAGGTGGCGTACTTAAAAAAGCAGTATCCAAATCTGTAGGAGGTGTCCTTGCTCAAACGACTAAGTACGAGATTATTGAAGAACTACGTTCTCGATACAAAGTAATCTGGCTTGTCGTCATTGCTCAGTTAAATCGTTCTAGCTATTATAAGTGGCGTTCAACACGTACGCAAAGAAAATTACGTTTTTCAAAGGATGATACATTGCGTGAACAAATTCAAGCAATTCACATAAAACACAAGGAATATGGCCATCCTCGTATGACAATTGCCTTACGAGAAGAGGGCTTCTTAGTGAATCACAAAAAAGTATGTAGACTTATGCAAGAGCTTCAAATTCAATCGATCATCCGTAAAAAGCGACTCAATCATCGAGCTCCGATTGAATATCGAATCTCAATGGCTGCTTAGTCTTTTTTAAAAGCTGTCTACTTGACAGGGGTAAGACCAATATAGTGTCTTTTTATATACCTAAATTAATACTAGATTAGAAGTACACATACCTGTTTATAAACAGTAAATGGGACACGGCAGGATAGGAGAATATATCAATGATTCAGAAGACACAACATTATTTTTATCATTTAAAAACACTATGGTTTATTCTGGTCATGACTTTTGCATCTTTCTTGTTACCAATCCCCATCAGTTTTCTACCAGGAGGATTACAAAAAAACCCCATTGAAGATGAATATTTATGGATTCAAATAGTGGATGGCATAGTCATTGCACCTTTATTAGAAACAGCTCTATACCAAATGTTTATATTTTGGATTTTAAAATTAATCCCCGGTATGGAAAAATACAACAAATCAATTATCTTTATTTCAGCTTTTATATTTGGATTGAGCCACAATTTTAACTATACTTATATGTTATATGCTGGCATTATGGGATTGGTATTTGCGTACTCTTATTGGATTTATACAAGAAAATATGAGAATGGACATACAAAATTTTCACCATTTTGGATTGTATGGTGTATACATGTTTTACATAATATTGTTGTCTTTTCAATTAAAAATTTATAAATCAGTTATTAATATAATAAGGTTAAAAAAAATTAACTGGCTAGCATCAATTGCTATCCAGCTAATTTTTTGATATATCCTTCAAATAAAAATTTTCTTTTTCTATAGGTAATACTTTATAAAAATGTTGCCCGATAAAGAAAAGAAGCTGATGGATAAATTCTCCACCAGCCTCTTTCTATCTTGCTATTCAATTAGAAGCTAACCGTCGCTGCTTCCTCTCCCGAACTTATCATTCGTTGTTCAATCTTTCCTAGCAGTTCCTTTATCTTACCTGAATAAAGTTTAACTGCTTTCGTAGATTGAGCATTCTTAAGCTCTTCTGTCCATTCTGCTAAATCTTCCTTTTCTTGATTATTTAAATAATCAAAAACTTCCTTTCGAGACATCGGGCTCACCTCTACTCAACTCTCTTTATTTGGCCGTTACATAACCAAATCTCCTCATCTCTCTATTTCTATTTATACCAGATTACTCCTCTTTTATTCCTTATTCTTTTTCTCAAGTTCGGTCAACTTCTTGGAAATCGACTGAATCTCGTCTGTTTTCACTTGTTCCGTTGCCAAACGATTGTGCAGCAAGAAGGCTTGCCCTGAAATCCCAGCAAGAATACTCACCTTGAGAATATCCATTGTTGTTTCAGGGTTAAACATTGCAACACCAACGAGTGAAGCAATACTGCCTACAAACATTTCTTCCAAGAAACCCGGGTGAAATGCAAGCTTGCTTTTGCGAGGCAACAAAAACTTTTTGTTTGTAATGTAGTGACTGGCCAATCCTGAGACCATTCCAGCCACAACAGTGACAACAGTGACAATTACAGTGATCAACATAATATGCACCCCTTTTCGGAAAACTTTTGACATTGCAGCAGCAGTTTCTATTTAATAATTAGTTCCTATGACATAGCATCACCCCTTTCAGGCAAAAACAAATAACCTTCCAGGAAAATGAAGTGTTTACACAATAAAATAAAGCAACATAAAGTTCCTTTTTGTGTAATTTCATTAACCCGAAAGGTTATAAGTAATTAGTGATATAAAAAAGAAAAAAGAAAAAATGCAACTAAATTATATCACAATGAAGTTTATTTTATCTTTTAATTCAGAAAATTCATTTCGTAATTTAACTTTCTCAAGTTAACAAATTAAATTATTAAATGCTTTTACACTTTCTAATAATTTAAAAGCCTGATTACTAGTTATTTTTTGAATCTGCCATCAATTATACTGTAGATCACACTACAATTTTGATGAATATAGAATTCCAGTATCTCAAATGCTACCTGTTTATCCTCTACATTTTCATAGTTGTATAAATTTATTATTCTAGTTCCTGTCTCACGCACTAACCACAATACCTTTCGCTTAAATAAGAAATAATAATATATATTAAAGAAATAAAAACCTTCGTGATATCCTATTAGCTTATTTCGTATTATATTTTCCATCTTTATTAACTCTTGATAATTTCCTAAATATACATCTGCCGGCGCAATACAGGTTTTCCCTCCTACATTTTTTTCAAGAATTTGCAATGTCTTTAGTACTTCGTTAAAACTATTGGTTTTTTGTTTCCTTTCTCTCTTTCCATTCTTTATTTTCGCGATTATAAATAGAAACATTCATTTTTATACACTCCTCTTTTTTAATCATTTTTATTCTTTAAAATTTCCATTACGGCTTTTACCAGTTAGCATCTTATTGTAACTATCTTCAATAACACTTTGTTCTTTTTGGTACTGATCCCATTCAGCAGCTGTGACATATGAAATGACATCTCCTACATGGATATAAACCGGATCACCTACTTTAACACCTACGAGTTCTGTATCGATTCTTAAATCGATATTTTCAATCCTAATTAAACGTTTTTTAATCAGTTTCCCTTTAGTTATCTTCCAGCGATAAGCATTTAAAGTAACAGGATGTATTGCTTCTGAAAGTCTTAATAAATGATTCTACTCATCACTCCTTTTTAGTCAAAATAAAAAAGACAAGGAATAGATTCCCGTCTTTTTCATGACTGCAGTTAATTACTTTCTTCATATTCAATTACCATTACCAAAAGCGGTTGGCCTTGTTCACGATTCATGAACCCACTTGGCGTTATTTTTTTAACTATTTTCCGTTGATTAGCACAATACTTCAAAAAACTATTCACTTCTTCATCAATTCTTAATGCATCTGCAATCACAGTTCTAATTTTAAACATAATAAATCCCTCCTAATAATTTTTTTATTTTAAATATGTAATCTCAGAAATTCTAAATCCATCTATTTCCGGTACATATTTAAATTCCAAAATTAAGTCGTTTTGTTTAACCAAAAACAATCCTTTATTTATTCTTGTAACAGTTCTTGGCTTTTCATAATTGAATACATTTGGTTTACTTTTATAAGTAACTTTGTAATTCTTATCAGTACTAAAATATTCTGATGTAAATTCATCAGCTAATTCTGCAGTAGTCACATGATTTCCTAAAAACATTTCAAGTTCCTTTGTATTTTGATAAATGATTAAGTGCCCATTCTTATCAATATCATCAAATATTAATTTGAATTGCCCGCCTAAATCGTTAATCACATTTTGTGATAATTCATCTTCAAACGAATAGTCGTATTGAATCTTTTGATTCAAATTTTCTACTTTGATAGGAGCTAAAGCATCTGTTTGAGGTTCATCTTTTATAAAAGTGTTATAAAAAACAAACATCATAGATAAAACACCTAACACTAAAAACATCCTCTTAATCTTCATAAAAATCTTCATCCTTTCACAATGTGATACTCTCCAAAAAACGCAAAAAAGCCCTTTTCGGAGTTGTATTTAAAAAGAAAGTAAAAGTAAAAAACTTAAACTATCTTTGAAAATCGAAACCCCGAAAGGGCTATAGTAGTTATGGATATAAAAAATTGAAAGTAAAAAAGGTATACTTAATTTTAACAAATTACACTCACAAATACAATAATATTCAGAATATTTAACCCTTTGTTTTTGTGTTATTATGAATAATATAAACCCTCAGAATGGAGTTTGATCTACAATTGAGAAAACGTCTAATTTCTGTTATTCCAGTATCAATATTCTTAATTGGTGTTATCTTATTATTTCTAAGACAGTTTGTTTTTTTTCCATATAAAGTTTCCGGAGTTTCTATGGAAAACACCCTATTGAATAATGACAAGGTTCTAATTAATCACTTTACTAATTCAATTGATGATCTGCAAAGATTTGATATTGTTGTTGTCAATTCACCCTTAGGAAACACTTCAGTTAAAAAAACAATTATAAAAAGAGTAATTGGTTTACCCGGAGATAAAATAGAATATAAATCACAGCAGCTTTATATAAATGGAATTCAGGTAAAAGAAACATACTCAAAAGGTGAAACAACTGACTTTTCATTAACTAGCATATATGGCTTCGAAAGAGTCCCAAATGATACTATTTTTGTTTTAGGAGATAATCGTGAGGAAAGTTTAGACAGCAGATATAAAGAGATTGGGTTTATTCGTCTAAATAATATAGAAGGTAAAATGCTTCTACGCTACCAACCATTCAACAAATTCATGAAATTCTAATACAATTAATCAGACATATAAAAGCTCCAAATGCAGGACATTTGAAGCTTTTATAATACAATTTTGATTAGTTAAGTATTACTAATACAAAAACTTATAGATGAACTTTCTAAAATCTTCATTATCATGTTGGCTCATGTTTCTTTCTCTCCTTTCTTTTATTGCAAATTTAATCAAAAGATACTTCTTCAAAATCTGTCTAATACTCATTTTCCATTTTACCCCTTACTCGAACACTTACTGATTTAACTCCGCCAATTGTGGCTTCCTTTGCATCAATAATTTCCACATTACGAATAATTTGCCCTGTACGTCCAACCAATGCATCCTTAACATTTATATTAACAAATTCACTTAATTTCCCGCCTTTTCCAGCATGTGATTTAACTTCAAATATTTTATCTCTTCCCCTTTTTTATTAGCTTCTTTTCTTTACTTTATTATCATTTAGCATAATCTTATTTAGCCACATCAGTAGAATTTGATGCGAGTAATCCTTTATCTTGCTCTTTAGGATTTGTTTCTGCAGTTTTCTGTTCAGGCTTTTGCTCTGGTTTTTCTTTCTCAAGAACTACTACATTTACAGTTGCACTTGACCTGTTACCTGCATTATCAGTTGCTGTTACTTGAACTGAAATTGTACCTGGTTTACTCGTATCATAATCCCCCAACGTTACTACTGGGTTTGCATCTTTACTATCTTTTACACTCACTAAACCTGCTGGACTTAAACTATCCCCTACATGTACTGTCACGCCTTGTTTTGCTGTAATTACTGGTGCTTCTGTATCTTTCTCCTCTTCTTTTTCCACTACTTTTACTGTTACCGTTGCACTTGAGCTATTTCCCGATGCGTCAGTTGCCGTTACTGTTACTTGAATTTCTCCTGCTTTACTTGTATCATACGCTCCTACTGTTACCACAGGGTTTGGATCTTTATTATCTTTTACTTCTACTAAATCTCCTGTATTTAGACTGTCGCCTACATGTACTGTCACGCCTTGTTTCGCTGTAATTACTGGTGCTTCTGTGTCTTTTTCTTCTTTTTCTACAACGGTTACTGTTACCGTTGTACTTGAACTATTTCCTGATGCATCAGTTGCCGTTACTGTTACTTGGATTTCTCCTGCTTTACTTGTATCATACGCTCCTACTGTAACCACAGGGTTTGGATCTTTATTATCTTTTACTTCTACTAAATCTCCTGTATTTAGACTGTCGCCTACATGTACTGTCACGCCTTGTTTCGCTGTAATTACTGGTGCTTCTGTGTCTTTTTCTTCTTTTTCTACTACGGTTACTGTTACCGTTGTACTTGAACTATTTCCTGATGCATCAGTTGCCGTTACTGTTACTTGGATTTCTCCTGCTTTACTTGTATCATACGCTCCTACTGTAACCACAGGGTTTGGATCTTTATTATCTTTTACTTCTACTAAATCTCCTGCATTTAGACTGTCGCCTACATGTACTGTCACGCCTTGTTTCGCTGTAATTGCTGGTGCTTCTGTGTCTTTTTCTTCTTTTTCTACTACGGTTACTGTTACCGTTGTACTTGAACTATTTCCTGATGCATCAGTTGCCGTTACTGTTACTTGAATTTCTCCTGCTTTACTTGTATCATACGCTCCTACTGTTACCACAGGGTTTGGATCTTTATTATCTTTTACTTCTACTAAATCTCCTGCATTTAAGCTATCTCCTACATGTACAGTTACACCTTGCTTCGCTGTAATTACTGGTGCTTCTGTGTCTTTTTCTTCTTTTTCTACTACGGCTACTGTTACCGTTGTACTTGAACTATTTCCTGATACATCAGTCGCCGTTACTGTCACTTGAATTTCTCCTACTTTACTGGTATCATACGCCCCTACTGTTACTACTGGGTTTGGATCTTTGTTATCTTTTACTTCTACTAAATCTCCTGCACTTAGACCATCTCCGACATATACTGTCACACCTTGTTTTACTGTAATTACTGGTGCTTCTGTATCTTTCTCCTCTTCTTTTTCAACTACTTTTACTGTTACCGTTGCAGTTGAACTATTTCTTGATACATCAGTTGCTGTTACTGTTACTTGAATTTCTCCTGCTTTACTTGTATCATACGCTCCTACTGTTACTACTGGATTTGGGTCTTTATTATCTTTTACTTCTACTAAATCCCCTGCATTTAAGCTATCTCCTACATATATGGTCACACCTTGTTTTGCTGTAATAACTGGTGCCACTGTATCTTTTTCAGGTTTCTCTGGTTTTGTTGTACCACCATCGTTACCGTCGCCGCCTGTTGGTGGTTTCACTTCCCCGCCACTGGAGTCTCCAGAAGTTGGTGGTTTTTTATCATTATTAATTGGAGGTATTGAATTATCTGCAATAGCCACTCCATCATTGATGTTTAGATCGCCACCAAACACAAAATTCTTACTATCCTTATTATCCGAGACAGAAGGATTGTTTGTTGCTGATGCTATTGAAGTATTTAAATCAGAGAAACGATTACTTGATTTATCACCGTCAATAACTGATGCTAAGTTTCGATCTGAATTTATAGCTGCGGTCGCAATTGAATCAGTTAAATCATCAAATTTCTTTTTGGTTTTGTTATTTTCAATGATTCCGGCTAAATTTTGATCCGAGCTACGTTTTGCATTATCAATGATTTCATCGAAGTCATTGGTGTTTAAATTTTCAGTTGTTTCATTCTTACTTTCATCTTTTTTTTCATCTTTCTTCTGTTCTTTGTCACTATCTTTTTTCTTTTTAGATACTGATGCTGTTTTGCTGCTCTTTTTTTCAGAAGAAAACAGCGAGCAGCCTGTAACTACCCCAACACTTAAGGTAGTAGCAGTAGTCGCAAGTAAAACTTTCTTAAAAATTTTCGAATAATCTAAAGGCACAATCAATTCCTCCCTATTACTTAACCTGCATTTATAGTTGCTACAGATGTAGCAGAGCTATTAGGTGCAGAATTATTAATTTTTTCAAGTAAATCTTTATTTCCAACCTTTTGAGCAAACTTCTTAGCTTCCTCAGATTTATTTAATTTCAAATAACTATTAACAATAATTCCTTCTCTTCTTCCATCTAGTGGAACACGATCTTTTAATTTAATAACTTCTTCATGTTTGTCATCTAATGCTGCAATTTCAAAATTAATTAGTGGATTTTTAGTTTTAAGTTCTTTTAATTTTTTCAAATTATCTACAGCTATATAATATGAAACTACTGATTCTGCAAAATCTTGCTCTAAGTCAATAGCCTTTTGTACTTTACCGCTTAAAAGATAAGTAAATAAAACTGCCTTTTTATCTTCTTTTCCTAGCTTTTTATAATCTACTTTATCAAACTCCAAGGCAGCATCTTGATATTTTTGAACTGCAGATAACCTTAATCCATTTATTAAATTTGCATTGATTTCTAAAGTATTTACATTATTTGCAGATGCAGCCTGTGAATTCTTCATATTGCTAAAGGCAAAACCTGCTACTACTATTAAAACAATTGATGCGAATCCTATAATAGCGTACTTATATTTTTTCATATAATTTAAGATTCCTTTTTTATCAAGTTCTATTTTCTTTTCTTGTTCAATATCGACTTCATTTGGTAGATTTGTTTCCTCATTTAAACTATTTCCATCAATTTCTGATTCTCTTTTGGCTGCTACTAATTGTTGCCTCTTTTGAGCTTCTTCTATTTTCTTCTCTTCCTCTAATCTACGTTTTCTTACTTCTTCAAGCTTTTTCTCTTCTGCTTTTCTACGCACTTCTACTTTTTTTCTTGCTTCTTCTTCCGCTTTCCGACGTGCTTCCGCTTCTTCACGTTGCCTTGCTTCTTCCTCTGCTTTCTTACGTACTTCCGCTTCTTCACGTTGCCTTGCTTCTTCCTCTGCTTTCTTACGTACTTCCGCTTCTTCACGTTGCCTTGCTTCTTCCTCTGCTTTCCGACGTGTTTCCACTTCCGCTTGTTTTCTTGCTTCTTCTGTTTTTTCTTTTTCAAAATCACTTTCAGAAATACCTGACTGTTTTTGAATTGTTGTAATCCAGCCAAGAGCTGGATTACTAGTTAAACTTTCATTTTGGGGGTTGTTTGAATTTACAAATTCTTCTCTTTGTTTCAATGGATGTTGAAACTCCTCTTGCTGGAAATGTTCACTTACTTGTTCCTCATGCATATCACTATATTGTTCTTCTTCCTCTGCTTGCAATCGTTCACGTCTTTCTTTTTCTTGTCTAATCCTTTCTTTAATTACGTTTCTTTTTCTATTATTTTGCATAAAACAACAACGGCCTCCTTTCTATTTGTACCTCATTAATGAGAGTTATTAATTTATTTATCCTTCATAATTAATCATGGGATATTTCTACAGAAAAACTAAGGAAAAATAAAGATAATATTATTTTTTAAGTACGGTAAATAAAAAGAAGGATAAACGGGTAGTCCCCATTTATCCTTCTTTTTATTTTACATCTATTGAGTTTATAGTACACGTGATGCTCTTAATGCATCACTTTGTTTCCTCCTTTTAGATACAAAAAGCCCCTCATGGTCTCGTATTATTACAAACTTAAGCAACAAATTTGTAATTCACGCTACCCGAGGGACAAAATTTTGTGAAATAGATTAAAAAATAAAATGATACAACATGCACATTATACTGTATTTTCAAATAAATATAGATATTCATTTTCACGCCATATTAAGCTCATCCATTACTTTCAACTTTTCATGTAGTAGATTAAAAATTTCATCTTTATAGTCACATTTCTTCAATCTTTTAATTGCTTCATCCTTTAATTGTGATACCCTTTCAGTTGTAATCATAAGTGCTTTTGCAATTTCTTTATGCAAATACACTTTACCATCTAGTAGACCAAAACATAGATTTAGTACCATCTTTTGCTTTGGATTTAATACCTCATCAAATATTAGCCATATCTCGTAATTTAAGTCCTCTATTAACATCTCATTTGTGGAAGGAATTGCTGAACTATCATCATAGAATGGGTTCAATATACCTATATCTTCATTTATTGTATCTATATCTAAAGTCATAGTAGTAACTCGCTTATAATATACGTCGTGTCGAACTACCATTTCTCTAGTTACATCTAACTCTTTTACTACCTCTTCGACTGTAGGAGCTCTGTTGTGCATTTGTAAATATTTATCTTCGATCTCAACATATTTCACATTAAATTGATTCACATAGTTAGGAATTTTAAAAGGCCCAGACTTTTTTTTACGTATAAACCCTAACATACTCTTTTTTATCCACCAGTAAGCGTATGTAGAAAAACAATAACCTAAATCAGGATTAAAATCCTCAATTGCCCGCAACATTCCCTCATTACCTTCTTGAAGCAAATCATCAAATTCTATATCTAGGTGCTTATTTTTATATTTTCTTGCAATAGATAATACTAGGCCTATATTTACATGGAACAAATATTCACGCAGATTCTTTTCACCATGTTTGTACCGTCGAAATAAATTTAAACTGTCTTGCTTTGACAGTACTTTATAATTCCCAATCTCCTTAATTTCAAAATTGTTATCTTCAGTTTTAACCATCGGCTCAATACTTCTTGCAGTAGAACCTAAAGTTATAGTTCTTGTTAATGATTCGTCCCGATTTAAGTTGCTATATGATTGATTCATACCTATTCCTCCTTTCTGTTTTTTAGCGAATTGCTTCTAAAAATATCTTTGTCTCTTCTTGTAAACTGTTTATTAATTTGCAATTCTTTGCACATGTATTAGCAACTTCTTTATGTGATTTCGTCTTTTTTAACTCATTATATATATCGCATCCTTTACAGATGCTACTAATGCCTTCCATTATTTCTAACTGTTTTTTTCTTTCATATAAAAACTGTTCTTTGGATTTCTTCCTATCAACTTTTCTCCCCATTTGATTCACCTCGTATAAATAAATAGAATTTAGCAATTAAAAACTACTATTGATACTACATAGATACGAAACTTCCCCATTAGATCTATTCCAAAATTCCCCTGTATATATATAATATATGATTACAAAAAAATGTAAATTTAATTATTAGAAAAATCTTAAAATTTTCCGAGATATCTATTTCGTCACCATTTTCTTATAGTGACGCTACTTATGTTTACATAAATCTAATTTAATACTTTACTTAAATAACAAAGAAAATTTGTATTTTTAAATATTCATTTAAATCCCGATAATGCTATCCTTTCATTGGCAAATTAATTTCACCTAAGAAAAATAACGTTTATCTCACTTTCTCTATTGCTGGAATATAATCGTTTAACAATAAATCATCTAGCCCCTTTCCAAGATTTATATCCCAACTTGCATAATTAATACTTATCCCTTCTTGATAAAGCGCTTGCGCACATTCTAATAACGATCGCTGAACATCAGAATTTGTAATCATATCCATATCTAAAGCGAACGTCGCCTGTTTAACTCCCATTTTTTTTAATGGTTCAATTAATATTCTCCATACTTTAACCCCAGGTATTGATACGACAGTAGTACCATACATTAATTTTTCCTCATTTGTTAGAAGCTCGTCTAAGTTTTCAGCAGCAATATCAGACTTTAGACTCCCTTCTGAAATCCATACATTATCCTTTTTTATTAATTCTCCACGTTCCAAACTTTTCAACTCTCGACTAGGTACTGCTACATGTATTGGCAATGGGCTCCCAGCTCCTGTTCCATGAAACTTCCCACCTGAGCTGATCCAAATATATTTACTTTCTAACTTTAATTGTACTTCACCTAATTTTTCACCTTCATAATTTATTTCATACCATTCTTTAACGTCAACTTTACCTTTAAATATAGACTCTATCTTCTCATTGATTTTATAGGTCACTTCTATAGTATTAGGCTGCTCAATAACTTCTGCCTTAAAGCTTGGTTTACAATTTTTTACAACCGTCATATATTCAGGATTATCAATTCTACATTGAAAACCGCATATCTGATTATAAATATTTCTCTGCGGTATTAATAAAGAATCTCTCCTTCCTGCAAACGTGAAATATCTTCCATCCTTTGTTTCTTTTGCATAGAATCCTGGAATCCCAACAATATAGCTTGTTTTCCCCCCTACTTTTTTTATTAGCCCTTTCGTAGTATCCCAAGGTTTAATAGGAAAACTTTTGTAATTTCTAATATTTATTACTTCACTTGTCATCCTACGTTTTGATCCCGTTAACATTTTAATATGTTCATCTCGCACTTCTAAAAATTCTAGGAACAAAGTGTAAATAATATCAAGGGTGTAATCATTTTTCTTACTATGTTCCTTAATCATCTGATCTTGAGAAAAGTCATATCTCCTTTTTTGATCTTCTGCTATTACATGTAAATAGCCTGCTTCCCCGAATTCTTTTTCTGATGGAATTCGCCCACATATTATTTTGGTTTCAGAATCATTAACCATGCACCATCCTTGTTTACCACATATAGGGCATGTTGTTCTATAATATTCAAACCATCTCTCATTACTACCCTTACTCATGCTTCGCACTGGTCTTAATAATCTACTTGCTGCTAACTTTTTATCTGACATCATATATCTCCTTTTCCCTTAGTAAAATAAAAAAGCCCTTTGGAATACGGAGGTTAAATACCACACAAACGTGTAATTTAATCCGTAACCCGAAGGGCTTTATGTAATCACTAGAAAATAAAAAAATTAACAAGTTATAATAAGAATATACTAAAAATTCTTTATTTAATCTAGAGATTAATCATAATATTCTTTATTAAATCAAATAATCTCCTAGTATTATTAAACTCCGCATTACAAATATATATGATCATCTCACTACTTAACCCCTTTTGCGCTGTTTGAAGCGAGAACTTCTTAGGAATCAGATGTTATTTTAGCAATCTATATTTACCCAGCTATAAGGGTCCACTTTATTAACCGTTCACTTATGCTTTTCTACTTACTTCTTTTGGTACAGTACACTCTCTACTAACCAATTAATTGCGCTACTAAGCGCATTCTTGTTGACCATAATCCTCTCCTTGTAAATAACCATCATAATATTATCTTTTGTTCAAAATTACTTAGTCATACTTAAAAACAATTTAGAACAAGGACTATAAAACAGTCATATAATTATCAATCTCATGTTGATACCAACAGAAAATCAATACATCTCACCCACATTTGACATTGACATATCAACTGAGATTAACATATCAAATAAGGCGCACCAACTTTATCACTGGTATCCATCGATTAACATTTACATAACATTGACAAGCAGGCACTTATCAAAAATGTTTGTACCTATCTAAACTTCAAGATCTATATTAGTTGAACATTAGTCCATTACAACGGATTGTACGGAAGTAAGTTAATTAATAAACTACCTTTGAAAATGTTTCAACGCTAGTAATACATAAAAAAAGAAACACCATGAAACTATCAATCGCATGTTGATACCGATGAAAAGATAACCGATTTTTAATCTCTTATTTGTTATTGATATGTCAACCGAGATTAACATGTTAGATGATTGTTTTCTTTTGTTATCGATATCGTTTTGATTAAGATTGACATAACATTAACAATAAGGTGTCAAAAAAGAAGAAACGTTTATAGCTTTCAAGATTTCAAAATCTATATCGGTTGATTTTTTCTTCTGTGGCAGTTTTCTCGAAGTGAATCTAGTGGCAATCTATCCTAGAAAATGTTTCGCCACCATCAAAACACAGTTAAAAATTTAATCGGGATAATAAATGATGACAGTAATTCAATGATTTTTTCCCTTTGTTTATCATTGATATATAACCTGAGATTAACATGTTAAGCACTTGTTTTCTTTTGTTATCAATATTATTCTAGTTGATATTGATATAACATCAACAATAACGTGTCAAAAAAGGAAAAGTGTTTATAGCTTTCAAGATTTCAAAATCTATATTGGTGAAAATTTTCTTCTGTGTCGGTTTTCTCGAATTGAATCTAGTGATGATCTATCCTTAAAAATGTTTCGACACTATCAAAACATAGTTAAAATTTAATCGTAATAATAAATGACGACAGCAATTCAATGGTTTTCACCCTTTGTTTATCATTGACATATAGTCTAAAAGTAATACGTATAGAGAAATGCTGTCTATATTGTTAATGTCATATCAACAATTTGCGTTTAACATCAATATGACATTAACAATTAAATAGTTGAAATACGCATAGATGCAGATCTCGGTTCTTCGAAATCTGCATTAGTTAAAAGTTTATCTACCACAACAGATTTCTATTGAAAAATAAAAAAAGAAAACACCCTAAAAGAACTATAATTGTGGCTAGAAACTAACAAGAACCCCATACAATTGATATATAACCTGAGATTGACATGTTAATAGGGCTAGTTATCAATTAATGATAGTTTCATATCAACTATCACCAATCCGTATCGACATGACGTTAACAATTGTCGATTCTAAAGTTGAGGATATATATACAAATAGAGTTTTGAGAGTCTACATCAATTAAGGGGCTTTTCCCTATAGCAAAATTCACTGGATAAGCCGGATAAGATATCATTCTTGAAAGTATTTTGATAGTAATAAAAAACAATAAATCGCTTTTTATTACTTCCGATTTAAAAGTAGCCATTATATGAATCAATTTTGGTTATATGGAGATCACTTGTAAAGGGCGGTAATCCCTTGAAAAAGTAAGTTTACATTAAACACATTAAAAGTAAATAAATAACCTCTAATTAAATCTACAAATATGACTATTCCAGTAACCACCCTAAAAAGGCGTTTACAGCTTTGATACAACAACATTGTTAAATTGAATCCAAACTGACTGTCACAATCGTCAATAACCTATAATAACCTTCATGTGCATTCTAAAGACCCACTGAAACCAATTAACTATACAATTTTTAGTTTTCTACTACCGTGTATCATAAGTTATAATAAATATAGGCCTTTACTTACTATTAGTATGGACTTTTTATTTTACATTTATACATATTTTTTAGCTTTTAAGTCTTTAAGTTTAATACTATATCTTTATAATTTATTTACAAATCACTCATATTTTCTTATCATTAATATATTGTAGACTAATTTGTTAATTTCATAGCAACAATAACCATTAATGACTAACAAATTATTAATAAGACATTAACAATAGTTAGTTTTAAACCCTTATTTATCAACGTCATGTTAATAAGTGATACTTTACATATCAATGATATATTTCATGTGAATGTCAATCGATAGAGGTGTTTAGGTTTATATCGTCGAAAAACACTTAACATGTTAATCTCGCTTTCTATGTTAATTCCATTTTACTGTCGCCATTATATTTCAAGGAGGTATAACAATGATTGAACAAGGTAACCAAAATACAACTGAACATACTGAGCCAAATAATACACACTCTAGCCATGAAGATGCTTTTGAAAAAGCATGGCGAATAACAGAGTTTTCAAAACTAGTAGGCCGACATCATAACACTGTATACAATTGGTTCAATATCCTAGAGGAAAAGGGGTTACACGGAACATTAAGAACCAATAATACAAATGAAAAGTTATATAACACACTGGATTTAGACATAGCTTTATTTATCAAGCAAAAGAGGGATGAAAAGTGGTCACTAGATGCAATTATTGAGCTTTTACCACATCAATTTGAACTAAGAACAGTTTCTCCAGAAAATCAAACCAGTGAAGTCTCAACCCAATTAAACATGCAGGAAGCTGCAGCGACTATTGAAAGAATAGTAGAGCAAAAGATTCAAATGCATTTACAAAGCATTGAATTAGAGTATCAAGGGAAGTTTGAAGATGCTATACGTGCAGTACTCCCTGAACCAGAAGACCCTGAAATGTTAAAAGAGCGCCAAAGGCAAGAAAGACTAGATAATATGATAATTCAACATAGAGCGCGTACAGAGCTAAGAAAGCAAGCTGAAAGAGAGTGGAGTGCACAACCAGAAGAAACTCGTATTAAAAAAGTTGGTTGGTTTAAAAAAGAGGAAGATCTTGCGAGAAAACAACTTTTCATAGAAAACTATATTGATGAGAACATGATTGAATATATGAAAAGTGTAATGAAAACAGAAAAATAAGCCTGGAAAATTCCAGGCTTATTTTTTATTTTGTTCCAAACATCTTATCTGGATCCATAAATGCTGCTAATTCTTCATCATTTTGCGCTTGTGGTTCTTCATCTTTAACTGGTTCTAATTCAAAGTAATCACCAAAGTTAATATTGAAATCATCATCCGATTCTTGCGCTTCAATAGTATTAATTTGAGACTTTGTATATTGAATTTGACTTTGTTTTTCTTTAAATTCATTATATTCTTCAACTAATCCTTTAGATAATCGTGATGGTAGTGCATCTGTTTTATAGAAAGTATACACGCTACCCATAAAGTCATTTTTACTAACTAAATAACCATTAAAAACAGTTCCATTGATTGGGAGTTTATTTGTTACTTCTACTTTAGCATCATCCATAAATGAATCATCAATGTTCTTTTGTTCATCTAAAATTGCTAACATGCCAAAATGATGCACCTTTGATGCCTCTAAATCTCCATTTTCATTTGTCTTCATCAGGTCAATTGGGTGGTGGAATGAGCTTCCTTTCAATGATTCTGAGAACATATCTACAATTTCTTTACTATTTTCAATTTGATTCATATTACGTGAAACCTTATTAATTACTAAACATCCTGATTTTTCTAGCAAAATTCGTTTAAAGTCTTGAGAATCTAGAATTACTGATGTTCCTGAACCGTTTGTAGCTGTGTTTAACTCATGAATAATATCTCCAATGCGCTGATTTGCATAGTCTCGTGAGTTTGCAATACCTTTTTTCTCATTTTCGTTTAATCCTTTAAACTCATCATAAAAATGTTGGTTATCTCCAAATACAACAAATGCAACGCCTTTAGCTGGATCATTAGCTAACTTCCAAATTTCCTGTGAAAACTTATTTACTTGTCTCAGTACATCAGGTCCATCTGCTCTAACTGGAAGTGTAACCACAATACCCATTTTAATAAAATCTTTACGCTCAATTGCATTATTGAATGCAATTCTTGCATACTTTTGTTGATTTGCTATTAATTCTTCTCTAGGAACTTTCATTGCCATACTTTTAAGTTCTTCCGCGATTACAGGTTTATTATGAAAAGCAGAGAATTCTTCAATTGCTTTAATAATTGTAGATGTACCTGTGCCACCACCTAAACCTGCAAAAAACAGCACTAATTCATCAGATGGTCTTACACGTTCCGTTATAAATTCTTTTAATTTATCTTTAGCTTCATCATTAGATTCTAAAACCTTTACAGCACGCTCAGGATTCTTACCTAAACCACCTAATTTTAGTGAAACTTGATTACTTTTTGGAACATGTTTCAGTTCAGCTAAATCTCCGTCATTACTATTTAATGCAAGACAATTATAAACTGCTGTACCGTCTGTATGTTTATACTCAGCAAACTTATCTACCATTCTAGTTCCAGCTTGCCCAAAACCAACCATAGTCATTTTTACCGCAACTTCGTTTTTCAGAAAGTTTTTTGCCATTTTACATCTCTCCTTTTTTCTTTTTACTTATTTTTACGTCTCTCTAATTCAACTAAAATTTGTTGTCCTCTTATTGTTGAAATCAAGAACTTATACGGATGCATAATCTTTTCTGTTATTAATGACATGGAAGCTAAAGTACCAACACTTCCCTCTGCTGACCTTCTTGAAATATTAGTTCTTTCAATTTCTAACGAATAGGATTTTCCCTTAGGTTTCTTTACTCTCCTATCAATAACAACATTTTCTACTATCTCATTTATTGAAATACCTCTCATATACTTTGTCTCTTGGTATTGTTTGTTTACTTGAGATCCTATGTAATGAAATACATTGTACAGTATTTCGTCTTCTTCAATAATGTCTGCGAACATTTCCACAACTTCTTGAGTAAATTTGTTCTGTTTATATTTTTCACTTAATACCTCGTTCAAGTTGTCCCCCCCCTTAAAACGTTGGTTAATTATTCCTAAAAATATATTACATCATTATAAGACGTATATCAAGTCATTATATATAAGTCTTATATAAAGTCATTATATACAAGACTTATATAAGACTTGTACGTTTTAAAATTGAATTAATCTCTTATATATCAACATTTAACATATAAGACGTATATGTAAGTCGTTCATATACGTAGTAAACAGAACATGTTAATATCAGATTTCATATAACTAACAATAACTATCGGATACTAAATAAGAATACAGTATTTATGTAGAATTTTATCTAGATTTATATTTTCAATATATGATACTCCTAAAATATAATGCTATTATCATGCTTATTACACTTATACAACCTATATGTACGAACTATATATAAGACTTATATATAAACACCTATAAATAAAGGATTTATATACTTTTATATTAATTTCATGTCAATATAATATTATCACAAATCATTACACGTCTTATTTATAAGACTTATATATAAGGCGTATAAATAAGTCTATAAAAAAAGAGTAATACTTAATAAGTATTACTCTTTTAACTATAAAGTTTTATATAAAACACTTAGTTTATTGAAAATAACTTCATGATCCCGCTTCTTATTTACCAACTCATTTCTCTCTCTGTTGTCAACAGAAAGGAAAGGGGATGTTAATGTCATGTTATATTTAGTTATTTCTTTTATTAATTCCGTAGTTATTTCTGAGATTTGCAGGAATAATACATAAAATTGTGATTCATTTTCATTCAATTGGCTCTCTTTGTAGTTAAGTTCTGTAAACTTCTCAGTATAACTTGTCAATTTCATATCAATATAATCGCTATAACTAACATGTAAAGTCATGATGTTGTTAAACTCAGCCAAACTAATTAATTTCTTTTTTAAACATAGATTTACTAAATAAATCTTGTATACAGCTTTAAATGAAATAACATATTTAGTTCTCTTTTTTATTAATTGGATGTATTCACCGTATTTATTGATTAAATATCTTAATTGATTAGATTTTATCCTCAAAATTCTACTAACTTGTGAGGTATTATACGTTTTATAAGGATCTAGAGCTGCAAACTGTATTGGAATTATCTCATATTCGTTATTTAATGTGTTGATTACTTTGGTATAAAGAAAGTCCGTTTCAAATTCACTTTGTATTATCTTTGTTATTAACCCATATTCAGTGTTCCAATTCCGCATTTTTTCACCCCTTAAATCAGATTGTAACATGCAAAATATAAAATATACACAATTTTCATTTACTTTATTATGTTTATTAACTTATTTCTTTTATGATGTGATTTTCCCTTCTGACAAACAGCTACCTCTACAGAATTAAATAAAATTCAGTTCAATACTTAATTTCATCTATGCAAAAGTATATTCACTGTATATTTTATCTATTTTTGATACTCTACAACATATACGACGAAATACACATGACGAACCCTTATTTCATCATTAGAGTTCGTCATATGTCCTCTTATTTATGTCGAAGTATATATGACGAACTCTAATAACAAATTTCTACTTGATATCATTGAATTTTATTACTCACACCTGACGATACAATATGTGTTTTTAAATCAAGAGTTCATAGGGGATAACGGGTTACTTTTTTGCAAATTTCAGTTAAAATATACTTTAATCATTTTTATGTTCTGAACTGCTTAATTTATCCAACATTAATTGCTTTTATTTCATGACAATTGCACTCGATTTCATGCAAGTTTCCGTATATTATTTCCATATCAAGGGAGTGTTTAAAATTGAAAAAATCATTTGATCATGCCGTTAAATATATCGTCGGGGAAAATGATCGTGGAGTTTATTTTAATCGTTCTGACATTTTTACCGTTTTATTTTTATATGAACAGCGAACAGTATCTCAAATTCAATTACGCAAATTTTATGAATTGATAAGTGGGGATCCTATAAGTCGAACTACATTTTCATCAAAGTTAACTAAGTGGGCAAAAATGAAATTAATAAAAAAAGAAAATATAAGTGTGAGAAAAAAGCGAGGCTTTACATTGGATTTCGTTTCTATTTCTTCAAAAGGGGCTGAAATATTATATCGGTTAAAATTGATCTCTGATTGTAGCACCTCGTATGTTACGAAAAGGCAATATGAACACAATATAGCAATTACGCAATTTATATTAAACTTACTTGAAGCAGAATCAACTAATGAACATACCGGCGCAATTGTAGGTGGTAATGGAGATTATCTATTCCCGCTCAACAAAATTGTGAAGCAAAACTTACAGTTGCCAAACCTGCTGTATTCCACTTCAAATGATGTCCACTTTTTGTACGAAGATGAGGAATACTGCGAAATATTTCAGCCAGAACTTCAACCCGTTTCCTTCCAACCAGATCTACCTCAACTCGTATATTCATTTCGTCCATCTAAAGAGTTTTATCCTGACTCAAAAGGAAACCCATTAATAATTCCGGATTGGGTTATTACTTGTAACGATTCTATTATCAATATTGAAGTTGATACAGGATCAGAAAACATTCCGTTTTTAGAAAATAAATTAAAAAAATATCTCGATATTGCTGCTTCTAACCCATCTAAGCAGTATTATGTTTTATTTTCTGTTATTGATGATTCCTACCATACCATCTCTACTTACAAAAAACGGACCACACGTGTTACAAATTTTAAAAAAGCTTTTGGTAATATTCCACGTTTAAGTGTTGTGAACAACCTAAACCTTTATGTATGTAATATGGGAGGTTCGGCACTTGTAGTAAATAATATTCTTCAAGAAATTCGCGAAATTGATAGTTCAAACAAAAGTCATCTGTTTAAAAAAGTTACTGAACGTTTAAACTTAAATTCTTCTTTCCCTTATTCGGTAGAGTGGATATCTAATAAAAATGAAATTCAAGCGAAAGGAATTCAGCATTCTAAACTACTTGAGCTAACAGATGACATTTTGGTATTACGAAAAAAATCACCCGCTGAAGAAAAAAATTCTTTAGATTACTTAGAAATAGTTTGTATATTAACAATACTAAAAGTAGGGGAGGTTAACACACACTTTAAATTAAAACAATTATCAGGATTGTTGGCCATGCAGAATCAACACCGAACACTAAACCCAATTAAGATATTGGGGATATATGAAGCGGATGAATTAGAGCATGGGCAGCAGGCCATTTTCACTGACTTATATCATAATTCCATAGCACCAGAGAATATTTTATTGGCTACTTCTGCTGAATTGCTTAATTTCACCGCTGCTTTTTATTCGTTAAAGGAGAGGGTGAAACAAGAATTTGGAGAATGCAGTTCAAAAGAATACTGAACTCAATACAACACCAGGTAATGGGGAAGATCCAAAAGCAGGAAAGAGCAAACAAAAATCCTATACAGTCACAATTGACATTACAAAAAGCTGGAAATATCGTCTAGCAGCTCGCTCATCATACTACGTTATTACATTACTACTGCTACTAGCGTGGTATTTTGCTTTCAGAGGAACATATAAGTACGCTTCTTTCTGGTCATTTCAAATGGGAGCTCCATTACCTACCTTAAGTATCTTTGGTAATCCGTTCGAGACTCATTTTTACATTGAAACTTTTTTTAGCTTTTGGATCTTAATTTATACTTGGCAGCTCTCAACTAAGGTTAAGACTTATCAGGAGATAAAACGTAGATGGTTTATTTTCTCAATGATGTTAATCGGAATTGTTGCCCAGTACTTATGGGCGTTTAGTGTTCCATTAGCTAAGATATTCATACCATTCTTACATTCAAAAGCTGGAGAAGTTTCACTAAATGACCAAGGATTAGAGGATACTATACTTTCAAATTTTAGTAATATCATGCACCTTGTATTTGCTATACCTGTAATTATTATTATTCTCGTACTCTTATGGCTCTTTAAGATTTTTTATGAACATAAAAAAGAGCTATTAGATGAATTCGGTAAATGGGAATACGTGTTTAAAATACCTGGTTGGATGCTTTCCTTTTTGAATGATGATCGCCAACGAAAACTTGCTACTTCATTACACAGATTTTTTACTGAAAAAAATCCATCAAAATTGCCAGAACCCGATATCTTTCTTGGTCCTAACAGCGCTACACGGGAGATGGCAGTAATACAGGGCAAGTCTTTGACACTTAATATAATGATCATCGGTAACATTGGTACAGGTAAATCAGCTGCACTAGGTTTACCAATTGCTAATCAAATTCTTGACTATATGGCTTCAATGATTAATAACTTTAAAACCTTATATGCAAGAAAAGATTATCATTCAGAGGATGTAAAAGGAACGCAGGTAAATGGTCTTACAGTTATCGAGCCATCTAATGACTTCTGCGAAAAGGTATATAACTTGGTATTGGCACACAAGATTCCCGATAATGTTATTTTCTATTTAGATCCAACAAATCCTGATACCCCTTCAATAAATTTCGTACGTGGTCCAGTTGATAAAGTTGCTGAGATGTTATGTTCAGTATTAACGGGGCTCTCTGATAATGGAGCAGGAAATCCTTTCTTCGTTCAATCTGAGCGTTCCCATCTTAAACAACATATTTACTTGTTAAAACTTCATGATTCAAAATTTGAAGCTAGATTTGAACATTTAATTGATATGTATAATGATGCTAATCTCGTTTTTGAGATGCATCTCAAGTTAAAAGGGCGACTTCCAAATGATATTGAATCTATACCTGATAGAGATGAGAGAAATCATTGGCGCATAATGAAGCAAGTTGATGAATGGTTTGATTTAAATTATGTGCCTGAAATTTCTGGCGGTCGTGGGGGAGGGGAAGTTGTTTATCATACTGAAGGGAAATACTATGGGCAGCCAAAGATTATCGATAAACAAGAAACCTTCGTTCGTGGTTTACGAAACACATTAAATGATATTTCAGCTCAACCTCTGCTCCGTCGTGTATTATGTGGTCCATCAGATTTTGACTTTGAAAAGCATTTGGAATTTGGAGGCATCCTTTTAATCAATACTGCGAAAGGGGAACTTGCTGATCTATCTGATGTATTCGGTAAATTATGTTTGTATGCCGTGCAGAATGCCGTTTTCCGTCGTAAACCTAACGTATCTCCTTACCATCCTGTTTTAGTCGATGAGTTTGCTGATTACATTTATAAAGCATTTAAAAGTTTTCCTGCTCAATCACGTAAATATAAAGCCCCTTTAATTGTTATTGCACAAACAATTAGTCAATTAGCAATTGAACATGGCCCAAGATTCATGGATATCCTGTTAGGTACATTTCGTAATAAACTTGTTTATGGTGATGTTACTAATGAAGACGCTAAATTGTTTAGTAAACTTATGGGTACGAAAACAATTTATGAAGCACGTGAAGGTGATCAAGAAATTGATATGGTAACAGCTGAAACGAAAACACAAAGTACCCGTAGAACATCCTACTCTTATTCGAAAACAGAGGTACCCATTCTATCTGAAAATGATATATTGATTCAAAAAGCATTCCAGTGTGCTGCTAAAATTGTAAAAGATAACGCCCCACAAGGTGGAATACAAGTAAATGCAAACTTTGTTCCTTCTATTGAGTTTAAAACAGCTAAAATTCAAGTTGATGCAGAAGCAGCTGCTTATTGGTTGAAAATTCGAGAAGAGTCATTGAATGCGGAAATTAAATATGATGATTATGTCACAGATACAGATGTTGATAGTGAAGAAAATGTAATTGAGGAATTGAGTACACCTACAACAGTGCCGACTGCAATAGAAGGTTGGTTACAGAAGTTAAATCCTGATACTTATGATTATTACAATAACGAAGATGATACTGACAATGAAGATGAATTAACAAATAATCAACCTGTGCAAGATAACGCAAGAAAATCTGCTCCAAGACTTGAAAAAGGGGAAACTATAGCATCAATTCCTACTTCTAATACAACAGAACACACAAAAATTAATGAAGTGATTAATGTGCAAAAAGAGAATGTACCAGATACAAGTAAACATAGAGAGCCTATTGAACTTATCAAGAAAGCACCAGTTATTACTGAAACTCCAATAGAAGTGCCAAGGACGAAGCATACACCACAATATAGAGAGCCTGCTTACACATCAACTGTAACTCATAATCAGCAGGAACAGGAAATTCAAAAAACTGCCGAAATCAATGGTAAAAATACAACATCTAACTTAACAATGCAATGGTTACAGCAACAAATGGCTGCTACTGTTTCTCAAGATGATGAAAACACATTACCTATAGATGAAATGGAAGGGGTCTCTCGACTTCACAATCGGAAAGTGGCAGAAGTAACTCCAGAAAGTGCGGCAATTAAGGATAAACTCAGTCAATATATCGAAGGGGACATTGATTATGATTGATAAGCTATGCATATAACGAATATTTCTACCAGTAAGAAGGTGTGGTTGTAAACTCATACCTTCTTATTTTTTAAGATGCATATTTCCGAAAAAAAGACTTTTTATGAAACAAAATCAGAATTGTGGCCTTACAGCAAAACTTGATTAGAATCCTGTGTTAATGTGCAGGATTTTTTCCTATTAAGCAATCGGGCCAGATTACGGAATAACTCCTTACTGAATAAGATTTTAAAGAAGAAAATTAAAACTCAGTAAGGAGTGGTTTCTTAATCTCGCATTGCCCCAGCTTCTCGGGAAGTCATTGCTCCTTGTCCTGCTCTTACATCATTTTGAATTTCTTGTTTTACTTTTTGCGCATCAGTTTCTGCAAAATTTGGTTTCATAATAGAACCAGACTTCTCTATAGCTTTTTTATGATTTTGCATACAAACCCTCCTCAATTTAACGTTTAACAATCTTATTTTGTACAAAAGTACACTCGGTATACCCCGAGTAGTTGAACGAATTTCACGTAAAGTAAAGGAGGGGAAATTAAATACGTGGTTTCTGTTTTTAGGAATAGCAAATAGAAATTATTCCAATATCGAGCGCGATTATGGAGCAATACATGTAGAAAATGAACAAACTAAAAAGAAGCAGGTACCTCTTAAAGGTATCTGCTTCTTTTTACATAGACTCTATAATCATTTGTCTCTCATACCACTTGTTGAGTTTTTCATTAACGCTTTTTGAAATACGCTTCATTTTTTTATTACAGAATCTAGATAGCGTAGCAGGGGATAAACCTATTTCATCTGCTATCTCACGCATTGTTTTATTTTGATGCATATGCTGATGCATAATTTTTTCTCGAATCATATCCTCTGATCCTATAGTAGTTTGTTTTACTGTATCTGCAGTATAAGGTTCTTCCTGCTTCTCTTGCATATCTATTGTTTTTTTCTTCACCATACTATCTATATTATTCATCAGTTCTTTTGGAGGTAAGATAATGATTCCCAACTTTTCATAGTAATTCTTAAACCAATTACGTTCTCCTATCTTTGTTTCATCCAATTCTTCTGCATATGCCCAATGTGAAATGACATTTTCTTTTTCTAAGTCAATTAAAACATTTTCCAGTTGTTCTCGGATTCGAGTTGGGCGACCCTTCGTTGTTTTAATACCTATTACAGATAGTAGACCTTTTTCTCCACCAATGGAGTATGGCCTTTTTAAAGTACTGTATTGTTGACGAATTCGCCACTGCCAGGATAAATAACGTATTAAACGTTTATGAAACTTGTGTCTATAGCTATTATACTCTAATGCTTTTTTCGACAATAAAGCAGTTGTACTATTAGATCCATACAAATAACCTGATAAGAAACTACCTGGCTTAATCTTACAGGATTCTATTCCCATGTATTCATTAGTATTCTTATCTCTCCATAACACTACAGAATCAAGTACGAACAGCCTTTTGATTACTTCACGTTTCATTTCGAATTGTTTCCCAGTTTCTGCTTGATCGTTCAATACTACAACTTCATTATCATCATTCAAATAAATAAAGATACTAGCTAAAGCTGCAATACGTTGTGCTATTTTTATCTTATCTTCTGCGCGATAATACTCTACACCATTTGCGGATGCTTTTGGCATATTGCACAATTCCAATACGTTTTCATAACTAAAATCTATGAATTCATCTGGTGATTTAGCTTGATTTAACCACTGGATTGTAATGGTATCCAAACAATCTGCTGTAAGGTCATCCATATTACTAATTACTCCATCGACCAATATGGACCATCTCTCTGCTTCGTTTGTGTTAACGAGTCTCAAATCCTCATCCTTATGTGAGGATAGTTGTGCAACTCCACTTGAATTTTTCGTTTCTAATGGCAATACCGGTTTTGCTACTGCTTCATCTTCCTCAAAATGATTTTTTGCTATTCCATCACGTAATTGATAGTACATTGCATCATTAGTTACAGGATAGTAATCATCCGATATATCTTCTATATGTTCTTTTACCTGACTATCTTCAAAAATTGAAATTTGAGTTGGCTCAACTGCTTCAACTTTTCCTCCGAATTCTTGTTCAATGATCTTATCTAGTACATTTTGAATCTCAATTTTATATTTATCCAGATTGGCATAAATGTTCAATACCGATACTCCTTGCTCTTGTTTCTGACCTAACCAAGAAACAAGCGTTGAAAAGGAAGGGGACATATTAGCAGATGTTACTAATTTATCGTGCTTCTCTTGTACTTCTTTATAATATTTATTCCATTTGCCCCATAACTGCTTATTTTCTTCATAAATTGGAGCAGCAAGTAGGAGGGCATCACTGAACAATACTAATACTTTCTCCATATTTAAATACCTCCTAACAATGTTAATAACAAATATAATTTGAATCTTAAAGATGTGAAACGTCATAGCTATATGATGGCTACATAGCCTTGAAGTTGAAATATTATCAGAATAGTCCTTACAAGTATCAGCTTTCTTATACAATCTAATTATGGAATCATTTAATTTTTTCTGTGCTTGTCTTTATTATATAAAACTGTTTCTATTTGTAAAATTACTACTTTACAATACAGTTTCAATTTTTAAAAGTAATTTAGCTATTTACACTGATTTTCTTCCTACAGCTTAGATAACTTACTACATTAGGTTACACCCTTTATAACCAGCTGCTTCTTACTTGAAATCATACAGCCTTATTGTGGCTATAACTCTTTACTTGAAATCATACAGCCTTATTGTGGCTATAACTTCTTACTTGAAATCATACAGCCTTATTGTGGCTATAACTCTTTACTTGAAATCATACAGCCTTATCATGGCTATAACTCTTTACTTGAAATCATACAGCTTTATTGTTGCTATAACCCTTACTTGAAAACTCATAGCCTTATCATGGCTGCAACTCCTTATTTGAAATTACATAGCCTTATTGTGGCTATAACTCTTTACTTGAAATCATACAGCCTTATTGTGGCTATAACCCTTACTTGAAAACTCATAGCCTTATCATGGCTGCAACTCCTTATTTGAAATTACATAGCCTTATTGTGGCTATAACTCTTTACTTGAAATCATACAGCCTTATTGTGGCTATAACTCTTTACTTGAAATCATACAGCCTTATTGTGGCTATAACTCTTTACTTGAAATCATACAGCCTTATTGTGGCTATAACTCTTTACTTGAAATTACATAGCCTTATTGTGGCTGCAACTCCCTATCTTTAATTAGACATAGCTCTATTGTGGCTACAATTTAGTAATTTATGAAACGTTATAGCTATATGATGGCTACAACTCTTAAAAAATGAAACGAGCATGCCCTGATTATTATCCTTCTAAAAAAAATTTTATTCTATATGATTTTATGATAAACGTTGATATAAAGCCATTTCATAAAATATGATTGAAAACTCGATTAAACCATTATAGCTATATGATGGCTACAACTATCATCATAAAAACTCACGCAAATCCTTATATACCAATGGTTACAGCGGTTTTTCATATAAGTTAAGTTGTTTTGAAAACATGAAACGCTATAGCTATATGACGGCAGGAAATATGAAATGAAATGAAACGTTTATAGCGGTATGATGGCTACAACTTTTCAAGTAAAAGCAAAGCTACACCCCTATATAACAACGTTTATGTGGTATTTACAAAATATTATTATTCAACCAAAACTTGAAACGTTATAGCTATATGATGGCTACAACTGTAAAATGAAATCAGCTAAGAACCCTATTAAATCAATGGTTTATAAGGATTTACCACCATTTATACTACGTTTCATATTTACTAAACTTCATAGACCTATGGTGGCAACAAACTTTTTTTCATGAAACGTCAAACCCCTTGTCGCACAAGGGATTGAGGCACGTTTCATTTTTTTGTTTTTCCTCTTAAAGGGACAGATTTCACCAGCATTCGATTTGATATAATCAAAAATGTAATTCTATACCTAATTGTGAGGAAAACTGCAACTTAAAATAAAAGGAGGTGAAAAAGATGGCAAAACCTTTCGTTATAAAGAACAAACGTAGTTTGAATGGTGAAACAACAACACCGGTAATTGTAACAATTAAATCATGGCAAAAGTTAGTAGAAGCTTTGGAAGGTAAGTATTACAGTTTTAAAGATACTTATTTAGAAGACATTGTGAAGTCAATGTCCTATGAAGAACGAATTGCAGATGAAGAGGGGTTTGTTGAACAAGCAAAGCCATCTTTTTCACTGAAAATGAAAAAAGTTTTAGATAAAGTAAGTGTATTTGATAAAAATGAGGGCAGAAAACATAAGCTATATGGTATTACAAATGCTGATTTAGAAGTATTTCTATTTCTTCATAAAAAATGTAATACATATGGTGAGCTTTCGCATGTATCGATCCACATGCTTTGGGAAGATTATAAAAATTATAAAGAAGCATTTGCACATATTCACCACTCACAATTTTATGTGGCTTTGAAGAAGTTAAGTTTCCATAACATCATTACAATTGAAAATGAGTACAGTGGTAAATATAAGATTACCTTAACTGATTTCATGAATAAGGAAACAAATAAAGCAAATGCATATACATTTATCAGCCCGATAGTATTTACCAAAGAATTCTTTGAGTTATCCATTGCAGCTAAGAAACTATTCATGGATGTAGCAATGCAGCAGAAACGCGAAACTACCCTGAAACGTTCTTTATTTAAAGTTGATGAACAAGGAAACTCAACACACTTTGGTGGTATGTATCGTTACCTACATAAGAAATACCCACATCAGATTCGTGCTGTACTTGAGGAATTAGAAACAAAGCTTTCTGCTACCGGATCTCCTTTATTTAAAATTTGCAAGTTAGAAAAAGGGAAAAAGAATAAAAAGCAATACACAACATTGCATTTATCTGTACATCCTGATTTCTTATGCGCGAAAGAAGAAGGAGCAGAATACCGTGATCCATTTACACCACGAGATACATATAAGCGTAAAGTTAAATTCATTGAGAACTTGTTAGTTGAAATGAATATTGCTGAATTTGCAAAGGATATGAACCAATTTATTAACGTTTTAAAACACTCTTGTCACCGTCAAATTCGCCAAGTAGTTCGTGGCTTACGAGAAATGATTGATCGACAAGAAGGATATCCGAAAAAGCTTGTTTATACGCTAAGTAAATTATTAAAGCAATCTTCTCAATATCGTGTATTAGACACAGCTGCTAAAACTGGAATTTATCCTTTAATTACACACAATATACCTAAACATGATCAGGAAGAGGCCATTTTTAAATTTGGTACTCATTTTGCTATATACTCTTTACGAAATGTTCAAAAGCTATTCCGTAAAGCGCATGACCTGCTTCATGCGAAATATGCTGTACCTGTAACTATAGATGCTTACCATCGTAATTACATGCAGTATCAAGAGGAATCACTATTTAGAAAATATGCTTATGAGCAAGGAGTAAATATTAACGCATATACAGCATTAGAAATTGAAATTCGCGAACTCTTAAAGTCTAGTGGTCATAAAGGAAATCAAATCCCTGGTGATATTCGTGAACTGTTCATTGAAAAAATTGATAAATTGCCGAAGGAAAAGATTCGTGTAATTGAGGTCCCTGAAGACTTTGATTTAATTCAGTTTCTACAGTCCTTAGAAGCATATTACCGTTCAACAAGTGAAATACCACATACGGTTGATCAGCTGCTTCCAGCAATGTAAAGATACAGCTCTCTATTTTTGAAAAAAACAAAAGTAGAGGGCTATTCGTGTTGGAGGTAACGTATAGAGTGTATTACTTCAAACAAAACAGAGAGAAAGTTTTCAATTTAAATGATCACGACTCTCTATTTTTTATGCAATTCCATACATTGCACGTGAAACAAGAGGAGATATTCACAATTTCTAAGATTTTAAATCTGAATATTCATTCTTTTTATATCATTTCATCAACAAAAAAACAGAAATATTTATTGTTTTTCTGTTGATATCTTAATAAATTTGATCTGATGTGTATAATATATAGCCATAAGTACTGTTCTTATCATGTTCTACCTCTAAATCTACTTAAAATCAGAAAAAATTCTGTTAGTTATGTTTAAAAAGTGGATTCTGTTCCTAACTATGACCAATTTGTTAATAAATTGTGTGTAGTTTTTAAGAAATGTGGAAAGTTTGTTCGTAAGTCAGCGAAATTTGCATTTATTATTTATTCATTCACTCGCATCAAATTAACGATGATTATATGTAGTTTTTATATACCTACTTTACGATATTTTGTAGTTTTTAATCATCATCCAGCTCATTAAGTACGTTCCCAGTATTTACTTTTTATGATTTTTTGTGGCTAGAATAATTATGAACCCTTAACACAGCAATGTTTTAACACTATTTTCCCTCTGTATAAAAGTATTATCTTTTTTCTTTATATATATTAAAGATATATATTATATTAGGTTTTAATATTGTTTAATGCTTACTATAGAGAATAGGTTCTGTGTAAAACCAATTTCATTTCTTAATGGAATTGTTTTTTTTATGTACTGTAATAAACATTTTATTTAGTATTAATCATTCCTAAAAAACTTTGATATAAAATATAATTTTTTTTTTATATTCTCTTAGATTTCCGAAAAAAGTAAATCATACTTAAAGTAGATAGTTGATTAATGGAAATTACAATAAAATTTGTAATTTCCTAACCATTTAATAAGAGAGGTGAGGACATGGTAAAAAAGAAATCCCAGAAAAACTCCGAAAAAAAGAAATTTACATTTTTTAAAAAAGCAAAGAATAAAACAACTGAAATATTAGATATGCAACAAGAAAATTCAGAAGCGCTTAAAGAAAAGAAGAAACGAAAAACAAGGGAGAAAGTTCCAGCTATTACAGGGAAAAAAGTAGGTAAGGTTACATTTTGGTGTGTGATGGGATTCGTGTTTGCAGGAAGCTCCCTTTCATTTATCCAACTTGCCGGTCCTCCTAGAGCAGTAGCTGTTCAAGAAAAGAAGGAGGAACCCGTAAAAATTAAAATGTCAGAAGCAGAATTAATTGCATATGCGAATAGTTTTGCCGCTGATTATTTTAACTGGAAGGTTGATATGAATGTAGCTGAAGCGCGGAAAAAACGATTAGAAAAATATTTAGTTGAAGGATCCGATGAGCAAGGAGGATTAAATAGAGATACTTTAAAGAATGCTTCTAGTACTTTAGTTAAGTCGGAAGCAGTAGAAGTCCGTCAAAAAGGAAATGAAGCAGAAGTTACATTGAAAATCATTCAGAAGCTAGAACCTGTAAATAATCCTGCTCCTGGAACGACTCAAGCCCCAGATACATCAAAAGAACCTAAAGAAGTTACAAGGTACTTTTCTATTCCTATTTTAATGGAGAAAGGCAAAATGGTAGTTCCTAATAACCCTACTATCGTCCATGGAGAGAAAGAAAAGGCTCTATACAAAGTAGCTACATTCAAACCAGAAGGACGAGAAATTAATGACGATGCAGAAGTGAAAAAAGTAGAACAATTTTTACAATCTGTATTTAAAGTCTACACAGAAGGAACACCAGAAGAAATTGCTTATTACTTTGAAAAAAGTAATATATCAAACGGACTTAAAGGCATTATGACATTTAGCAAATTAGAAAACCTTCGTATTTATGAAGATAAAGATAAAGGTTATAAAGTCTTAGTTGATGCAAAATTAAAAGACAACGATAGCAGCTTAGAGTACACATACACATATGACTTAAATTTAGTAAATAAAGATAACAAGTTTTCAATTAACTCTATGAAAAAATTTGAAAATACGTTAGAGAAAGTGGAGGGTAAATAATTATGGAGCTTTTGGGATTAGATATGTTAGCTCACCAATTACCTGCTATTACAGACGCAGCTGTAATAGGAAATATTAATTTTGGAGTAAATATTAAAAACTGGTTAGTAGCTCAATTAGGTCCTATCTTTTTAGTTGTAGCACTTATTGGAGTAATTATCTTTGCAGTTAAACGACAAATGGCTGGTTTACTTGGTTGGATAATTGTTTGTGCACTATTATCAGTTTTTGTATTCTCACCAGACGTTTTCAAAGATCTTGGTACAAAATTATATAATTTAGTATTCAAGTGATAAATTAAAAATCTCTGAAAATATTAAAGGGGTTGGTAGAAATGACTCAAAAGCCGACTCGTAAAGAAGTTAGGACATACAACTCGATATGGGATATTCCTAAGAGTTTATACGGGATAAGGGACTTAACCCTCCCTTTCCCAGTTCCTTATAGACAGTTGGGCTTCTTTGTTGGATCTTTACTTTTAATTTTAATTCTAGATCAGTTTTTACCTTTAGGAAATAATGTGTTTTTAAAATATTTAATACTACCAGGTGGAATAGCATACTTCTTTGGCAATGTAGAATTGGATGGAAAAAGCCCACATAAATTTTTATTTCGATTTTTCGTGTTTATGTTCGAAAATAAGAAGATTAGCCGCTATAAAGATACAACTGGTAATATGGGAAACTATCAATATAAAACCTTAATACGATTCAAGGATGATTCAATCAATAATAAGTAATTAATCTATACGGAAGAATTATTCTAGTCTCATATTCTTCTCTAAGGAGGGTAAAATGAATCAGGTTGAATTTCCAGTCAAATACTTTCACGAAAATTTGATTTTTAACCAAGATGGTTCTTGCTGGGCGTATTATGAGGCATACGGAATACCATACGAGTTCCGAGGAGATGATGATAAAAATACCTTATTCATGCGTCAACTTGGCTTGTTTTGGAATTTTGATGAAGAAAAGCACCTCTTAATGATTCCTGTTTATCAGAACTTCCAAGAAAAAGCAGATGAATTCAAAGAAACAGTAAGCGGTGAATTAAAAGAACTTGCAATTGATCATACAGATGATGTTGTACATGAACTAGAACGAAAATTCGGTAAAAATGCAGTAGAGTACCGATACTTTATTGGCGTGAAATTAAAGGTAAGACACATACAAGAAGGGTTTAAAGAAATGTTGTACACAGCATTTCATACCTTTAAAAACACTGCAGAACAGTTTGGATTACTTGGTGATACCAAGATACTAAAAACTGATTTGGAGATGTTTAAAAGAGAAGCTAGCGCCTTTAAAAATAAGATAAGAAAACATTTGGCTGTAAGGGCTCTAGAAACTAATGAGACGCAATGGATTATATTAAGAAACTTCTATCGCACATTAGAGGCGCCAGTAACTGCTGGATGGACACCTCCCGTACAAAATGACGACTCTGCAATAATACCAAATCAAGAAAGCTTATTACGATTATCCGAAGCAGAATTTGATGTTAAAGGAAGACATATTGAAATGTCCCAGATTGGTACCGACGGGTTAGAATATCCAGCATATATGAGCTTTTTATCTACATCTAAAATCCCATATACGATGGAGTTTCCAGACCAAGAGTGGATGTATATGATTCAAAACATAGATTTCCCTATTGAATTAAGTGTCCGTACAGAAAACATAAATCATCGTAAAGCACTATCTAAACTAAATAAGAAGAAAAAGGATTTAGAAGATCAAGAAATGCATGCAAGGGAAAATGCACAAACTGTTGGATTAAACGTGTATGAAGGTGTTCAGGAAGCTACTGAGCTACAAGCCCTCATACAAAAGACACGTATGCCGTTAGTAAAAACATCAGTATCTTTCTGTATATGTGCCGAAGATTTAGATACAATGCGTCGGAATACAAATTCACTCATTTCTATTTATAGAGAGATGATGATTGAACTAGTAAGACCATATGGAGATCAGTTCCTCCTGTTTAATGAACATATCCCTGGGGCAAGAAGGTATGTAAATGATTATATACACTTTATGGAACCTGGAGTACTTGCGGCCGGTATGTTTGGAGCAACACAAGATTTAGGAGATAATATCGGATTCTATATTGGAACAACTGGTATTTTAAACAAAGCAGTTTATATGACACCTTCTCTTGCAGCAACAAATACTGTTGCAAATCAAAAAACAAGCGCACTTTCAGTTGCAGTAACAGGAAGTACTGGATCGGGTAAATCATTTGGAACGAACCTAATTGTTTATCTTGCAGTACTAGGAGGAGCTCAAACACTGATAGTCGATCCAAAAGGTGAGAGGGGAAACTGGACAGAAGATTTACACGGTTTAGAAGGTAAAGTAAACGTTATCACACTAGGGACTGATAGACGAGATGAAGGGAAACTAGACCCATTTATCATTCATAAACATAGTCGAAAAGATGCAATTGAGTTAGCTATGACAATTCTTACGTTCATTACAGGTATTAAACCTGATAACTCGGAAAAGTTCCCACGCTTGGCTTCAGCTGTAGAATTTGTTGCAGGAATGGAAGAGCCATGCTTAACTGCTGTATCTCAATACCTTGAAGATAGTGAGGATAAAGTGGATCAACAATTAGCCGCTCATATTCAAGCATTTGAAAATTTATCATTTGCACACTTAATCTTTGGTGATGGAACAAATAGAGATATCGAACTTGATACAGCAGTAAATATCATACAAATTCAGCATCTTGACATGCCAGATATTCAAAAAGATCCGAAAGATTATACCTTACAAGAAAATTTATCGGTTAGTATGCTGATGTCTCTATCTTCTTTTGCAAGAAAATTCTTTCAAAAGGACCCTACTAAATTCAAAATTGTTTTATTGGATGAAGCATGGGCAATTATGGGGACTTCTCAAGGGCGAGAATTGGCTCGTAAGCTAGTTCGTGAAGGTCGTGCCTTAAACTCTGCAGTATACTTTGCTACTCAAAGTGCAAGTGACCTTGGAGATGAGACATTTAAGAATAATATCGGTATGAAGTTCTCATTCCGTAATACAGACAGTAAAGAAATTTCTTCAATTTTAGATTTCTTTGGATTACCTGATAATGAAGAAAATCATGCGATTATTACAAACTTAGAAACAGGACAATGTTTATTCCAGGATATTCAGGGAAGAACAGGCGTTGTCACAATGGATGTAGTGTTCAAGGATCTATACGATGCATTCGATACAAGACCAAATGCAAGAAAGAATTATAGAAAGTCAAATGATGATGAAAAGCAGGAAGTTAATGCAACCTTTGTCGAAGGAGGGGGAGAAAAAATAAATGTAGGAGTGAGCTAATATGTTAAAAACTAAATTTAAAAAAATTATGCTAACAAGTCTATGTGTAGGTACTCTTATCCTGAGTGCAGCATGTGGTAATAGTGAAAAAACTGTAGGAGAAGAAAAGGATAAACAAGGGCACACTCCAAGGGAAGTTATGCTTGATTTTGTAAAAGCTGATTTACAGCGTGATCATAAAACTATACTCAAGCTTGTAGTGGATGGGAATAAAGATACTATATTGGACCGAAATCAAGGACCTAAAAATAATTTATCTTACAAAGATTATAAAGTAAAAGAGTATGTGGTGGATAAGGATACAATTATGTATAACTTTAGCTCGAAAAAACCCCCTAAAAACATCGATAAAGAAGTGAAGTGGATAAGGGTAGTTCGAACAGGTGAAGGTTTTAAAGTACGTAGTTATGCTGCTCCTTATCGAAATGAAATTGATGAAGTGGCAGATACTAAACCAACAAGTGAGTTTAGTTCAAACGATTAGTAGGTTTTCCCATAAAAAGGGGGAGTAACATGAAATGAAAAAGTTTATTACCCTATTGTTATTAATTTGTACATTGCTTTTAGCATTTAATTTACTTTTTAAAGCTGCACCAGTTTATGCAGAAGAAGAACCCAGACCATCTCTTTTAGATGATATTATCCCTAAAAACAAAGAAAAATTAAAATTCGAAGAACACCCTCCAAGTAGTTATGGGATTGATATTTACACACCAGAAGGTGGATTTGGTGAATCGCTTAAATTTTGGAAATGGGGAGATAAAGTAAAAGAACAAATGGTCGCTGTATTGTTTAGCCTCATTAGTATTGGATGGACTCTTAATCTTGCAGTTAGTACTTTTGTAACAAGTATGGTTGGGCAATCTATGAGTCTTAATATAGTGGCCGATGTTGGGGATAAATTAGGAGATGTTATTTCAAAAGCGGCAGGATTTAATGGTTCTTGGGGTACTGGTATTTATAGTGAACTAATAGGCCTTATGTTAGCTTTCTTAGCTTGCTGGGTTATATGGGTTGGATTTGTAGAGCGACGTCAATCAGAAATGTTAGGCGGCTTATTGAAAGCTTTAGGTATTTTAGTTTTTACATTGGGTTTCTTTGCAAACTCAAGCTATATCATTAAAGGTCTAAACAATTTTTCCGAACAAACAAATAAGACAGTTCTTGATGCTACTCAAAGTATTGCGGGAACTAAAGAAGGTTATTCAAGTGGTGTAGATTCCATTACCGATTTAACACATACTCTATTAATTAAACAACCTTATACATTATTACAATTTGGTACAACAGATATGAAGAAAATTGGTGATGAAAGAATTAAAAAAATGCTAACAACTACTAATACTGATGAGAGACAAAAGCTTCTAGAATATGAAGTGAAAGATAAAAATAATAAAATTCTGGAATTAGACGCTACCTTTGAACGTGGTGCATTAGTACTATTACTTTTTGTAATTAATGGACCATTATGGGTGGTTTTATGCTTATGTAGTATGGCGATGCTATTCTATCAATTGATGTTCATCATTGTGGCTTTAATGTCACCAGTAATGTTATTGATGGCTTTAGTACCAGCGTGGACTGGGACAGCGAAGAAATTCTTGGCTGAACTGTTTAGAACATTACTTATGAAAGTTGCGATTGGTTTTCTATTAACTTTAATGTTTTGGGTTTCTTCAATCTTATATAGTGCAACTGATAAATATGGTTATCTAGTAGTAGCAGCATTACAAATACTTTCGTTCTTAGGAGTTTGGTTATACCGTAAAACAATTTTTGATGCAATTACTACAGTACCAGCAAGTGCAGGAGCAGCACGCGCATCAGATGCTATGAGTAATATTAGAGACAAATATCGGGATGTTAGACGAGGATCTAGGACTGTTGGAAGAAGTGTGGCAGTAGCTGGTGCCGCAGGTGCTGCAGGTGCTGCGATGGCTGGGAAAATGGGCAAATCAGGCTATAGTAAGTTTAAACAGTTGAAAGAAAACTATGCAGATAGAAAAGAAAAGGTAGCAGAAGGTAAACGTAAGGAAAAAGAGCAAATGCAAGCAGAAAAAGAAAAGAATATTAATCAAATGAAAAATGAAGAAAACTTAGGTGTTCGTGATAGAAAAGGAAATCAGGAGCAAGAAAGGGTTAAGGAAGAAGTAGCAGCTACTAAAGAAAATCCGGAATTAGCAGTACGAGGGAAACATCAAGATGATAATCCGGAAATACAACAAGCAGAGTTAAAAGATAAAGAAGAGGATGTAAAGGCAGATGTTAAACCAGTAGCACAATCAAATGAGGAACTAAGTAATAAAGAAGATGTAAAAGCTCAAATTAGACCAGTTGCAAATCAAAATAATGATGGTCTTGAGAATAAGCAAGAAGATGTGAAGGCGGAAGCAAAACCAGTAGCAGCAATTAAAACACCAACGGGTCAAACAAAATCAATGGATGGTAAACCAATCACAACACCATTACAATCGAACTCGGTTGAGAGCAAACCGATTACAACACCACAGTCAGGAACAACACCATTACAATCGAACTCGACTGAGAGCAAACCGATTACAACACCACAGTCAGGAACAACACCATTACAATCGAACTCGACTGAGAGCAAACCGATCACAACACCACAGTCAGGGACAACACCATTACAATCAAATCAGGCTGAGAGTAAGCCAATCACAACACCACAGTCAGGAACAATGCCATTACAATCAAATCAGGCTGAGAGTAAGCCAATCACAACACCACAATCAGGAACAACACCATTACAATCGAATCCGACTGAGAGTAAGCCAATTACAACACCACAATCAGGAACAACACCATTACAATCGAATCCGACTGAGAGTAAGCCAATTACAGCACCACAATCGGGGGCAACGCCATTACAAGCAAACCCGATGGAGAGCAAACCAGTCACTACTTCCCATGTGAGTACACCACAAAAACAAGTAGAGGTAAAACCAGTTAATCAACAGCAAAATAAAAATGTTCCTAAAGTGAATAATCAACAACATGTAAAAGAAGGAGCAGATATTAAGAAAATTAACGCAAAAGCACAAACACAACAAGAAGCTTTAAAAAATGTAAAAGCAAAAGAAATCATAAAACCAAAATAATTCAGCTCGTGAGGGAGGGTTTATACATTGAGTGCGGAACCAAATCGCGACTTTGAACATGAACATCATCCTGAAGCTGAACTAGGGAATGCTAAGCCTGCCTTGAAAAAGGCAGGCCATTCTTTAGGGAAGGCGGCTGGTAAAGGATCAAAAATAGCGGGTAAAGCAGTTGCACAAGTAGGTAAGAAAGTAGCAATTAAAGTAGCTCAAAAGGCAGCTACAGTTGCTATTGCAAAGCCATTATTAATAGCGGCCGGTGTTATTATGGCTGCTGTTTTAGGTTTAGGAGTAGTGATATTTTTACTAACGTCCACGATGAGTGAAGATGAAGTCAGTCCTGGAGGAATTGGTGGTCCTTTTGCACCAGGTACTGCAAGTGTCAGTCCTGAAGTAATGAGATGGGAGCCATTGGTAAGGAAATATGCAGCGCAGCATGGTATTGAAGCAATGACTCATTTAATTCTTGCTCTTATCCAACAAGAAAGTTCTGGAACACAATTGGATGTTATGCAAAGCTCGGAATCACAAGGGTATCCTCCAGGGTATTTTACTGATCCAGAGGAAAGTATAAAATATGGTTTAATGCATTTTGCTGATTGTCATAAAAAATCCAATGGTGATCAAAATATTACATTACAATGTTATAACTGTGCGACACGTTCCTAACTGAAAAGGTTAGGCGCTGATTCAATATTCAGCAGAACTATTATTTCGAGAAGTCAAATGATAGGGTAACGCCTTGAAGGGCTTCCTCTGATACTCCGACATGCAGCATACAAAAGATAAGCCTGTAGTTGTGTGAAGCTCGGTGAAGTCGGCTGAGAGCTACCGTTAAAGTATCTCGATACTACGAAAACTGTCCAGCGGTGGATGGTGTAGCCTATAGGCCGGGAGTCTAAAAAGCACTCATGGGTAGAATGGATTCAACAAAACCAACGGGTAGGCAGAATCTGACGAATCTTCGAATGTACGGGTCTAGAACGATGACACATAGAAATGTGTGTGCCACGAGCGTGGTGCTGATGTGGATGAGTAAAAATAGTTGTTATGAAAGTCCATATGTCGTTATAGGCGACATCAAGTCAGTAGGCTTAAAGGAGAACCCTAAAAGTGTTATGCATAGATAGAAATAATGGAACGTGGAAAGCCACCAACATGGAGAACTTATCTTCGAGGAAGTGTTTGAAGGGAAGGTGTTTGTGAGATTAGCAAACGTATAACCTTCATTTATGGTGGTGAGAGTGATGGCATAGTACCGGTGAAGCAATGGAAACATTGCAGAGGGATAGCCATTAGTCTGATGAAAGATTGACCAACCGTTTCAACAAGCTACGCAGTCGAATTATAAGGTTCTTGTGAGACTAAAAAAGGTAAACTCTGAAAGGAGATCCGACTTATAAAGAAAACTGAAAAGCTTAGACACGCTGAATATTATGATATGCAGTCTATACTAGATGACTTGTATCAGCAAAGTCAAAACGGTAACAACTTTTATAAATTAATAGAGCTTATGAAGATGGATGAAAACATACGTTTAGCATATCGAAATATAAAAAGAAATATGGGAAGTCTGACAGCTGGAACAGATGGAATGACAATTAATGATATTAAAATGCTTTCAACGGATGAAGTGATAGAAAAAGTAAGAACGATGTTTGGTTGGTATGAACCACAATCTGTAAGACGCGTATTTATACCAAAACCAAATGGAGACCGTAGACCTTTAGGGATACCAACCATATGGGACAGATTATTTCAGCAATGTGTATTGCAAATATTGGAACCAATATGCGAAGCGAAATTTCATAACCATAGTTACGGTTTTCGCCCTAACCGAAGTACACATCATGCACTAGCGAGAATGAAATCTTTAGTGAATAGAAAAGGAAACGGATTTCACTACTGTGTGGATATAGACATTAAAGGTTTCTTTGACAATGTGCATCATGGAAAACTTCTAAAGCAATTGTGGACGATAGGTATACGAGATAAGAAATTACTTTCTATCATTTCAAGACTACTGAAAGCAGAAATTGTAAATGAGGGTGTTCCTCAAAAAGGTACTCCGCAAGGAGGAATACTAAGTCCGCTTCTATCTAATATCGTACTCAACGAATTAGATTGGTGGGTAAGTAACCAATGGGAAACGATAAAGACCTCACATCCATATAAGGGAAATAGTGAAAAATATCGAGCGCTAAAGAAAAGCAAATTAAAGGAATGTTTCTTAATTCGATATGCAGACGATGCAAAAATATTATGTCGTGATTATGTAACGGCTTTAAAAATGTTTGAAGCAACAAAAGACTTTCTTAGAACACGCCTACATCTGGATATTAGCCTTGAAAAATCAAAGATTATAAATTTGAGGAAAAAAGCGAGTCACTTTTTAGGCTTTACAGTTAAGGCAAATAAGAAAGGAAACAAACATGTGGCTCATAGCAGAATGTGTGTAAAATCCAGAAAACATGCGTATAGCAAGCTGAAAAAGGCTGTTAAAGATATAAGCAGAGAACAAACACCAGAATCAGTATGGCGATTTAACACGACTGTAATGGGAATACAAAATTATTATTCAGCCGCCACACATATTAATCACGATCTAGATCACATGAGTTGCCATCTCATAAGAACACTCTATAATCGACTGAGGCGAGATTGGAAAAAAGCCACTAAGAGTGACATGTCGACTGTATTAAGGAAAAGATATAAACGATACAATCCTAAATTGTATAAAATCAAAGACATCGTATTACTACCTATCCATGCGCAGAAGCACAAACCGGCTAGAAATTTTACTCAGTCTATCTCAAATTATACAAAAGAAGGTAGAGAGAAAATACATGATACGCTAAAAGCCGTAGATAGGGAGACACTCCGACATGTACAGCGTTTTTATATGAAGCATCGAACAGTAGAATACAACGATAACAGAATTGCAAAGTTTATTGCACAGTATGGAAAATGTGCAATTACGAAACAAGAAGTTGGATTAGTAGGTTGGCACTGTCATCATAAAATTCCGTTGGAATTTGGGGGACAGGACAATTATGAGAATCTGGTAATTGTACTAGAAGACATACACTTAGCAATTCATAGCGATGATTCAGATAAGGCAAAATCAATCTTAAATAAGTACGACATTATTGAAGATAAGAAAGTGATGTTTGACAAGCTGAGAATATCAGCGCGTCGACATCCTATCTTTGCTTCAATACAAAAGTTGGTCAATTGAATTAGATGGAGCGCCGTATGAGGTGAAAGTCTCACGTACGGTGTGAAGTGGGGGAAAAGGTGGAGATGATGTCAAAACCTTACCTATCACTATACGGAACCGGCTACGCTAACTATGCAGTTTCGAAAGGTGGATATACACACGAGAATGCAAGGGCATTTTCTGCAGAGCAATCAGCTAAAAATGGTTATAGATGTGCATCATGGCGAAGTGCGGAAGCAGTATCTAATAATTGGTGCTATGGTGATCCAGATTATGTTCCGCATGTTATGAAATATTATCAACCGGGTCAGAACCCCGGAGGTTCTGGTGGAATTGCCGGTGGTAGCGTTTTAGGTGATGATGTATTCCAAGCAATTATGGCAGAAGCACTAAAGTATCAAGGATGGCCATATGTATTTGGAGGACGAACGCCAAATACATCATTTGATTGTAGCGGAATAGTTGAATATACGTATTCAAGGGTTGGTATTAATTTATTTGGTACAGCACAAACCCAATGGGATAAAACTCAACGTGTAACGGATCCTAAGCCAGGAGACTTAGTTTTTTTTCATAGCACATATGCCACAAGTAACTATATTACACACGTTGGAATTTATGTTGGGAATAATACAATGTATCATGCTGGTGATCCAATTGGATATGCTGATTTAAGTAAAGCATATTTTCAACAGCATTTTGCGGGGTATGGTCGAGTGGTTAGATAATACTACAATTAACACTTAACAACTCATGTAACTGCAAAAAGGAGGTAAATGATGAAGAAAATCACTATTATAATAGCAATCATATTAATATGTAGCGTAGGATTTTTAGTGAAATATCAATTTGATAATGAAAAACTTAAAAATGATAATATAAAATTAACAAAAAAAGTGGAAAAGGTGGAGGCGCAATACAACGATACAAAAAAGGAGTTGTCGGCTTTAAAGAGTAATAATCAACAACAAGTAAAAGAAGCTGCAGAACGATTCCTTAAAGCATTCCGTACGTATGATACTGGTAAAGGTGAATCATACCTTGCTAATATCGATGCTTATATAACACCTAATGCTAAGAAAGAATTAACTCCACCAGGTGGACCAACACAATCTGCTCCAGGAACTGTAGATGAAAAAGAAAAGAAAAAAGTCTCCTTTCAGTCTGAATACACAGGTGGCGAGTTGTACTATGCGTTCTTAGACACTACTAAAGCTAATATATTAGCGAAGGTGAAGAGTAAAATTACAGTTAATGGTGTTTCATCTGATAATATGTCATTAATGCAAATAAATCTTATATATGATGGAAATAAGAATTTATGGCTTGTTGATAAAGTAATACCTTTAGCAGACTTAAAAGAGCGTATGCCATAAATTTATAGTACCCCATAATCAAAAGATGCCCCTATCAAAGGGGATTTTTTGATTTATTTAAATAGAGTTTTGCTAATTGCAAATGAGGAAAGCCCTAACGAAAGAAACGCTAGGGCTTAGGAAAATAAATTGAGTATCGATTAGATAAGGACTTCTTGGAATATAATAAGTTTAGCATAATTATTAATAAAACTCTATATATAAACTTACAAAAATGATGTAGAAAAGCAAAATAGAAAAATCCCTATAAAGCTAGGGATTTATATATCGGCATAAAGTTCCTTGGAAAAGGATGTATTTAGTTTAACATATCGAAGTTCGTGAACTACTCGCCACTTAGCTAAGCTTGAAGTGGGAGCTTCTCAGTTCCACGACGAAAGTAACCTTTCGTCTCCCAGAGCGTTACTTCGGGGTGTTCCACCCCTAAATGTCCAACGCTTGGATGCTCCTTTGGTACGGTTGATATTTTACGCAGGAACCGAATGGCTTGGTTTTCGCACTCTATTTTCTTCCTGCAACCTCATATATCAAGTTATCAAAGAACTTCATATAGCTAGTTTATCAAAAGTTTTTGGCTATGCAAAACCGAGATTCATCTCCCACCTACCGTTGGGCTATCGCCCTTCACACGCTTGAGGAAGGGGAATTCTTTCGGTAAATTCGTTAAATTTGTGAAATAGAAGTGAAAGTAATGTGAAGAATGTTTCAATAGGAGGAAGGTTATATTTATTAATGAAAATACTTTATATTGATACATTAAATTAACATGTCATCAAAAGAATATGTAAATATGCATATTTTATTCATTTGGGTTTTTTTGTATTTTAAAATAAAATATAATGATTTTGGAATATAACAAGCAAAAAGTAGGAATATCTAATGAATTTTGAGAGGTGTTACATGTTTAAAAATAAGAAATTAATTCGATTTGGTCTAACTTTATTTATATGTTTATCTGTAATTGATTTTACAATCAGTTATTTTCAGACATACCTTGAATCAGCAGCAGATATTAAATGGGTAATACCTGAAATGTGGAGATTTATTTTGATAGATGCTCCTGAAGACATACTTGTTATTTTAGGTGCAATTGCTTTATATGAATTCACAAAAGAGGCATCGCAAAAAAACATATCAATCTAAATGCGTCTTTTTGTAATTCATACAACTCTAAAAGCTTCTTTAAATTTTTTACAACTTATAATTCTATTACACTAAAATAAAGTACACTATAAAACCTTTTTTCTGTCTATAAGAATACAGAAAAAAGGTTTTTTTATTGATGCATCGACTATTAGCAGTTGTAAAAAGTTCATCTTCTAGTCCTTCAAATAAAGCTTTTTCCGCACTTTCATCTATATCTATTTTTTTAGCTCTTTAAAGCTAATTTTGTCTATACCGTCCATCTTTCAATCATATACGAAAAGTTGTCCATTCCTTAATCTTTATAAATAAGGTAAGGAGTAGGGCTAATATAAAAAACAATTAAAAATTTCAGAAAACATTTCTAAAAAACTTAGTTTCTAAATTAAAAGTAACAATAATTTAAGTAGGAGTATTATTTTTGAATTTTATAAATATTAAACAAGGGAGAGGCGATATTTTTATGGATTCAAAAACTTATGAAAAGCTACAGGCACTACGTAGATATAAAGAGCCAATTCAGGCAGTATTGAGAACGGTTAAAAGACACGATAAAGACAATCCAGATACTGAATATGCTGAATTCGCCCTTGAAACCGGAAAGATTATAGGTATTTGTAAAAAAGAGGACTTCTCTGATTACTCTTTTAGAAGTATTACACAATTCACAGGTAATATTTTTAACGTAGTAATTACTCAAATGTCTGATGAACTGGATGGAAATAAAGTTCAAGTTTCGGTAAAAGAAGCTAGTAGAAGATCTGCAGATGCGTTAATTCGTGAGTTAATAGAATTGGAGCAAAATGAAAGACTTCAAGAGCCTGCTTACGAAGCTGAGGTAACTGGATATAACATGAATGCTCAGGTTCCAACTATATTCTTACGCATTAATGGTGCGGAATGCTTTATGAAATTACATGAACTAAACTATGGAAGAGTGTATAAAAACGCTGTGGATCGCTATGCACCTATTGGTGAACGCATCCCAGTTAAGGTTCTACAATTTAATCCAGAGCAACGATTAATCCACGTTTCTAGAAAAGCAGCAGTGGAAAACCCTTATCAGTTATTATCTGAATTAGCTGAAGGAGATACAATTGTAGGAAGGGTAGTAAATGTTGACCCGCGTTTTGGAGTTTTTGTTGAATTGGACCAAGGCTGCACAATTAAAGGAATTGTCCCTAAAACAATCGAACAGCCAGTATTGGATGAAGTAGTTAGTATGAGAATTGTGAATGTGGATGTAGAAAAAGAGAGAGGGTCGGGGGTTATCTTCAAGTTTCCTTTTGGACGCAAAAAAGTTAACGACCCAACGGCGTTTTTATATAACTAATGAGTGCGCCGCAGGTTTCCGTACAAGAGAATGGAAAGGCGGTTCAATATTGGCTTAATAGGGACCAATCTTTATCACTTTGGGATGACCCCTCTTTGCAGGGGGGACCAATTCTTCCAGATAAATTCAAACCACTCACAGATTTACGTAGTATTTATGACAGAATTAATTCAGGTTTTATAAATGAAAAAGACAATTTAATACTAAAGCTTATTTGGGATTCATTAGCGATTACTGAAGCTCAAATTAAAAATTTTGTGGAATCTAAAATTAGTAGGTCACAGGTTTCAGAATCGTTGAAAAAACTGGTACTGTATGGATTTGTTAGTCGATGGGAGATAAAATCGGGGCTATTTCCGGATCAACCCAAAACCTCTGCTCCAATTACTTTAAATACTGCTGGTCATTTAATGATGTGGGCTTACCATAATCGCAACACAAACTATTCTTTGAAGCCAGAACAGTGGTTAAAACTTGGAGTAGCGGGGGTACAAAGATTTGTCACTATGAATCAAATAAAATATGAGTTTGCAATAGGCCAACAATTATTAAAAAAATGGTGCTGGTATCCGAAGTTACAAGGTACTGGTACTGGTACTGGGTATAATCCAATTGCTGTCGGAGAAATTAAAACTCCAATTGGAAATCAAAATTTCATATTTGAAAGGGTACAACAAGGTCAGCGATATGCACAACATTTGAAATCGAGATTGAAAATTTGGGAAGATCAAATTCAAAATGGATCAAATAATTTATTGAATTTCGAAAACACGAAGAGTTTACCAGGAATTTTTATATTATCTATATCTAATCTCGCTTTAGCAGAACATGTTAGAAAGGAGCTAATGTTAGACTTACGAAAGATTCCTATAATGCTTGTAATAGATGAATGTATTCACAATGAGGGATTTGCAAAATCATTTTATGTCTCAACTCAAAGCAGTATTCAGCAAGCATCATTGCCATTTTTGAGATAAGAAGAGCTGCTTCAGGTAAATACGCTGAAGTGGCTCTTGGTTGTTCTAACGATGAATCGATATTCACAACTCAACTTTTGTTTGAAATATATCTAATTTTATTTTTTATAGATTTCGAGATATAATTTATATTTATATGTTGATTAATAATTTCTAACATATCAATGCGAGAAAAAACGCCTGTTTTTGCTACTTTTTTTGCTAATTTTATTAATGAAGTCATTATAGAATTTGCTAAGTAGTTACTACCTATCATTTTGGATATATATTGTTTTGTATCAATTGATAAAGTTTGACTGGGTTCTATGTTTAATCATATGGTTTCTGCAATACGGTAATCACCTTGGGAGAAAAGTGCTGCATTTAAAGCTCCAACAGATGTACCTGAAACGGCACAAATATTGTCACTAATACCTTATTCATTGAATGCTTTCCATACACCTATGTGATAGGCTCCTTTACAATCACCACCAGCTAGAACAAGACTAACTTCTGTCATCAAATACACTTCTTTCTATACTAGAATTTCCCAATAATATTATAACAAAAAAACATAATATGAAGAAAAAATAACTTGGTAGTTGTAGTTAAAAAGTAAATATGTTTATAAATCATAAAAACATTTCTTTTATTATGATTTATTGTTTTTATCGATTAGGAGAACTAACTATTATATATTGAAAATTAAGACAACTAAAGGTATTATATAGATAAGACTTTCTTTTTTTCTTACTTTTCATAATCAATTACTAATATAACCCTTTCGGGGCTATGATTTTGTAGAGCAAAACTGCTTGCAATTATTCATATGCCTGAAAGGTTTTTTTATATTTAAAAACAATTAAGCTGGTCCCATTATTTAGAGATTTTCTATAAAGAGAGTGCGATGAGTTGTTAATTTGTAATGTGAAAACACTATGAGTTATTAAAATTAAAACATTAAGGGAGGAAATTATAATGATAGGTGAAACTTTTAAAAATTTGCTAATAAGTCTGGCTGGTTTAATAGTAGGGTTAAGTGCTATATATTTAATAATTAAATATAGCTTCAAATTAACAGTAGAAAAAGCTATACCTAACTTAATAGCCTATGCCAGCTTATATTTACCAGGAGTTATAACGTTTGGCTTAGTTGGATATTTTTCGAATTCATGGTTTTTTGGAATTTTAATGGGTGCCATAGTTGAAGCAATTCGTTTCTATGGGTTAGGAAGAATACTAAATCAAATGTCCTCTTCTTTAAGAGCGATGAAAGTGAAAAATGCTATAGCAAAAGCAAATAAAAAAGTAAATGTTAAAAATAAACCTTTAGAGGTCATTGGAGCTTCTGAAGTTAACATAGAAAAAGAGAGCAGGTCACAAGAGAAACCAGCAATTGAACTAAAAAAAGAAAAAGAGAACATTATAAAACAGAAAAGTTAGAAATAATTGATGATGCAGATGAAGTTAAAGAAAAAGAATCAGAATCAGAGGGAATGGAAGGATTAGAACGTATTGCGGTACTTGAACACCTGGAAATGGTCGCAGAAACTAAAGATGATGTAATAGTGGAAAATGGTACGACGGTAAAACGTAAGCGTAAACGTAAACAAGCTGAAAGTACACCAGATACACAGAAAATCCATGAACAACTAAAACTAGTTATATTAAGTAGGAATTCAGAAAAGAAAAATGATGAAATGAGTTTTTAGTTTCTCTTTAAAGTGTAATATTATAGGAAATGTTATAAAGATAAAGTGTTTTATGAGGGAGATATTAATTTAAAAATAGTAGGAACCGAAGAATATTTAAAACAAAGCGCCTTGGAAAAAATTGAGCATTTAAAGAATGTATATAAGGCTGTTAAAAATGAGGAATTAGATATAGAAATAGAGGTGCATGTGGAATAAAAAATACCCTTTTGTCGAAATCACAAGTTTTTATAGGTTTAGACAATCTGATAACATAAGAGCCTGTTTGCATGTGCTACCTTTTTTTATGTACAATAGTAATAAGATATGATATAGACAGGGAGAGGAAATCCATGTCCACTAAATTAGTGAATTTACGCATTGATTTTGCTTTTAAACAGTTATTTGGAACAAAAGGAAATGAGGAAATTTTAACGGGTTTCCTAAATGCAATTTTAGAGGAATCTTTAGATGCACCTATTACTTCGCTACAATTAGATGATCCACATCTCCATAAATCTTATGAAGATGATAAATTATCGATTTTAGACCTATTAGCAACGCTAGATAATGGAACGCAAGTGAATATTGAAATTCAGCTTCGAAATACACATGATATGGTAAAGAGATCATTATATTACTGGAGTAAACTTTATACATCCCAAATGCAAGAAGGAATGCCATATCGTGCACTTCGGAAAACTATTACCATTAACTTACTAGATTTTATCTTATTTTCTCAGGATGATGCATTTCATACCATCGGGCAATTATGGAATACTAAAATGCAGCAACTCCTAAGTGACGACATTGAAATCCATTTTGTAGAGATACCGAAATTGGTAAAACAATGGCGTGAAGAAAAAGTAAACCCGTGGGAAAATACATTTGTTCGTTGGATGTTATTATTACCAGCGCATGAAGATGAACATTTAACTCAAACATTGGAGGAGATTGCGATGAATCAAGATCCAATTTTACAAAAGGCAATAAATAAATGGGAAAATATGAGCCATGATTCTTCTTTTAGAACAGCGTACGAAGCTCGAGAGAAATTGCTTTTAGATGAACAAGCCAAGCTAGCACATGCAGAACAAGAGGGCATGGAAAAAGGTATTGAGCAAGGTAAGATGCAGATGATCCGAGGAATGCATGAAATTGGTGTACCACTTGAAACTATTGCAAAAGCAAGTAAGTTGAGTGTGAAGGAAATAGAACGTATCTTAAATCTAAAATAAATATATGTGAGTATACAGAACTCATGAGTAGAAAAATTAGACGTTCATTATCATATATGGTTAATGGGAAAGCATTGCTGAAGATTTCAGCAGTGCTTTTTCTATATTATTTTTTGATATTTTTTATTCTGCTCACAATTATATATAAAAGTTGAAAGAAGAACGTGAAGCAATAAATTTAATTGAAAAAGGTAATTTGAAGGGGGCAGTATGGATAAATAAAAAAATTATAATCTTAAAATAAAGATGTTTGTTTTTAAAATTCTCAAATTATACAACATTATTATTTGCTAAACCCAAAAATATTAAAACCAATTTTAGATAACTTTAATGACCTCTTTCAAGATAAGAATTTTAAAATTATTCAATCTAGGAAGAAAGTGAATAACAAGACAATAGACAAGTAGTGAGAGGGAATTCCCATTCCCGATTGAGATTATATCGCGTAATCCAAATGCCGTATAAGAAATGTTAAAGTTATAAATGAAAAAAGAAACATGCTAGTGTCCCAAAAACATAAGTTTTTGAGATTCTATCAGGATATAAATTGCAGGTGCATCCGCGTATCGGTATGACGCGGAATGCAATGTTCTTGGAATGGTGGACAGTAGCTGCCACGGAGAAGTCGGAGTGTTGGTTGATAACAATGAAGCGCTTAGATAGGAAAATACCCCATATCATGAAATTAAAGGAGGTATTCGTATTGCTAAAGGCGTCATAGCGTCGGTGGAAACAGCTCATTTATAGAAAAAGAGAATGAGGAAAGTTGAGTGGATTATTAGCGAAACCCAACCATAATCATTTCTTATTTCAATTATAAATTTATATTCTTTATCCAATAACCAGAAATAAAAACTGACTGCACCAATATCAACTAGTGATTGGAAGACTTTATCAAGATTTGTGCTTATTACAGGGATTTCATAGTTATCCCATAGTATAAAAATCTGTTCATCAAAATCTGGTTTCTTTTCTTTAATAAGGGAAATTAGTTGCTCTTTATTTAAAGCTATTAATTGATTGTCTATTTGTTCCCAATCTATTCTTCCAGAGACAGTTATAGGAAATGAATTTATTAAAGTACTTGCAATCTGTTGGCTTTTTTTGAGGGAAAATGAGAGTTTCGTCTCCGAGGGATTCAATACATTCATTAAACAAAGGGTTTGTATCATTGCTATTTTTTGTTTTCAGTGCCCGTAACTTTTGTTGCATTTTCCATCGTCTTGAGGATCTATCACTCATTTTTATCATTCCTTCTACAATTAATTAGGAGTCAGTATAGCGTATAGAAACAGTTCTTAGGAAAGAAACTATTAGGCAATTGAAATAAGCCTCTACTTTCACCATATTTAGTTTAAGAATTAGATTGTCCGATTCTTTTGAAACATAACTATAATAATTCAATTTCAATATCATAAGCAACCCAATTATTATATAGAAATACAAATTCAATGACTTGAATTCAATGTTTTGTTACGCTATAAATAGCTTGATTTGTTTTTAACTTAAACATATTAAGAGTACTTAATAATTTTTAGGAGGCTTTTTTGAATGAAGTTATGTAAGGCGAAAACCTGGTTACCATTATCTGCTGCAATGATTACAGTAGTATCAAATCCAGTAGGGACTGCGGCTTCAACGGTTTATACGGTTCAAAAGAATGATACCCTAGAAGCAATAAGTAAACAATATGAGGTGTCCGTTCAATCACTTAAACAAGCAAATTATAAAGCAAATGATCAAATTAATATTGGAGAACGTTTAACAATTCCGGTATCGTCAACTGCAAACGAATATGTTCAAAAAAATAATTCAGCAGTTTCAAGTAATACATATCAAGCAATTTACCAAGTGAAAAGCGGGGATACATTAAGTTCTATATCACAACAATACAAGGTTTCAATACAGTCTATCAAACAAACGAATAATGTGGACGGAAGTCAAATTTTTGTCGGTCAACACCTAAAGATTGATACTGGCATTTCGTTGCAAGAAGTGGATTTAATGGCTCGATTAGTGAATGCAGAAGCAGGAGGAGAACCGCATGCAGGAAAGGTTGCAGTGGCAAAGGTAGTGTTAAATCGGGTTAACGCAAATGGCTTTCCAAATACAATTACAGACGTAATTTATGACCCCATTAAAAATGGTTATGCATTTACTCCTGTTACAGACGGTAGAATTAATCAGCCTGCTACACAGGAAGCAAGAATGGCAGTAGAAGAGGCTCTCACTTCAAAAGGAACAAATTCTGATTGGCTGTATTTCTATAATCCTCAAACATCGACTGACAAATGGATTACAACACGTCAAACCGTTGCACAAATTGGAAACCATCTGTTTGCTAAATAATAATATATTAGAGGCATTTCCAATGAGATAAGGAGAGGTTATTTTTGCGTGTAGTACATTCACTATTAGCAATATTAGCAGTTGTATTTTTAATTTGTGGTGTTATTATTCACGAGTATGTATTGGTGTTTTTGGTAGGGATTTGTTGCATGGTGATAGTAAGTTTTATGATTTCCAGTATACGTAATTGGAAAGTGAATAGAAAGCGTATTTCTATCGTGTATTTTACTTGTGTATTAATATTATTGCTATTAACACTATATCTTTTGTTTGTCACAGTTTATACACGTTCTTTGGAAATATAGTAGTTTTACATCTATATCAAAACCTCTCTGATAATGTTCTTTCTGTGGGTTTGAAATAAATCCACGATGTTTGTAAGAAAGACGCGAAGCTTTGAACAAAGTTGCGATGTTTATAAAAATGATGCGATGCTTTATCTCTTTGATGAAAGGATTTTAAATGCGTTTGGATTGGATTCTTTTGCTTATTGTACAGTTAGTTTTCTATAAAACTTAGATTTTTAAACGACTTTATTGTTATTTTTTCGTTTGGTGAAATATTTTTTATCAAAAATTAAACAACTTTATTTTCATTCTACAGTAGATACTTCCATATGAGTATACTAGCAACAGAGACTTCATTATAGAGTCTCTTTTGCTATAAGATATTTTTGACTCAAGTTTCATTTATTATATCTTTAAAATATAGTTTCATATCCTTAGCTTCGAATTCATTTATTTCAAGGGGGGAGCGCAATCATCACATTTAACATTTATACTTAGCATGGAATTCTTTTATTTTACATCAATAATATCCATGAATTTAAGAGTAATTCTGTTATAAAAAGCATCTGTACATAGTATAGAACAATTCAATGGATCAATATCAGTTACGGTCATATAGTTAGTAAGCAAATAGCCATCTTCGTAATATGTAATCAACACCTCTTCTTCAGATAGTAATGAACATAATAACAGGTTCTCGATAAGTTCTTTTTCTTCAGAAGTTAAGATTGGACGTGCTACTTTATTCTTTTCCTTAATAATCTCACGTATACCGTCAAATTGTACTGTCATTGCAGCAAATGGCGTCCATTTCACCATTCCTCGTCCCTTTGGCATATTAGCGTTGTTCATGATTTGTGTCCTCCTAACAATGTGTTTCTGTATCTTGCTGTAGCACTATTTGTATAAGAAATTCCTCTAAATATGCTGTTCTTACCAAACTTAGTGCGTATTTCATCCATTACCTTCGTTAATTTCATTTCTTTTTCTCGTTGTATTACATTGTCAAAAAGAGATATTTGTTCTTCACCTTCATTGATTAAGTTGGTTAAAGAAACATTGATAGATCTAATTGGTTCCCCGGTATAAAACGTATGTAAAAAATATGTACAAATATGATAGATATCCATTGTTAAATTAGTTGGTCGGTTCATAGTGTGAGTTTTTCTGAAACCACCAGCGTAATTTTTACTGTAACCAATGGAAAAATGGATTGTTTGAGCTAGTTTGTTTTGTCTTCTCATCCGATAACAAACTTCTTCGATATGTTCCAGAAGGATAATTGGAAATTCTTCTATTGTGTAATCACGCATGAGTATTTGGCTCTTACCAATTGAAGTTGTTGTTGGTATGTATTTTTCTGCAATACGGCTAAAATCAATGCCGTTGCTATGTAAGTGTAATTCTTCGCCAATAACCCCAAAGCTTTGTTTTAAGTATTTGAGCGGGTATTGCGCTAAGTCTCCAATTGAATGTATTCCTTTTCGATTTAACTTTACTTCTGTTTTACTCGAAATCCCCCAAAACTTACTAAGTGGTCGTATCGGCCATAATTTTATGGGTACATCTTCGTACTTCCAATATGCGATGCAGTCTTTTGTCTTCTTCGCCTCCACATCTAAAGCAATCTTACTCATTAAAGGATTAGGCCCAATCCCAATTGTGCATTCAATTCTTGTTTTCTCATATATTTCACGTTTGAATTTCAACGCAAATTCATATGGCTCATTCGCAAACAGATGGATACTATTTGTAATATCCATAAAGAATTCATCGATGCTGTATTGGTGGAAATCCTCAATCGGAACGTATTGTAAAGCTAATTTTGTTATGTAATTTGAGCATTTTATATAAGTGCCCATGATTGGGTTTACCATAAGAATGTCTTTACGTCGTGGTATTTCGTACAACCTTGCCATTTTCTTAACACCTAATGCCTTTAATGGTGGTGTTGCAGCCAAAACAATAGAGCCATTTCTGTTCACATCTCCTACTACAGCTAATTTGGTATGTAGTGGGTCTAATCCCATCTTGATGCAACTAACTGAAGCATAAAAGCTTCGAAGATCTACACATAAAACAATTCGATTCGGCAAAATTGAGTAGTCATACACCTTTACGCCTCCTTAATAATAAGAACATTTGTTCTTATTATACACGAATATACGTTCTCTTATGAAGGGGTTTTTATAAAAAAATAAAACTGACTCTAGTTAGCCAGTTTTTACATATCCCAAAAGTCGGTAGATTTAACGTTTGGTTTTATTTGCCTAATAACTTTTAAAATCTTTTTCATTACAGTTGGACTAGGTATGTATTCTTTATCATTGCACGCTTTTGAAACTGTAGGACGACTTAATTTCGCGGTCTTTTCTAAATCATTTTGGGTGAAGCCATTCCGATCTAAAAAATCACCTAATTTCGTTCGGTTTTTCCCTCCGAATTTCCAAAACACTTAAATCCCTCCTGAACCTATTTTCAACATTGTGGACATAAATGTAAAAAACTATTCGCATAGACGGCAAAAGTTTTTTACATAATGTACAAGCTGTCCACAATATGATGTATCAAAGCAGCTACCACGGTATTTATTAAGGTAGAAGAATACGAGGTTACCAAAGTAAGTTGCAAATGATTACCACAGTATTTATCAAGATTTCTACCAAGGTAAAACTACCAAGGTATTAAGTAGATGAAGCTATGTAATATCTACATTCTAAATTCTGTTTATAAAGGGGGCATTTAAATGCGTGCTAGGAAAGAAACAATTCCTTTTCGCAAGTTTATGGATCGGTCATACAAAGATAAAGAAAAAAAAATTCGTAAATACAATTCATTAAGTCCTTTCGCATTCCTTCATATGTCGGATCAGGTATTACATACTTACATTGCATTAGGAGTAATGGGAACGGTTTTAATCGGGGCAGTCATGTTAGAAAAGTATTTGGTGCGAAATGACTATATATCAGCAGCTAAATTTGTAAGCGAAGGTATTTATCACGGCACGCGAATTGGTGGAGTTTGCTTGATTGGATATGTATTTGTTCGTATCGTAATCATGTTTTAAGGAGGGAAGGGAGTAATGGGGATGATAAAGGAGTGGATTCGTACGCAAAGGTTAAGGAATCAGCTTATGGAGGTGTTCGGAAAAGCAGGTTTATATACGGAACATCAAACGCGTGGGGGAAAAGTGCCTATTTATCCAAAGATACATAATGTTTCCTCTTCGAAAGAAAGCGTGAGATATGTATTTACCATCCCAAACGGATTAGATCCACAGAAAATCGAAAAGAAGTGGTTCTGTTTTCAGCAAATATTAGGACGGAATCTTACGATTGAAGGGGATATGAAAAAGTTTGTACTACATGCATTCCGTTCAGCGGCTGGACTAAAACCATACACTTACTGTTATAAAGAATGGCAGCCATTATTAAAAGAATACCGTCTTCCTGTTGTGGTTGGCCGCGACCAATTCGGAAAAACGATTACGTACGATATGGTTGATTCCAATACACCACACTTATTAATAGCAGGAGAAACGGGAAGCGGGAAAAGTAGTATGGTACGTGTTGTATTATCCACACTTATTCAATATATGTCTCCTGAAAAGTTGCATTTGTACCTTGGTGACTTAAAAAACTCTGAATTTCATTTTTTACGTAGAGTGAAGCATGTGAAAGAAGTTTGTATGGAAGAAATTGAAATGAAAATAATGCTTCAAAAGTTATGGAAAGAAATCAGAGAACGAAGAAAACTTATGGAAGAATATGAAGTTGATCATATTGATGCGTACAACAAATTAAATCCTGATCATCCAAAAGCATATATTCTACTTGCTATCGATGAAGTGGCCATGCTAAAAGATGAAAAAGATTGTATGGCTACGATTGAAAAGATTTCAGCAGTCGGCCGATCACTTGGGGTGTTTCTTATGCTTAGTATGCAGCGGCCAGATGCGAAAGTGTTAGATGGTAAGTTAAAGCTCAATATGACCGTAAGAATCGGCTTTAAATGTGATAGTGCAATTAATAGTAATATCATGGGTACTCCTGGTTCAGAGCATTTAGAGCTATCAGGCCAAATGATTTTAAAACGAAATGGATTAAAGAAAGTGCAAGCACCTTATTTGGAATTAAGTAAGGCGAAACAAATTGTTGAACCATATCGCATGCCTAAAGAGGAGAAAATACTCCAGAATTCAACGCAAGAAGAAATTTCGTTATTTGGGGTGTTAGATGATGAAGAGTAGAGATAAAGGAATTTTGAATGATTTGAATCGATTTAGATGCATGTCCCGTGACGATATTATTGACTTGCATTTTCAAGGCTTAAAGAATGCGGTAACTTGCTGTAATACGGTTATGAAACGATTAAGAAGAGATGGCCATGTTGATGCTAATGTTTCGCAGCACCCATACATTTATTTTCCGCAGCCAAGTTCTATCAGAAAGACAAGTCAAAAAATACCTCATTTCCTTGGTATTGTGGACGTATACAAACAACTCGTTCATTATGAAAATCCTAAACTATTCAAAGTTGAACCAAAGTATGGGAAAGAATATATGGAGCCGGATGCTTTTACTATATGGCGTAGATCACCATTCTTTATTGAAGTTCAAAAGTCAGTGTACAGTAAAAAAATAATGCAAGATAAGATAAACAGATACGAGTTATACTTCCATAGCCAAGAATGGCACAATGAATCCTGGCAACCGAAAGTTTCTAAATTCTTTCCTTCAATCCTTATAATTACTGGCAAACATTACGACGTTCAATCTCCTCATTTACGTATATTTCAGGCGAATTCTATAGAAAGTTTTATGAAAAATTTAGCGGTGAAATCTTGAACTACCCCCACTTTCACTTCGTTTAGAAGAGGGGGGATTCCTAAGTAAAGAGTTCTATCGAACTCTAATTTATTAGGCTATCTCCACAGTCCTTGCGGTTAGAAGCCTTATCGCTTCATTCTTTAGATTGATACTTGCGTTAATATCCCTATCATGGTGTGTAAGGCAAGAAGGGCAGTCCCATTTACGTAGGTTTAGATTTTTAACGTCTTTGTTTTGATATCCACAACAAGAACATAATTGGCTGGAAGCAAATGTTTTCGATACGACAATGACTTGTTTGCCGTACCATTTTGCTTTGTATTCCAACATAGTTCGAAACTGAGACCATGATACCTCACTAATTGCTTTTGCTAACTTATGATTCTTTAACATATTTGATACTTGCAAATCCTCTATACCGATAACATCGTGGTTTTTGATGATTTCAGTCGAGATTTTGTCCAAGTAATCTTTTCTAGCATTCGTCATGTATTCATGAATTCTAGCTACTTTTACTCGTTGTTTATTCCAGCGAGAAGATCCTTTCATTCTTCTAGAAAGAACACGCTGTGCTTTTGCCAACTTCTCTTCTAATGATCGAAAAAACTTCGGATTTTTATAGGTTGTTCCATCTGACAAAATGGCGAAATCTTTTAGTCCCACATCCATTCCAATGTAAGAGTTTGTTTTCGGAAGTTCTCGCACTTCTGTTTCAACTAACAATGACACAAAGTATCTGCCAGAAGGGTTCCGTCTAACTGTAGCATTTACAATACGTCCCTTTACTTCACGACTTTTGGCAAATCGAACAAGACCTAGTTTTGGCAATTTTATTTTGTTTCCTACAACGGCAATGTTTTCATTTGTTTGTTTTGTGGTATAAGATTGTACGTTGTTCTTCTTAGATTTGAAACGCGGGGCATTGTTTTGTTTTTTGAAAAGGCGTGTATAAGCATCCGCAAGGTTGCGAACAGACGACTGAATCGCGATACTATCCACTTCTTTTAGCCAAACAAACTCTTTCTTCATGGCAGGGAGTTTGGCAGAGCATGTACCATATGTCAAACCTTTCCCTGTTTCTTTGTATGCATGATCCCATAGAGATAGGAAATGATTGAATACAAAACGAGAACAGCCAATCGTTTTATTGATTAGGGTTGCTTGTGCTTTATTTGGATAGATACGAAATTTATATGCTTTATTAATCATCATTCATTTCACCTCCATTTCGGTATGTTTCTATTATACAACAAACGTACATTCGATAGGTAGTGAAGTAACAGTTTATGTCTGTCGAACAATTAAGATGGCTTCCTGCCATCCCTTGTCCGAAGCCAATTCATCTCCCACCTACTCACTTCGCGTTCCTTGAGGAAGGAGTCTTCTTGGCTAAAATGATAAAATATTAGAATATAACTTATATTTTAAGTAACTCTTTTTATCAATGTGACGGTATCCTATATGAAAAATCTCAATCTTATTTCTATAGGATGAAATGAGATTGAGACTCTTTTGTTGTTTATTTGCTGGATAATGGAATGGTAACTAAAAATTGTACGCCTTGTTTGGTATTATTCATAGAATACGTGATAGAAAGGGATTCGAAAATTTGTTTTACAATATATAATCCTAAGCCACTCCCTCCAGTATTTCGATTTCTTGACTTTTCGATTCGATAAAAGGGTTCGAATATATGTTGTATATTCTCTTCTTTAATTTCGACACCTGTATTAAGGACTTGCATTTCGATATAGTTTTGCTTAGATTTTTGGCTTAACTTTATATAGACCTTTTCGTTAAGTGGTGAATACATAATCGCATTATGAATGATGTTTTTACAAGCTTTTTCTAAAAGAACACGATCCGTATAAACAAAAATGTCAGAATCGACTTCTTTTATTATTTGAATGTCTTTTTGAGAAGCAAAAAATTCGAGGTCTTTTGTGATTGTACCTATTAACTTCGAAAGATTTACTTCTTCTACTTGTGGTTTAAAGGTATGTTGTTCTAGTTTTGACGTGCTTAAAATTTCGCGAACCAGTTGTTCCATACTTCCAATTATTTGATGATTTTTCTTTAAATATTGGTCACGATTTTGATAAGGGCCGATATTGTATATCATCCCTTCTAAGTAACCTTTCATAACAGTAAGAGGAGTTTTTAATTCATGTGCTACAATAGCAAAGAATTCCCTTCGCTTTGCCTCTATTTCTCTTTCTTTTTCAATATCGCTTTTCAATTGATGATTCGCTTTTTGTAAATCAAAAATTGCCTGTTGTAAATTTATGGACATATCATTCAAGCTATTGGACAATTCCCCTAATTCATCCATAGAACGAACCTCAATTTTTTCGGAGAAATCCAAGTTTGCCATCTTTTGTGCACCTTCATTAATATAAATAAGTGGTTTAGTAATAAATCTTGAATAGAGATAAGCACTTCCTAAACCAATAACCAGTACAATGATACTAATATAGGGTAGAAAACGTACCAAGACCTGTGAAGCTTCATCGATCGGTTGAAATGTTGCGAACACTACAAGCGTTAAGTTAACATCTTGGAATTGTATTGGCTTGGTAGCCTCATATGAATTACGAGATTGAGCCAAACCCTTTATTGGTACTGTTGTAACAAAACCTTTTGCTGGAGTACCCCCCTGAACAGTCCCCCCCTGAACAGTCCCCCCTTGAATAGTACTCCCTTGAATAGTACTTTGAAGAAAAGGATAATAAATAACCCTTCCCTCATTATCTTGAAGATATATCACTGCATTATTTTTTTGTGCGTATTCATCAACAAGTGGTGTTGCATTTTGAAGCGGAAGATCTTTAGATTTATCAATTATTTCTTCGATTCCCGTTTGAAGCTGATCTGTTTTGTATTTCTCATAAAATTTAGGGAGAAAGAAGTATAAAGTTACATAAATTAAGGTTGCAAAGGCTAACAAAATGAGGGATGTAGTCATAAAGAGTTTATAGGTAATTCTCTTCATCTTCATGATCTTTACAATCCTATTCATCGATTTTATAACCAATGCCCTTTACTGTTTTAATGTAGGGTATATCTAATTTTTTTCGTATGTTTTTCATATGCGTATCAATCATTCGTGTGTCTCCGGCATACTCATATCCCCAAATTTTTTCTACGATATTTTCTCTTGTGAGTACCTTTTTTTCATTTTGAAGTAGTAGTTGCAAAATTTCAAATTCTTTTGTCGTTAGGGGAACCTCAACTTTATTTACATATACTTTATATGCATCGCCATCGACATGTAGTTCTCTAAATACAAAATGATTATCCGTACTTTGATTATTACTTCTTCTCAGTACTGCTTCGACTCGTCTCATCAAAACATGAAAAGAAAAAGGTTTCGTAATATAATCATCGATTCCAAGATCAAATCCTTTCATTTGATCTTGTTCTTCTTCTAGCGCAGTTAGCATAATAATTGGTATATTTGACTGACTTCGAATCATTTTGGCAACTTCAAATCCATTCAGGTTTGGCATCATCACATCTAGAAGAATTAAATCGAAGGACTGCTTATTAAATTGTTTCATGCCCTCTAATCCATCTGAAGCAACTATAACTTTATACTGTTGTGTCATTAAAAATTGTTTGATTAATTCTTGTATTTCTTGATCATCTTCTACCACCAGAATATGATAGTTCATCGTTATATCACCTCTTGTAGTCATTATAATCCTCCAATCTGGAGCTGATGTGGAGACGAATTAGAATACATAGAAACACTATAAAAACTTCACAGGAAAACTACATGTATTTCAAATCAGCTCCAGATGCATGAGATAGGTTATATACATAACAAGACAGAGGGAGGTAATCAAGATGTCACTGGAAGCAAACATCATTCTTTCTTTATTAGATGTACAACTGTGGATGGCCCCTCATTCGAATAATGGTCGCATAAAAGAGAAAAAACAAAAATTGAAATTAGCACCGTACTTAAATAAATATACAAGTGTAAATAAAAGAAAGCTATATAAGTCTAGTGAACAAAAATAGAGAGAATCAAATTGATTCTTTCTTTTTCGTGTATTCAATAGCTAGGTACTGAAAATCTTTACTATAACTCTAGATTAACTCCATATAGAATACAGATTAGGTTTGTATGCTACATGTATCAAATAGAAAGGAATGATACATGATGTTGACGACATACACAATCTATCAATTTTTATCCCTTCCTTCTTATTTACACGCAAACCTATTACCATCCATTCTCACGAGAACTTTCGGCTCTAAGTTTATAACAAAAGAGTAAAGAATCTAATTGAGGTTATGATTCCTTCTTGCTGCTTTGTGCCAATACCCGTATAACATGCTATGTACATTGAATAATTGATTTGATGAGAGCCGAATAGGCTCTTTTTTTAGAGACCAGCTCGAGGTGGGGTTGAATATCGTCATACATGTATTTATAGAGAAATTTAAATATAATGTTATTCCTGCGAAAAAACAGTTGATTTATATCTAAACCATGCCTAAAGGTGAAATTTTTTTTGAAATGGTGATTCCTAAATATCACATTCATACATCGTAATTCAAATATGAACATAAAAATATTCAATTGAAATTAAAGGAGAAAGGGATGTTCACAATGGGACATTATGATACAAATCAAACAGAAAACAATAGGGATAAAGCCTATAAAAAAACAGGGTATTTTTTCACAGGAATAATTGGTGCAATGATTGGTGTAATTACCATTGGATTGACCATCCCTTATATAAATGAAATCAAAGGAAATGCAGACCAATCTCCTAAACATAACGAAGTAAATCAGGTTACGCCGACCTCTTACAAACCAGAAGATGTGAGCAATCTTCAAAATATGATTGAATCTGCAAAAGAAGTTGTAATAGGTGTCATTAACTATAAAAAAAATACAGATCCATTTAATACGCAAGCACAATCAGAAGAAGCTGGTTCAGGGTCAGGGGTCATATATAAAAAAACAGGTAATAAGGCTTTTATTGTTACAAATAATCATGTGATAGACGGTGCGAATAAAATAGAAGTGAAATTGAATAACGGTAAAAAGGTGACCGCTAAAGTAGTAGGAACAGATCCCTTATTAGATTTAGCTGTATTAGAAATTGACGGTACAGATGTAAATAGAGTCGCAACACTTGGAGACTCAGAAAAAATTCGTACAGGGGAAACTGTGATAGCCATTGGGAATCCATTAGGGCTAGAAGGGAGTGTAACAAAGGGGATTATTAGTAGCAAGGAACGAGAAATACCTGTTAGTACCCTTGGAAATCAACAAGTGGATTGGCAAGCACAGGTCATTCAAACAGATGCAGCTATTAATCCTGGAAATAGTGGAGGAGCTTTGTTTAATGAACAGGGTGAAGTCATTGGAATTAATTCGAGTAAAATTGCACAACAAGCTGTTGAAGGAATTGGATTTGCAATCCCGATTCATATAGCCAAAACAACCCTAGAGTCTCTTGAAAAAGATGGAACAGTTAAACGTCCAATGATGGGTGTACAGTTATTAGATGTAGAGAAATTGACGGATTCTGCACGTAATCAATTAAAATTACCAAAAGAGATAACAAATGGTGCCGTGTTGGGGAATATCTCAAGTCAATCACCAGCAGAAAAAGGCGGATTACAACAGCATGATGTTGTGATTGCATTGGATGAACAAAAAATAGAAAATGTCGTTCAATTCCGTAAATATTTATATGAAAAGAAAAAACTGGGGGATACAATTAAAGTAACCGTTTATCGAAATAGTGAAAAACTAACAAAAAACGTGAAATTAACGGATCAAACACGTGCCGCTTAAAAATACAGCCACCTTTCGGTGGTTTTTTCTATTTTACTAGTTTTAATATGTGCTTTTTGTGTGAGTACTAGATATATCAGAGGTGTTACATGTGATGAAGCAAAAAGAATGCCCACATTGTTTTTCCATGCAAGAAGCTCATTTTCTCCAGCTACAGTTTCTCATCCTGTACAGTATGGGCCATATATTATATAAAAAGACTTATCCCGTATTTGTTTCCCATCCTCAAGTTAATCATTTGGTGGCTGAATTTATTTATATGTACTATCATTCCGTTCGTCCTCATTCCACATTAAATGGACTGACTCCTTACCAATCTTCAAAATCGATTGCATATGCTAACTTGTGTTCCAACTTTTGTTGACCAGGTCAATGAATAACTCCAAATAAACTCCAGATAAACCCCTGATATCTTTAGATAAACTACTGAATATCTTCATATAAACTCCAGATAGTGTATTTAGAATAACAACTATCAAGGAGGTTAGGAAAAATGAATTTTATAAAACGTGCAATTCTCAGTATGAAAAAAAGAATAGGAACATCATTAATTTTGATAGCGGTCTTTCTGATTGTTACAAACTTAGTGCTGGCAGGATTCGCAATCCAAAATGCATCAAAAAAAGCTGCTGATGCAGCAAGAAAAAAACTAGGTGCAGATGTTACTTTAGGTCTTGATTTTGACAAATTAGGTCAACAAGCTAGGGAAACTGGCGAGATGCCTAAGCCGCCGAAGCTCAACACAAAAGAAGCAGATCAATTAGCGAAGTCAAAGCATGTAAAAGACTATAATTATATAACCAATAATTTCGGAATTGCGGATGGGTTTAAATTAGTAGGAGCTTCGAAAGGAGAAGAAGAAGGAAAAGGAAATGCTAGAGTGGCAACGGTGGGAGGATCAGGTTCAGGTTCAGAAATAGATATGAATTCTTCCCTTATGATAGAAGGAGTTCGCAAGACTTTATTACAAGAAAGTTTTAAAAATGGAAAAAGTAAAATCATTGATGGGAAACCAATTACAGAACAGATGAAAGATCAGAATGTAGCTTTAATGGAAAAACGATTAGCGGAACAAAACAATTTGAAAGTAGGAGATAAAGTTAAAGTTCAATCAGGGGATAAGAAGGAAACTCTTGAAGTTGAAATTATCGGTATTTACGAAACGAATGAGCAACCAATGGGTCAAAATCCCCCTCCTATGATGAATCCAGCTAATAAACTATATATGCCTTACTCTACTTTAAAAAAATTAGAAACAGATGAAGGTATGAGTAGTAGTATTCAAGTTGTGTACTTATTGAACGATCCACAAGACATTGATGCATTTAAAAAAGAAGCAAAAAAATCTGATATTGATTTTAATTATTTTAAGTTAGATGCACAAGATTCATTGTACAAACAAATGATTGGTCCTATCGAAAATATCGCTTCTACGTCTCAAATGATTATCTATATGGTATCTATTGCAGGTGCGATTATCTTAGGATTAATCATTATGTTATCGATTAAAGCACGTCGTAAGGAAATGGGGATTTTATTGTCCATTGGAGAGAAAAAATGGAAACTGATGGCGCAGTTCATAGTAGAAGTAGTATGTATTGCTATTTTAGCGTTTGGATTATCCCTAACAACAGGAGCTAAAGTTTCTCAATTCGTAGGGGATAACTTACTTTCGGGTGAAATTGCTACAGCAAGTGAAGAAACAGACACCTCACAAAATAGTACTGTAATGGTGGCTGGACCTGGTGGTAGTCTACAAGACCAAAAAAAGGAGCCAATTGATAAAATTGATGTAAGTGTAACGGGAGAGGATGTAGGAAAAATGGGGGGAATTGGACTAGCTATTGCTATATTAGCAACGCTTCTTCCAGCATTATCTATTTTACGCTTAAATCCAAAACAAATTCTTTTAAAAGATGAATAAGGAGGCTCGATATGGAGACGATTTTACAATTTAAAAACTTAGATTATTATTATGAAAGTAACGGGAAAAAAGTAACGATACTAGATAATGTTAATTTTTCTTTTCAAAAAGGGCATTTTTACACGATTTTAGGGCCCTCTGGATCTGGCAAAACCACAACTCTTAGTTTAGGTTGTGGGCTGGACATACCTAAAAACGGTTATGTACTATATAATGGCAAGGATATTCGAAAAATTGGTTTGGATCGATACCGTAATCAAAATGTATCCGTAATTTTCCAATCGTATAACTTGATTACCTATATGACTGCTCTTCAGAATGTACTAACGGCAATGGAAATTACAGGTGTGAAGGTACAAAATAAAAAAGCAAGAGCATTAGAATTATTAGAGAAGGTAGGACTCACAGAAGTAGAAGCGAAACGAAATGTCTTGCAACTAAGTGGTGGACAACAACAACGTGTAGCAATTGCTCGAGCACTATCTTGCAATGTCGATTTACTTATTGCTGATGAACCAACAGGAAACCTTGATGGAGAAACAGCAAATGAAATTATTGAGTTATTTCAGGAGCTCGCTCATCAAGAGGATAAATGTGTAATTGTAGTTACGCATTCACAAGAAGTTGCAAAAAAATCGGATCGAGCAGTTTATTTAAGGAAAAAGAAGTTAGTAGTAAACGAAATTAATAATAGTTAAGAAAAAAGCTAATTTCGTTCTTAATTCACATAATTTTCAAAATTGAAATTTATGACTGTTAATATTTGTTATATAATATATTTGTCAAAGCATTACCCCTGTAGTTTCTATGATGAATCTGTAAGATAGTTTGTCTCGTATATTCACCTGGAACTAAAAAGAACTTGTAGAGATTCCTACAAGTTCTTTTTGTTTTAAGGGGGGGAATAAATGTAAATGTTTGTAAAAAAATAAAGGTTTTTAATACGAAAATTTGAGTTCAAAGATTGGCAAGCTGTCCATGAGTATACGTCGGATATCAATGTTATGAAATACATACCTGAAGGGGTTTTTACTGAAGAAGATACAAGAAATTTTGTGAATGAAAACATTGGTAAAAATGCTAAGAACTTTCCTGTGGTATTAATAGATGAAAATATCCTGATTGGTCAAATTGTTTTTCATAAACATTTTGGTGAGCATACTTATGAGATTGATTGGGTGTTCAATCCTAAATATTTCAATAAAAGATATGCTTTTTGAGCAGCACAAGCTACATTGAAATAAGGGTTTAAGGATATGAAATTACATAGAATTATAGCTACATGTTCATGGGACTTGTTTTGTTTGGCATATTTAAAAATCGAAAGGTTTGTGGTACTTTAAGTATCCAAAGTGTTGGATTATAAACAATCATTTAAGATTTAAAACCGTAACATGCTTATTTCTAAACTCATGTAATATAGTTCAGGAATAAGCATGTTATTTTGTGATGTCTTAAGTACTAAAAAGTCTTAATATTGTTTAGGTATTTCTAGTAGTTTAAAGGATTTATTAATGGTTATGATATAATAAAATTCAAGTATGCTAAGGGGGATAAATTAAATGGTTTTTCAAAGTATGATAACAGCTATTATAGAAAAATTACAAGAGACGGTGAATCCCTATTGGATAATTGTGTTTGGATCAACGGCTGAGAACAGAGAACGGGAAGATAGTGATATTGATATAGCTTATTTAAGTGACACAACTTTAGGGAACTATGAACGTTTTTTATTAGCACAGGAGTTAGCCAACATTGTTCATAGAGATGTTGATTTAGTTGATTTATCCGAAGCTTCTACAGTTTTTCAAGCTCAGATTATACATACAGGAAAGACAATATTTTGTTCTGATGAAGAACGGAAAATCATTTTTGAAATGAAAACTCTAAAAATGTATTCAAAATTGAATGAGGAACGTCAGATAGTACTCGATGATATAAAGAAAAGAGGTTCTATATATGAAGAATGAGGTTATTTTAAATAAAATTTCCACAATAGAGCGTTGTATAAAAAGAATCCAAGATGTGTATGGAAATGACCCTGAAAATTTGGAGGATTATACAAAGCAAGATTCAATAATATTGAATATACAAAGAGCTTGTGAAGCGAGTATTGATTTAGCAATGCATATTGTTGCAGGTAAAAAATTAGGACTACCCCAATCTAGTCGAGAAGCTTTTGATTTATTGGTTACAGCAGGATTACTTAGCGCAGAGCTGGCAAATAAGTTAAAGGCTATGGTTGGATTTCGAAATATCGCTGTACATGATTACCAAAGTGTAAACTTAGATATTGTTCGTCAAATTATTGAAAAACATCTAAAAGATTTTAAAATATTTACAAAAGAAGTTATGGGGATTTTGGATTTGTAGGAGCACAAATCTTAGAACCATGATTACATTAGAGAACATTGTGGTAACTGTATAATTATGAGGAAATTACTCCTGTGGATACTTTACTTCCTTTAACAAATAAAAACATATTGAAAAAAGACACCTTAATGCGTCTTTTTTTTTGATCTTTTTACATATTTTACTGGAAATAGAGCATGATATTACCAAATTCAACGGAGGTGTGTAAGAAATGCAAATTCGCGAAAATAATAATTCAAACGAGATTTTGGTAGGAGCTGCAGCAAGTGCAATTGAACAAATGAAGTATGAAATTGCTCAGGAGTTTGGTGTTACACTTGGACCGGATTCAACAGCACGAGCGAATGGTTCAGTAGGTGGAGAAATTACCAAACGTTTAGTGCGTATGGCGCAAGAGCAATTATCTGGTCAATATAAAATTCACTAAAGTTAAAGGTATATCCCGTTGAAGGGATATACCTTTTTAATTTTTTGAAAGAGGATAATGAAATTGTGATTGTTAGTTAAGCTTAGAAACTGCAAATTTAGCTGTGAAATTCATCTTCTTCATGTACGAAGGATTTGCACCTGCTTGAAATTGTACAGAAATATTACCATCTTTTTGTGCTTTGAATACGCGACCATATGGTGAATTGGCATTGTAGGTGCCAATTATTTGATTATCTGCATCAAAGACCGTATAAGAAATTGGGAACCCAGAATTTTGTACAAAGACTGTAAGTTCTTCTCCTTTATTGAGATTAAATGTTTCCTTTTGGGACACTTCATAAGAACTCATAGAGTAATATTTTGTAACTTCTTGAATTTCTAAATTCGTAGTTGCTGCACTCGCTTTTGGTGCTGCTACCCCTGGTAAATTCATACCTGAAAGTACTGCAATTCCTAGTGCCCCTGCTAAAATGACTTTTTTCATAACGCTAAATCCTCCTTTAATATATTGTGAGATTTGAAAAGGAAATAAAAATACTACTTCCTGAAATCATTATAGTTACAACGAGAATGATTTTCAATAGGGATTGGTATGTAATTCTGCATACAAGAGTAGCGATATAACGTAATCTATCAAGTTTAGAAGTATTCTTAAAAGAAGGAGAGAATTAATTTTAAAAATTATGAATGAGATTGTAGCTGAATTTTACATTTTTTGACCTTATTACATGTGTATTAAGTGAATATTTTGTTGAGCTTATTTTTGTATGAAGGGGGTATTACAGATGATTGATTGTTATCAAGTATTTTTAATTACCATGACAGGTATTTCCTTGTTTTTTTATATACAACATTCAGGAGGGGATACGTTATTTATTCTAAAATATAAGAAAAAGGAAGGTATAATCCTTCCTTTCATTATCCATTATGTCCATGTAAATATTTAATGACATTATTAAAATATATACTATAAGATGTGAAGCGAACTCCTTATTTAATTTACTAATGTAATTGGCGCTGTGTACATTGTGTCAACGTGGCCATCAGCATGCGCTACTTCAATTTTCATACGATATGTTCCTGGTTCAGAAATTGCTCCACCATTTCCAGTCTCAGCATCAAAATCTTCATATACGTTTGTTCCAGCTGGTAATAGTGAACCATAGCGAAAATCAGCGTCATAATAATCCCAACCAGTATCGTATTGTTTTTCTACAGATGCTTGGTAATGTACATCATATGCATTATCATTTGTTGCTCGTAGGATAATATTTTGTCCCATTTTGTATTCTGTATTTGAAAGTTGAATTGTGAAATTGTTCAACGTTTCTTTAGGACCACAAATGTATCGGCAAAATTCGCTCGCTCCATCTGCTTGAGCTTTGGGTGTTTCCACGTTCATTGCTGTTAAACCGCCAAGAGCCAACGTTCCTGCTAATAATACTTTACCAAATGTTTTCATTTGAAATTCCCCCTGAATATGTTTTCAATTTGTTCGGTAGATGTCACTTCAAGTAGTTTTATAACATTAATCAAATCGAACACTCTTTTTTCCTTGAGTACATTTGCTACCAATCTTCCATCTTGTATTAATTCAATCTGTACATAAAATTCCATAGTTTTGATTCCCATGTATGTATCTGAGTGTACATAGAATAAATCTGTTAATATATCGATTGCTGATGATACGTTTTGTATGTACTTATAGCATCTCTTTATTGACATTTGTTGGAAAAATAATATTTTCATTATACATAATATTGTAATCTACTGACAAGAGATAATAACGCGGATATTACCATTAGTAGGAAAGAAAAGTATTAAATAAGGGCGGTGTTCAAAATGAAGATAAAAACATTTGAAATGCGTGAAAAACGATTTGTAGAACTATTAGGCCACAAGTACCGTGGGAGTTTGTAAGTGCTGTAACAGAAGAGAGTGAGAAGGAGGGACTAGAATCTACACCAGGCTTATTGGAAAATTTATTTATACATGTAAAAGAAACCCTTCAAATTTAAGAGATGAAAAAGAGTATAACAAAAGCCTCTGTAAAAACAGAGGCTAGTATGCTAGATAAAGATAGATAATTTATGGGATCGTATGTAAGATTAATCAATCATAAGTTTGTTATTTCTGGATTAGTTGTAGAGCTTTCATCTGTTCTAAAAGAATTAAATTGTTTTGTTCAATCATCTTTGCCACTGCTTCAAAATAAGCTTGATTCTCAAGAATCTCAATCTGCTTCTCTTTAGGAAGTGATTGTAGTATTTCTTTCATTTCTTTACACTCGTATATGTTATTGTCTGAGTCTTCGACTAATTTATTGCGACGATTTGTGTATTCAAGTGCACCTAAAGTCGCTAATGCGCGAGTATCTAATCCTAGAATTTCCATACATTCATCTCCTTTCCCTTTACAATAATTCGATAGGGGAAAGGAGATTCCTTTAGTAACTTGGTAGAGTTTTTATATAGTTATATAACATGTTATTTATTAGATGGAAAACAATTTCAATAAGTTGATGATATTGTCTGATATAAATATAGTCTATTTGAGAGAATAATTATTTCATAACTAGCTAAATAATTTTTACCTCATAAGAAGAAGGCACTGAAAAAGTGCCTTCTTCTTATGAGATACATTACACCTCCATAACGAAAATTTTATATCATTGCAGATATATTTGGTCGTTAAATTCATTTTTCTATTTTATGGAGTAATAAATCACTTAACTTGATGATGGGAGAAATCAAGGAGTATTTAGAAATATATTACAATTGGTCAAGTACACGAACTAGACGTCTTATTATTTCCGCAGACTGCTCGAGTTGTTCCGCATCAAAGTCTGAAAGGGTCGAATTAAGAATATGCTTTAGTTTTTTTTCTCTTTCTAAATGACAATTTAAACCACTAGGTGTAAGTCGGACGTTGACAACTCTCCGGTCATTATTTGAACGAACACGCTCAACGTAGCCAGCCTGTTGCAGTCCATTGATTAATTGGGTAACACCCGCGGCGGTAGTTTCTGCTCGGTCAGCTAAATATTTGACTGATAATTCACCTTCTTCAGCTAATACTTTGAGGGTTCGAGCGTGGACCATTGAAACAGCTCCCAATGTACGAGTAGCTCGCCCTCTTAAACGTCCATCGGCTGCAGTCAGGCTATATATAGCCTGACTAAGTACGTCTATTGCAGTTAATTTATTTACAGAATTTTTCATAAAATCACCATTTCCTCATTAACTAAGTACTTAATTATATAAAAATAACATTAACATATAGAGAAGAATAGAGTCAAATTAAGGCGGAATTTACTGTTCTTTTTCCAAGCGATAGTATATCTAATCATCTGGAGCTATCTTATAAAAAGATAAAATACTTAGATTATAGACTTGACAAAAACATATAGTATACTTCATTATTTTAGTTAAGTACTTAATTATTAAGTACTTAACTATTAAGGATATAGTAAAGGATGATTATTATGACTCAACGTTCAATATCTCAAGGATGGGCATTAGACATAGCTCTTGCGCTTGGTGGATTTGATGCTTTGCACCCTGAGGCAAAGGCAACTATGGAACAGTTAGGACACGATCATACTGATTTTGATAAGGTTTTTTCCCAAGTAAAGAGTGGGGCAATGATACCAAAAGCATGGGCCACGGTTGCTGCTCAGGCTCAAGAACGAGCAAAGCACTATGAACAAAAAGGATTCGCTGTGACTGCTCGTGACCTGTATCAGCGAGCTGCTGTTATGTGGGGACGTGCGCAATACTCATATTTTAATGATGATCCCCGAAAATTGGCGTTTCGAGAGCGTTGTAACGAATGTGTGGCAGCTATTTCGTCACTTGGAGGAGGAACGGTACAACGTGTAGTATTAGACTTTGAAGGAAAAAAGATATATGCATTGCTTCATTTGCCTTCAGGCGAAATTCGTAATGCACCAGCAGTAATATTAGGTCCAGGTATGGATATGATTAAGGAGGACTATATACAGATTGCGCAACGTTATTATACGTCTCGTGGAATTGTAGCTCTATCAATTGAAGGTCCTGGTCAAGGCGAATCTGTGTCAGGAGGTCTAAAAGTTGATTTGACTAATTATGAGCGTGCAGTTAGTTGTTATATCGATTTTCTTTCCAAGCGACCTGAAGTTGATTCAAATCGGATTGGATTTTTTGGCATCAGTATGAGTGGGTATTGGGGGATGCGGGCTGCTGCAAGCGATAATCGTATAAACGCTTTAGCAACCTTTGAAGGTGTTTATGGTGAATTTGATACTATCTTCAACCGAGCACAGCCGAGTTTCAAAGCAAACTTTATGTACATGTCTGGCTACACTGATGAGGTTGCTTTTGAAAACGAGCTGAGTAACCAGATGAACCTATGGAAATTGGCTCCAAAGATTACTTGTCCAGTCTTTATGGGAATAGGAGAATTTGATGAACTAACCCGTTTGGAAGAAGCACTAAGTCTTTATGAGCTTGTAGAAGCACCAAAGGAGCTGCGTGTCTATGAGAATGAATTTCATCCCCTTGGTGGAGTAGCTGCGGAAATTTTCCGTTTTGGTGCAGAATGGGTAGAACTTGCACTTGAAGGGAACTTTAAAAATGACTATGATGAACGTTATTACATGCATCGTGATGGAGGTGTTACTGAAGGGACTGCCTTTCCAACTTATTGGCTTGGTGCTCAACCGGCTGAAATTAAAGCACGTAAAAAATGTAACACATTAAATGCTTGTAAGAGTTAACAAATGTACACCGATTCAAAAAAGGATCCGCAGTAAGTGGCAGATCCTTTTTTGTTATGTATTTATTATTTAACTGCTGTTTTTAATTATTTTCCGGCTTTAAAAGCTGTTACTATTTATGATTTAAATAGTAACTAATTTAGTCGAAATTAACATCCTCTATGTAGTGCAGATTTTTAATTTATTATAAAAGAAAGAGTAGAGTCGGTTCATGTAATGCTGTTAAAGATTATTGTGGGATTAAAAGAACACATGTAGGAGGGGACATGGGGAGAGCTGAAGGAAATAATGAAGTTTATAGAAAAAAATAAAGTAGAGCATTTTAGTGATTTAATTGCAAATAATTATGAGAGAAATTGAAAAAATAATCCTTTGAAAACAAAATATAGTCTGAGAAAGCTAGAGAACACCAATTCATTGAAGCAGTAATTAAAGTTGTTTTAAGGATAGGTGTCCTTTTTGTTTTGAAAGGGTAATTTATTTTCTCAACAGGACAAATGCTGTTTATCTATAAATACTACTTATAAGGATAATAGGAAAATAGAAATAAATAATAAAGGAGAATGTGAAATGATAGCATTAAAAAATGATCGAAATGTAAAAGAAATTTCGGAAGAGAACGTAGATTTATTAAAGGTTATGGCGCATCCAGTACGATTACAAATTGTAAATGAATTAATGCATCATAAAAAATGCAATGTTACACAGTTAACGGAAATATTAAGACTCCCTCAATCCACTGTTTCACAGCATTTATCAAAATTGAGAAGAACCGTACTCCGTACAGAAAGAAGAGGATTAGAGGTGCATTATTATATTGATAATGCTAAAGCTCGTCAGATTGTAGGAATTTTAGGTCTGTAGGTTAATAATATGCAAAAAAGTTTCCTGTTATAAAGCAGGGGACTTTTTATATTTATATATAATAATTTTATTTTGTGAGGATTACTGTGTAAATAAGAAAATATTGCTCAAAGAATTTCTGTACATTTGAAAGGAGTGTAATGAGATAAGGTCTACTTATTTATTTTCGATAGAGCTTATAATTATGTTTATGTTATTAAATTTTTTAAAAAGAATTGACTTCTGTTTTAGTTGTAACTATTATAGTTACATAAAGTTTGTAACTAAAATGGTTACAATTCATTCTGCTTTATGTAAAAATACGGTTAGTATATTTATTTAAGGAAGGTGGCTCACACATTGTCGCTCAGTCTAGAAAGTCACTAAAAGATTAAAGGTAATGCATATTCCGAACTATAGTATTTTCTGCTTTGGGGCAATAATGTGTAGCGTTATCTTTTGTTAAAAATCTTAGTTGATTTTTTTGAATGGGGTAGTTTTTGGGAAATATAGTAAGGTAGCTCATAAAAGAACAAGATATAAAAAAGATGTACTTATATAAACCAAAAAGTTAGCTGAGAATTTTAAGTGATAGCTGGACTGGTTAATAAAAATAAAGGTAGGAGATTTAAATGAAGACGAAACAAGATAATCTTATATACGTATGGGACGCATATTGTGGATGGTGCTATGGATTTTCAGAAAGTATTAAAGGATTTTACAAAGAACACACTGAAATGCCGTTAACAGTTTTATGTGGAGGATTATTTTTAGATGATTTACCAATAAAAAATTTCTCATATATAGAAGAGGGGAATAAAAGAATTAATCAACTTACAGGTGCAGAATTTGGTCCTTCATATCAAAAATTGGTGGAAGAAGGGACTTTTAAAATGAATTCGAAAGATGCTGCAATTGGCTTTTCAGCCTTACGCTCATTAGCGCCAGACCGTTTGTTAGAATTCACTTCGGCTATGCAAAAAGCGTTTTATTATGAGGGACAAAGTCTAAGTGATCCTGAAACATATCGTAAGATTGCAATTGAGCTTGGTTTGGATCCTAAACAAGTATTAGAACGTTTAAACTCTCAAGAAACAATAATAGATGCCCAAAACGACTTCAATAAAGTTCGACAGCTTGGTATTAATAGTTATCCTTCTTTGCTTTTACAAAAGGATAATCAAATTATCCCTATTGGTGGCGGGGTAATGACGCCAGATAAAATCGAAGCACGTTTTAAAAATTTATATTAAAAAATTTTAAGTTAAAGTATATAGCATTTAACGTTTTAAAAAAGGCTAGAAGTGGATGGACTTAAACCTTTTTATAACAGTCATAGTTTCAACTTATTTTTAAAAAGAGTCCAATTTTAATTTTTCTATAGACTATAGTAGCAAACATGTTAGCTTAAGCCAACGGACATTCATCTCTCGCCTATTTGCTGGTACTATCACACTTTCAGGCAAATTGAAGAGGGGGCTTCTGTCGGAACAAGATAAAAATATGTTATCTATTTAATAACTTTAACAAAAGGAGAATAACATTCTATGTTTAAAACAATCGATACAAATCAAAAAGATGTGAAATTGACGGTGTTTAGTTCAGACGAAAAAAGTTTTATGGTCACTGCAACCTTAGTTGAGAAAGCGGGACATGCATTTTTAATAAACTCAAAATTTACTCAATCTGATTCGAAAGAAATTGTTGAGTATCTGAAAAAAAACGACTTATCTCTAGATGAAATTTTTATTATTCATGGAGATCCAGACTACTACTTTGGATTAGAGAGTATTAAAGCTGCTTACCCAGAAGCTATAGTGTATGCTACAGAGTCTACTGTTGAACATATTGTTCATTCTGTCTTAGGTAAATTAAAAGTTTGGAAAGGCGCCCTAGGAGAAAACGCACCAAGTAACGTAGTATTACCTCAAGTGTTTAAAGAAAAAACGATTGATTTTCAGGGGTTAACATTTGAACTAGTAGGCTTAGATCATTACAGAACTAGCTTATTTAATAAAGAGCTAAAATTATTAATTGGTGGTATTGATGTATTTAACGAAATACATGTATTCTTAGCGGATACTAGCTCAAAAGCGGCTATGGAGGCATGGATTGAGAACTTGAAAGTATTACAAGCATTAAATGCTGATATAATTGTACCTAGCCATGGATCAATTGAAAAATCTTTAAATAATCAAGCAATTACTGCAACTATGGATTACCTGAGAACTGCAATTCAAGCTTCTGAAGAAAGTAAAACTTCAAAAGAGTTTGTGGCGAAACTTGAAACAGCATATCCTGACTATGCAAATAAAGGTGTATTAGAATTAAGTGCAAAAGTTGTAACAAAAGAAATACCTTGGGGTTAATGATATGAATAAATATCAAAAACTATTACATGAAACGTATGTGTTAACTGGCGAAGGAAATTTAGATGCTTTCAAAGCATATTTAAGTGAAAATGTATCTTGGACAGAAGCTGCTGGGTTCCCATATGCGGGGACTTATATAGGTCCAGATGAAGTAGTGAAAAATGTACATGAACGCCTTGGCACGGAATGGGATAACTATAGTGCAAAAGATGACGTTTATGCATTTAATAATAATACTGTTATCGTTTATGGGAAATATAGTGGCACATATAAAGCAACAGGGAAATCATTTATAGCAGATTTTTGTCATCTTTATGAGTTTGATGAGAACGATAAGGTTAAGAAGTTTATTCAAATTGTGGACAGTGCAACTGTTAATGAGGTATTGAGTTAGAGTTAATCGTTTCTAACATACCTTGTATAAGGAGTAGTGTTAGGATAAACGAAATTTCCTAACATTACCCCTTACATTACATTTGGGGGAAAGTTTCTCCTTCTTCAAGTATGTTATGGAATATAACTTATATGAATAGAAGAGGTAGGTATAAATGAAATTAGAGAAAAATTTAATAGTAATAATTATTTCTGTGTTTATTTTAGGAATTGTGTCGACTTTGATATTTCAAGCTTCCACCGGTAATAACAAAGGTAACTCAATAAAGAGCGAAAATGTTGCCTCAGTATCAAAAGAAGCGACAGAAAAAGAAAAGAATAAAAAGATGGTAGTTGATTTCTATAATGAAGTTTTTAACAAACATAATATCGATATTATCCCTAAATATGTAAGTGAAGATTATAAGCAACATAATCCTTTTGTTGGTGATCGACGAAAAGCCTTCATGGATTTCTTTAAGGAGGACTTTGTTAAAAATCCTAATTCCTCTGCAGAGATAAAACGTGTAGTAGCTGAAGGAGATACAGTAGCTCTTCATGTACATTCTCGAGCTAATTCTCAAGATAAGGGAGTGGCTATAGTCGATATATTTCGTATAAGGAATGGTAAGATTGTTGAACACTGGGATGTAATTCAGGAGATCCCAAGTGAGGCGGCTAATGATAATACGATGTTTTAGGTAGAAGATTTATCTAATGATTGTTTAATTGTTAGATATGTATAGAATCTAGATATTATAAAATGAAGGGGATGTCCTAGGTATACTACTAAGACATCTCTTTTTGTTTTAACAAGATTTAATTTATTATAATTTGTAGAGTGCTTACTTCATATGTCTTCTGATAACTTACCCCTGAAATTGCACCATGTTAATATTAGATTACCGTATTAATTTGTAAGAAAGGTATTTTATATTGAGTAAGAAAAAGTATTCAAGTATAGATTTTGAAGAAGTACCAAGTATGATTGAACGTTTAAGAGGCGTAAGCGGACTGTATATATTCCATCATTCAGCATGCAATCAATTATGAGGAAAGATACTAGCAATGTAAATATGCTGTTTGAATGGTATATGCAAGATGTGTTGACTGCAAAAAGGGCATGGTGTCAGTACAGAGATTTAACTACAACGATGGGGCATTTGAGAAGAGCGTTTGGTATTTTCTTTCGTATTTGCTATTTGTACGGATTTACTTATGAGGATGTAATTGATTCGTATAAGGAGAAGAATGCGGAAAACTTCGAGAGACAGGATAACGGATATTAATCAAATTTGGATTTTATTAAGAAATTGGACTGAAAGCATCGATAATTAGATGGGGAAAGAGCATCATCACTGAAATGAAAAAGCCCTGCACACAGGGCATCTAAAAAGATACCTTAGCTATAACAATGATTAGGGGGATGTATTAGCTAAGGTATCTGGATGGATGGTTGCATACTAAGTATGCAATCAAGAGCATTGTTGAATGTATTGGGTTATTCAACAAGTTCAGAATAACACGAAATTTCCGCTAATTCACCCGGTAAATTTGTCCAAAAAAGGTGCTTCTATAAAAGTTATTCACCTAAGAAATGGATTCATAGATCTTAACAAAAGAGCAGCTAGCGAAAGCTAACTGCTTATCTCCGAGGTTCACTGTGAAACAGAATACTAATTTTTTAAAAATTAGTAGGGCTTAGCTTAATAAAGATACCACCAAATAGGATTTTTATTAGACCATCTATTACAAAAAAGACATCAAGACTTACGTTAGTAATAATTAATCCTATAAATGCATTAATTATCAAACTAATTGATAAAAAGAGCATTAATTTTCCGTGTACTGGAATGAAAGTTAAAAAATGAACGCCTACAGCTAAAAGAATTAATAACCAGCAAATTCTATAATCATCGGAAAAGAAATGAAAAATAAGAAAAACTAAAATGGCCAATAGGATGATTGAAGAATTAGACCACTTTTTTTGTTCGGGCGTTCCAGGACCAACTGCTAACTTTTTCCTAGTTTTAGGGTTTAATTGCCAAATCATACCCAATAAATAAACGATGATAAAAGGCCAAACATTTGGATAGCCGTTATATTTTATTAAAAGTAAAAACATTGCTATACCAGCAATTATTAGCCAAATCCCATTAATCTTTTGTCTAGAGTATTTGTAGGTTTGTGTTTCCATGTTGTATTCTCCTTCTTCGAACAGTCATTAAATATGTTTCTTTTTTTCAGAACCTCTATGTGGTCAAGTGAAATACCTAGAACATCATAACAAATATAGCTGACTGTGTTTGTCAAATTTTGTCGGATTCTTTAGAAAAGTAGTATTGCAGAGAGAAACACAATGATTTTGAAAAGGTTATTATACAGAACTTATTAAGAGAATGTAGGAATTGATAAAACTTAACAAAATAGTTATTTGCGCGACACGTTTCCTCATAAGTGTGCAAACACGAAATAGGAGAGTTATCAATTTGATGACAACAACTGATTGACTGAAAGTAGGAATGAAAGCCGTCAGGTTGAGCTGAAACTACTTATCTAATACTCCTACATGCAAGGCGTGATAGTAGTCACAAATTGTATGAAGCTAGGTGAAGTCGGCTGAACAAAACCTAAGTGAGAAATCATATGGTAATGGATAGGTCGGGATGCTACAAAATATCTATGGTGAGAATGTCCGAATGGACTGACGAACTTGCGAATGTACGGGTCTAAACTATTAATACATTAGAAATGTGTATGTCGTCAATGACGACGTTATCTACCGAAAAGTAAGAGTAAATAATATGAAATTCGGAACATCTAACAATGAAGATGTAAAGATAACAGGCTTACAGCAAGCACCTAAGGATATATGTATAGCTAAGTCAATCGGAACGTGGTAAGCAAGAAACTGTCATCAACGCCTACTAGCGGACAGATGCATATAAGGTTCTAACGAACCGAAATTGCTTCATTCTTGTGAAGGTGGGGACACAGTACCGACGAAGCATGTAACGAATGTGAAGGGATAGTCCCTAGTCTTGTTCTTTGAAAACTAAATCAATTAGATGTAACTCACAGGATCGAGTAAGATGATGTGACCTTTCGTAAGAAAGGGGAATTAATACGTTGGTGAGTACAACACTAAGTTTGTAATCTAGTTGCTTTAGTATAAAAGGATAAGATGGGACGCTGTATGCGATGAAAGTCGCACGTACAGTGTTAAGCGGGGGAAAAGATGGAGATAACTTCAAAGTCTTACCTATCGCAACGAATAGAAAATGACAGCTGAAATATTAAGATCGTATCAGCTGTCACTAAAATAGATATTAATTTTTATTATTAGGTTTTTTAGTTGGTATTTTTGCTTTTATTTCTAGAGGGAATTGTACCAAAGATTGCCCCGGATATTGCTCCGATTAAAGTCATAAAAATTGCACTCCATGCTGCAAATGACATAACTACACCTCCTAATAATAAATTATTGTAACTATCTAAAGCTATTGTTTCTTAGCCTTTTTAATAGAAATGATGATTGCAACAACTATTAAGAAAATAAGAGGAGACCAAGAAAAGAAAGACATTTAGTATTCTCCTTTCGATATTAATTTTAAATATTTTATAAACCAATTATTACATGTTTATAAATTGAACATACAGAATATGTAATATTGCATATCGAATTGTAGAACGTGAAGAAGTGAAGAAGATAGTTGAACAAGAACGCTATTTTAGTAGAAATCGAGGTGGCGATATGATCCCGTGGGACAAGCAAATATTCGCTCTTTATCAAGGTGATAACTTCATTGCGGAAGGGACGATTTTAGAAATCAGTAAGAAAACAAATAAGGCATTATCTTTTCTCAGATGGATGAAAACGCCAAGTTATTCAAATATCCGTGGGGATAGCAAAAGATGCCTCCGATTAATTCTGTTGGATGATGAAGATTAATATAAAAATTTCATTTTGTCACAAATAAAAGAGCAGTTAGCAAAAGCTAACTGCTCGGTTCTCCAAGGGGGAACAAGGAGAAAATCTAATGTCATATACAGTATTGACGAAATATTGAGTTTTATTAAGGGAGGAAGAGGGAAATGAACAATTCTAGACTGTCCCAACTTGGTTTTGGTCTGCAATATCAGAATCGTATGTGTTTGTTGCACTAACACCGCTAAAGGTATTGGCAACAAAAGCAACATTTGATGAACCTGAACCATTATAAGCTTTTGTATTTTCCTTTGGAGAAACGTTATAAAAATCACCTAAGTTGAAAGAACCGTTACTATTTTGTACAACCATATTTCCAACAATAGATGGCATTGTTTTCACCTACTTTCTTAAGAAGTATTTAAATTAACATATGGTTTATGAGTCTAGATGTGCATCTGGATCTGAAAATTGAAAAATGAAGGTTGTTAGAAAACCTAATAAAATAGTCCTTTTAAAGAAATGGAGAATTATAGATGGGGAAAAGTCAACGAGATAAGGGTATGAGACGCGAAAGAGAATTTGCTAGTTTAATAGGCGGTGCTCGTGTACCACTCTCTGGTGCGATGGACGGGTACTCAAATGATGTGAAGGGTTTAAGGTCTTGAATGGGAAGTAAAAGCGAGGAAAGAAGGATTCAAGACGTTATACAACTGGTTGGAGGATGAACGTGAACAGCCAGATGCATTAGCAATAAAAGCGGATAGAAAACCGTGGTTGGTAGTTATACCGTTGGATTGGAGAAATCTTGCGAGAACGAAATATTCATCCTTCTAAAGGATTATGGACACATAAGGATATTACTTATAAATTAGGTGGCACAGACCATGAAGATCCACTTGATTATCTTCGTAGTCATGGTGTATCAGAGGCTAAATTCCGAGCAGATGTGTTAAAGGCTTATAACGGGAACTCTGTTACAGTGGATGCTAAACCACAAAAACCAAATGAAGTACCTGGCACAGTACAGGTAAATAGTGTTGCATATATTGAGGGATACAATGTAAATCTTCGCTCTGGACCATCAACAGATAATAGTGTTATTCGTAAACTACAAAAAGGACAGGCTTATAAAGTATGGGGCAAATTAGGAAACTGGTTAAATCTTGGTGGTAACCAATGGATTTATTATGATTCCTCATACATTCGTTACAATGGGACGGAAGCTTCTACTGTAGCTGGTAAAAGGGTTATTTCTAAAGTGGACAATTTACGTTTCTATGAATCTCCATCTTGGCAGGATAAAGATGTTGCTGGGTCTGTAGATGCAGGGTTAGGATTTACAATTGATGCGAAAGTAACTGTCAATGGATCGTCACAATATAAAGTACACAATAGCAAAGGAAAAACATACTATATAACAGCAAATGAAGCCTGTGTGTATGTGAAGTAGTAGAGAAATTTAAAAAAGAGCAATCCTGTTTTAATGGGAGGGATGCTCTTTTATTATTCATAATTGATTATTTTCCATCCTGTAAGTGTCTAGTTTAATGTAAACCATTGCTTCAGCTTCTATTATTACAAAAATTTCTTTTTCACTTTCCTCATAATCGTCTAATATTCCTAGAATTTCCGAAGTTTTTGAGTCCATGCGGTTAACTCCTATCAATTATTTTAGAACTTTACCAATCTCAGTTTGTAACTTCATTCCAAACATCGACATCGTTATCATCTAAAATGGCTTTGATTTTATCTTTCTCAAAAACTACCAGATATTCATAAGGTAAGGCTAAAACTTGAATAATTGAAGGTCTAATTTTTAGTAGCTGATATGCGTAAAATGCTTCTAATTTACCTTCAGTTTCTTCTGTTTCATCGACAGGACCGATATACCAACCAGAATCACCTTTTTCACAATCCCTAGCCCTTTGTAAATAAACCTCATCTAGTTGTAACACATTTTTTGCAGTCACTATTTTATCGCTAAACTTTATCATTTCACCATCAATATTTAACTGACGTAAACAGTGTACTTGTTCTAATTGCACCCATAAAGCAATTGTTAAATCATCTGTAGTATCCTTAAATGGATTTTTTGTATAATCTGGGGCAATAATGTGATACCCATCTTCACGTTTGGATAGAACAAAAATAGACCAACCAACTTGTATAGAAAATCCATCAACTAATTTGTTATCTTCTACTTTAGTTAGCAAATACAATAACTTTTCTATCTGGGGGCTTAAATGTTCTTCTGCTGTAGCTATTATCTTTTTACCACCTATATTTTTAACTATTGTTTTCAATGGATTGTAACCTCTCTTTTATTGATTTTTTCAAAGCTTCTCTAGCCACTGCTTCACGTTCTAACATTTCTAGTCTTATAATTTCGGGAACCTTACCGTATTTAGGATGCCCCGGCCATGTACTCCAATCTTTTGCATTCTTAGAAGCATTTGTTGGTTTTCCAAGTCCAACAAAGTTTACATCCATTAGGTTTTGAGTAGGAATATCTTTGATGAATTAAGTTGTAAATCTCCTAATTTATATCTTGCTAGGAACTAGGTGTTAAGATACGGTAATAAATGAAAGAAATAAATAGTAAAGCGGGTTGAGGATTGTTGGAAATGAAGAAAAGGGTAACACAGAAACAAATTATAGAACATTTTAATTTAGATAGAAAGACATTGAGTGTTATGGAAAAAGAAGGATTACCGTTTTATAAAATTAGCACTCGTGATAAAGAATACGATATAGAGCAAGTAGCAGAGTGGTTGAAAAGTATTAGAAAAGACATCGATTCAATGGTAATAGGTGAAATATATAATAATAGTGAAATCGCTAAATATTTTAAATGTGGAAACATGGGCGGAATGAGACGGTCTAAAAAAACAAATACATTAGTGCTATTTTCTGATCACACAAAAGGTATTTATGATGATCGTTGGGAGAAAGGTACATTATTGTACACTGGAATGGGACAAGAAGGGCATCAAATACTAGATGGAAACCAAAACAAAACATTGTACGAATCCAATGAAAATGGAGTAGATGTATATTTGTTTGAGACATTTCAACCTGGTGAACATATATTTATGGGGCAAGTTAGACTTGTAGAGGAACCTTTTCAAGAGACCCAAGAAGATACGCAAGGCCAAAAGAGAAGAGTATGGATTTTTCCAATACGTTTATTAAACGATGATATAACTCTTTCAAAAAATGTATTCCTAAGCAAGCAGGAAAAAGAACAGAAGGAAGCAAGAAAATTAGATTACCAGGAATTGAAGGAGAGGGCTAAGAAAGCTCCATCTGGAAGTAATAAACGAAATATAAAAACTGAAACGTATCAGCGAAATGGATTTGTAGCAGAGTTTTCAAAAAGACGAGCAAATGGTATATGTGAGTTATGTGAACAAAAAGCTCCATTTGAAGATAAGAAAGGAAATCCTTATCTTGAATCTCATCATGTAGAATGGTTATCTGAAGGGGGAGAAGACACCATCTATAACACAGTAGGGGTGTGCGCAAATTGTCATCGCCGTTTACATATTCTAAATGAAAGAAATGATGTTATGAAGTTAAAAGAAAAGTTAAGAAGATATAAGAAGGAAGATAATGATTAAATTACAATAATTCGCATAGGGAAGCGATCAAAAATGAAGAAAAAAATATCAGTCGTTGGTGCAGTTATATTAAATAATGATAATCACGTACTTTGTGCATTACGTTCTCCAAATATGTCACTTCTAAATTATTGGGAGTTTCCAGGTGGTAAGATAAATAAAGGGGAACATCCGCGAGATGCTTTAGTACGTGAGATTAAAGAAGAATTGGATTGCTTCATTACTGTAGAGGAAGAATTAGAAGCAGTTGAACATGAATATGAGAATATAATTGTTCACTTAGTTACTTATAAAGCGCGTATAAAGTCAGGAATACCTAAGGCCCTTGAACATTCAGAATTGAGATGGATTAGCATTGATCATTTAAAGGAATTGAAATGGGCACCGGTTGACATTCCGACAGTAGAGGTATTGTAGTTATTAAATATAAGATACAGCAAAATAGACGCATCGAATTTTTAAGATTTAGTAGGCCGGGGAACTTGAAAACGAAAAGGGGTTTTTAATAGTGGATAAAAAGACAATCGAAAATGGACGCTTCAAAGCTACATATCATAATGAAAAGACGGCTTACTTGGACGGTGTAAAAATCTTTCGCCATAGAGACGGTATTGCATTCGAATTTAATGGACAATTAACTTCGATCAATGATAGGGGCAAAAATTCCGTTCGGGGTGCGAATGACCTTTACAATAAATTGAATGCTATACTTCTTGAACTTGGAGTTGAGGAAGGGGAATATGAAAAGAAGAAAAAGGTCGTGACCGACAAAGAAGAAATAAATGAATGACCGTTTGTTTTTGTGGGTGAATCAAAATAATTTATAATTCACCCACGAACCCACCCACAATTCACCCACAAAATAAAAAAAAGTGATGAATCACTATGAAACATCACTTTTATAAAACCTTGATAAATCAATATTTTTGGCATGACTTAAAACTTGATGAATCGAGAGGATATATTCCGCACACAAGTTCACAAATGGGAACGCAATTAATATATGTTTCTATATTAAGAGCCTCAAACCCTCGACGCACAACGTGTTGAGGGTTATTTATTTTGTGGGTCAAACACTTTTATTTGAAAGAAGAGTAATTCATCCACAAAACATTCACAAATGCTACTTCGATACCAAGGTCATTTTCATAGTTCTGATTTTGCTCTATGATAATTTCCTTCCCACCATCCACGTAAATACCATCAGCTGAATACTCATTATAACTAGTATTATTGAAAGATGAATTGTAATGAACGAAATTGTTACGAATAATTCCGTTCCGCGATTGATCTAAAGCTGCTACTGGAGATATGCTTTCATGTCCAATAAGAACAATTCCAATGTTGTTATCATGCACTTTGTTATTGGTAACTTCAAAAGAATCTACATTCCCATTCACAGCAATTGCTTCACTTAGTCCTAATTTCAAATTTGTTACTTTTTTATTGTCTATGACAAGATGATTTAAATTATTTTGTGCATGGGATGAAGTACCATAAAAAGCAATAAGGAATAATTTAGATGTTTCATGTGAAAAAGAGTACTAGATTTGATAATATTTTATTTGAATATAAACAGTTACTTAAATATTGATAAGATAAGTTTCCAATCTAATATATGGGGAGTAGAAAAATGAATTATTTTCTTGTATTTCAAAATAAAAGTTATAAGGAGGAGAGGGAGGGAGGATTTCTCTGGGCGCCACAAAAAAATAACAAGGGACAAACATTTCATCACTGGGCAGATATGAAAATGATAAGAAAAGGTGACATCATTTTTAATAGTTTTAAAGGAAGGCTAGTATCAATTTTGGTTGCAAAAGAAGATTATAAGGTTCATGATAAGCCAATTGGACTGGAACAGACTGAGCTCTGGGAAAAAGAAGGATGGATTGTAAATGTGGAATACCATGATTTGGAGATTCCTATTATATATAAAGATTTCATAGAAAACATATTAAAGCTACAGGGTGAAAAATACGCTCCATTTAATAAGATTGGGCGTGGTAATACTGGTTACCTGTTTAGAGTAACTCTAGAACTTGCTGATTATTTATTAACAATAGTTAAAGAAAAAAATAGGGATACTTGGAACAAGCTATCAAACATAGGGGGTAGTGATGAAGAAACTATTCTGGAAGAAATAGAGAAGGATTTGTCGTATGTATTAGATCAAACTGAAAAAGAACAAGTTATAAAATCTAGAATTGGACAATCCATTTTTAAAAAGAATTTGTTGAAGAATGAAGAGAAATGTAAACTATGTGGAGTCTCTGATAAACGTTTTCTAATAGCAAGTCATATTAAGCCTTGGAGCCAATCTAATCATAGGGAAAGGTTAGATATAAACAATGGACTACTACTTTGTCCTAACCATGATGCTTTATTTGATAAAGGTTATATTAGCTTTGGAGATGACGGGAGAATTTTAATTTCGAACAGTTTAGACGAAACTTTAAAAATCTTCTTGAATATACATGATAAGTTACAGATCCGAATGAATGAAATGCAGCGTCAATATATGAAATGGCATAGAGAGATTGAATTTCAGGCTTAAGTGGCTAAAAAATTGTTGGGAGTAATAAGTTAAAATAAATTAAAGGATCGAGCTACAAAGGTAGTATTTCATGGTTATAATAGGTGCTTTACAAAATATACAGTATATCAACGTAATGAGTATGTAGCTGAGCTAGCTAAAAGACGTGCGCAAGGTATATGGGAGTTATGTGAATAGCATGCTCCTTTCCAAGATAAAAAAGGGAATCCATACTTAGAAGCACATCATGTGAAATGGCTAGCAGAGGATGGAGAAGATACGATTTATAATACTGTTGGAGTATGTGCGAATTGTCATCGGAAGCTGCATGTTTTAAATCTACATGAAGATGTTGTGAAATTAGAGAAAAAGCTGGCGTGATATAAGCAAAAAGACGGAATATAGAGAGTATATGTACTAAATAAGATGTGAAAGAAGTGACGATTCATGAAGAAAAAAGTATCGGTTGTTGGAGCGGTCATTTTTAATGAGGAGAATGAAATACTATGTGCATTACGTTCTCCTGCAATGTCATTACCGAACTATTGGGAATTTCCAGGTGGAAAAATTAATGAAGGAGAAATGCAGCAAGAGGCGTTGATACGTGAGATCAAAGAAGAACTAGGATGTTTAATTACTGTTGGTGAAAAAATAGAAGAAGTGGATCATGAATATGAGAATATTATAGTTCATCTTGCTACTTATAAGGCATACATAGAGTCCGGTATACCTAAAGCGCTTGAGCATGCCGAGTTGATATGGGTTCATGTCAATAATTTATTGGAGTTAAAGTGGGCCCCGGCGGATCTTCCAACCGTGGGAGTTTTATGTTTGAAGTTTAAAAATTAAGGTCTGAAATAAGAAATAATGAGACAGATTTTTATAAGATATAAACTGTTTTGAAAGTATTTGTATGACTCCGGTGGCTCGGGCTCATGGCCGCCACCCTGTCAAGGTGGCGCTCTCCCTGCTGAGCTACGGGAGAAACGTTGATTAAAAGGCGTTTTTACGGGTTTGTATAAATGGGATTCTATTAAAAAAGCAATGGTTATTGTAAAAATGTGACCAAACTTGTGACCACAAAATTATGTTCTTAACTGTCTGTATAATGGTAAAAGGAATGAGATGACTCATTCCTTTTTTGAATGTAGTGGGGGCTATTTGCCACATTTTACAGCCATCTTACTAAAGAAGGCGGATATAGTACCCTAAACCACACGATATACATGGTGCGAATCGATGGGGTTAAGCATTAGAAGAAGGGAAGATAGAACGGCATGTATACTAGAAATTTTGAAATGATATTGTATTGTTCTGTTTGAAGTAAAAACAACTTAATGTTATTTAAACATAATTATTGAAAGGCGCTTTTAACAGCGGAAAGTTAATGTGATAGTGTATTACTGTATGACTTATACAGTAATACAGCGGATTAAGTTAAATGTATTTACGTTCTAAATATTTTGAAATTAATGAATATTCGTTTTATAATATAATGAATGAAAGGAGGTTTTTGGGGATAAGTAGGAAAATGATTTTAGAATGATTTGCCTTTGAGTACGCAGGTACATAAAGATGGATTTACCCATACATTATGCTCTCGTATTAATTGCAGAAGAAGGATTTGGTATTAAGTTGATAAAAGAGGCTTGGAGTTAATGAAATTTTAGGAGGGAGTTAAAGTGAGAAAAATTGATGTAGTTATGGCGATATGGAAAGAAGAGCGTGAATTTTATTCTCATGGCATGGATGTTATGGATAATACAGGAATGGATTTTTTTGAGATTATTAAAGGGTTTGATTTAAAATCTGCAGTTGTGGCTATAATTGGAGAGGGTTTCTTTGGTGAAAACTACATATATAATGCAGATGCTTTTATAGAAGGAAGATATACAGAAGAAGAAATGGAACTTAAAATGCTAGAGTGGGATGCCACCTTAGAAGAACAAATTTCTATAGAACAGAAATCTGTTGTCATTGGGGAGTTGATAAAAGGAGGAGAGTGTCTACGTACCCAAACTTCAAAGCTTAATGAAAGCGGCGTACACTTTAGAGAACTAGAAGAAATGCGAATACTGGAAGATTTACTAGAGAAACTCTATTGCTATAATTGACAAGAACATATTTGGTATACGGTAAGCTTTAAAAATTTTTTATAGGAAAGAAAGACAAGCGACAGTTTTCGCTTATTCAAAAACTGCAAGGTTTGCGGTCAGACGAAGTTGTATAAGAATCTTGAGTCAAGGAGCGGGAACGTTTGTATTACATTGTATTGGATTTAGAGGCGAATGTTAGAAGATATAAAACAAATAAGCCAACAGAAATTGTTGAGATTTCTGCATTCAAATTAGATTCTAAAACGTTTAAAGTAATTGATGAATTTTGTTCTCTTGTAAAGCCAAGTACATCCATCTCTACATATACTGAGACATTAACTGGAATTAGTGATAAAACAGTACAAGACGCACCTACATTTCCCGAAATGCTCGAATGGTTTCATTATTTTTTAGAAGGGGAATATGTAATGGTAACTTGGGGAAATGCTGATTCTAATTTTCTTAAAAATGATTGTATTCTTCATAATATCAAGTGGGATATGCCTAGGTTCATAGATTTACAACATCTAATGTACCATGCATTTGAGGATTTGTTTGAAAATACTCCTAACCTTAAATATGCAATGGAAGTAATGGGCTTAAAATGGAGAGGTAAGGCTCATAGTGCAAGGACTGATGCTAGAAATACTGTGAAATTGTTTAGGGATGTTACAAAGAGAATTGATGTGAATAGGTCATATCAACGAAGTGCCGCATCGGCTTTATTCTATCAAAGGAAATTGAACGGAAATGGAAGGAAAAGGCTAGTTCGTTGGGTTGTACATGCAATGACCAGTTACAACAAATATGACCTTACATGGGAGGAATTTACCAAGGAATCAAATTGGATACAAATAATGTCTAGATTCGAGTTGAATCCAGAACAAATAATGGTTATTAAAGGATATTTTGAAACAGCATGTGAGAATGCAAAAGAAAGATTGGAATTATCCGTAAAACAGTAGTCGTAATTAATATAGAGTAGATTAATTATATCATTGATAACTATATTTAATACTATCCAGTGTATGAGACTATTTCCTATTATAAGACTATTGCTAAATGTAACATGGAATAAAAAGAGGAGGTAGATTATGAACATTACAATAGATTTATCTGAAATACTTTTGTACTTAGATTTAATAAAAAAGCATAACAGAAGCCCGTCCATAGATGAGCTTAATATGATGGTAAATTATCTGGACAACGCTGAACAAGTTAAAGTGTTTTACAATAAAATAGATGAACATGGATTTAAGCCACCATTTGTATTTTATAATCGTACTTTAATACATTTTATTGAGGATTATGAAGACTGTGTTGAGTTAAAGAATAGAATTTTAAAAACTCAAATGAAGCGTAGGCGAAAATACAGCGTTTTATTTGAACACCAGATATTATTGTGTAAATCAGAAGAGCAGGCTATTAACATAATAAAGGAAGCGAAAGATTATGGCGTTAGCCTTGAGGAAGATGTATGGGTTACTAAGTTTGATTCAATGTTAGAGGTTAAGGCGAAACAGAAAGCATGGAAAGAACGTATAATGTCATCTTCTGAATACAAGCATTTTCCTGCTATGTATCAAGAATTTTGTAGCATGAAAGTTGCTTATTTTAAAAGTCTTTCATTAGAGAGGTTAAAACAAATCTCCTCAAACCAGCAATCACAAATAGAAAGTACTTGTAGAACAACACAAACATCTGTCTTCACAAGAAGTGTATATGTTAAGGAATTTGCAAGAAGGGTGGCAAAGGGAATTTGTCAGCTCTGTGACAAAAAAGCGCCTTTCTCAGATAAATACGGAAACCCATTTTTAGAAGTCCATCATATCCATTACTTATCTAAAGGTGGAAGTGACACTATAGATAATGTGGTTGCTTTATGTCCGAATTGCCATCGAAAAATTCATCTATTGGAGATGGAAGAGGACATTAAAAAGATTTCAGAAAAAGCACCATCTCATTTAAATATATAATTACTGAGGGCTATATTTTCATATATTATAGCCCTCTTGTTATGAAAAGGAGTTAAGCGCCTCAATTTACACCAAGCAAGACATAAAAAATTCCGATACGAGACGGATATTTTGCTAGTTTATTGTTAACATAAACATCCAATTTCCTGTATTTATAACACTAATTTCGATACACTCCTATTTTTGCGCTTCTTGTTCATTTACTATAATGAATCTATTGTATTATGAGAATATTAATGTTATCATATTAAGAATTAAAATTTTAAAAAAGTAAATTGTTAAATGAATAAATTATAAAGGAGTGGATTTACATGCAACCGCCTCATAAGGAGGCGCACTTATTCTGTATGCCTATGACGTACTCATAGGGATAGGCTAATTTTTATGCCTATATTGGACAGGGATGAGTGTGCTTTCGAACGAGGTGAGTTGTATGTAGATTCGCTCCTTTTTTGTGTTTTCTAAGGGAGACATGGAACGGATGTCCTTAAGTTATGACATTGAATCGGATTCAGATAAGCGTAAATTAAAAAATATCAACTGAAAATATCAAAACCGTTAGTAAAGATAGGGCGAATCTAAGGCAAAAAAACAGTGCAAGATTTGTCTCTAAATATTTATATAAAAATGTCTTTATATAGAGGTAAATCTTGCACAGAAATTAATCCTCAAATTCATTAATAAAAATAAGGAGAAAGTAGGTAAAAAAGTGGCAAAAGAATGGACACTACAAAATGCAGTTAAGAAGTTTAAACCAGAAAAGATGAAATCTTTGAATAAGAATAATGGGAATCTAAACAAACGTGAATACGAATCTCTTATCAAAGAAATTGAATGCAATTACGAAGAGGTTAGGGACAAAGGTATTGGTAAGAATCGAATCATCATCACAGATAAGAAGCGAAAAGTAAAAGCTAAGAAAGAAGACAGACGGCAATTTAATAAAGGAATAGCACCACCCCATTCAAAGCATTTAGCGCTCATGGTTATGAGGAAGATGAATGATATTGATAACAAGGCAAGGACTAGAAATGGATGGGCAACCTATTTTGGACTTATATCCTCTGCTGAAAAAGATATCATGAATGGCGTTTTCAGTGAAAAAGCACTTAAACCATATAAGCAATCCATGATTGGGTTAGGAATTATAGAAGATGGAGAAGAGAAGATATTCCAAGACCTTGCTTACACGTTAACTAAGGTTGCTAAAGGGCAAATACAGACTGTACTTAACCAAGCGGAGAAGTTGAAACTAATTAGCAGAATATGTTCATGGAGAGCTAAAGTAAAAGGTTCTGATAAGCCGATTGAAATTGATGGATTCCTTGCCATGGAGATAAAGTTCATTGAAGAACAGTTGCTTAAGAAACATGAAATTTCTAAAACACATTCACTAATGTTTAAGAACTGCCCAAAGACCAAAGCTTTTAAAGCTGAGTGGCTTCAATATATCGAGAATGTAGAAGATGCAGAAGGCGATGCAATGCACTTGCAGTATATTTATGAAGTGTTTCGAATCGATGTATTAAACAAATATGCATTTGATGAGTATATTAAGGCACATTAGCCTAGTGAAATTGATTCATTCGATTTACATGAAAATGAACAAGCATACCACTCTAAGTTACTTGATTATGTTGTAGATAATGCCCAAAAGAAGTATCACAATTATTTGAAGAAGAAGCATGATAAGAAATTTCAGCTTGAAGAAGATGTGAAAGAGTTACTGATTGCACTCGGTACATCAGAGGAAGAAATCATCGCATCTAATGAGCAGCGTATGAAAGAAGAGGTTTATTTTAAGGAGAAAGAGAAATCACCTTATATAGTACTACTTGAGAGCGATAAATATGTTGAGTGTATTAGAAACCTCCATCTTCAATTACATGGCATGAGTGTCACTGAATCCGATGGAATTAAAGCGGTTCAAAAAATGATTGATGAATATGAAAGGAAAGAACTTGAACAGCTAGGACTGTCACTCCCAGCGAAGGTAGAGCATGAGAAAAGTGTTAAGAATGGGATTCGAAATTATGAATCCTGCGTGAACACTGAACAACATATAGAATTGACCAAGAAAGTACAAAACAATCAAAATCAAGCTTTTAGAGAGATTGAATTAGAAAATCTAGCGCAGCAAGGCAACAACATTAAAGCCAAACCAAATATCGAGCCTTCCAAGTATTATGTTGAACAAGAATACTATGAATACGAAAAAGAATTTCTGGAAATTGGATATTGTACAGAAATTACAGATTATGAATATCTTGATGTTATGCAAACCATTAGAGATGAGATTCGGGTTTATGAAGAAAAGTATGGTGATGATGGTATGAAACACATGACGCTTGATGCTGTTTTGGGACATGGAACAAGAAAGGTTACAGCAAAAGAGATAATAGCTGAATATGAGCATCAAAAACAACGAGAACACAAGGAATGGGAGAAGCAATTTGAGGGTGGACAGCCTGTCAAATTAGAACGAACCACAAACAATCCTCTTGAAGTGTTTCGTAGGATTAGATATGGTCAGATGTGATAAATAGGGTCTCTTAATTGAGGCTCTCTTTTTTGTATCTTGGAGCGGGTGATTGAAGACGGGGCAGGATTTAACGACGTTGTTTCATAAATTAATAAAACCCATCTTTTATTTTGTTAGGTAAAATGTTATAGCCTGTTAATACAAGGAGAAGATTTCTCGTATTTTCCTTATTCACATATATTAGAGATTTAAATAGCAGGATATGATTTTCTTATACATAAAATTTTAAAAATAGTTTTAATGAAAACTTCATTAAAATAAAAGCTAGATACTCACGTGACATAAGATGTAGTTTCGATAGGATTCAAATAATGTACATGATTTAGAGCTATAAATTGATAAATCATGTAGTGATAAACTGATAGAGTTCGCTAATGACAGCTGATAACAAATGCGAAACCTATCTAATGTTGTTAAAAGACAGCTATTCTTGTTAAGAATTCCTTTTTACATAATGATTTATTAATCTAAAAGTATTTATATCCCCTTAATTATACATTATTATAAAAATATCACATTTTTAAGGGGTGTTATAAATTGCTTCAATTAAAAGAGAAATTACTACGTTACAGTGAAAACAAAGAGTTACTACAAATGTTTTATAATGGAGTTGAAAATGAACTAGAGATTTTAAATATTCATCTAAAATCTATTGAAGCTGATATCCTAGCGGGTCTATATGTGCCAGATGATAAAACTATTGAAGAAGCACTTGAAGACCATAGGTTTGAATCCGATAGAAGTACATTTGATGAAGTCCTACCTTTAATAAATGGTTTAAATATACATATCGACAAGATACCTTCTTATCCGTATAAGATATATGATAGGGATGGAGAATATGAAGCAACTGAGTATTTGTATGATTATCAAGATGTTTTACAGTTGGTCAAAGAATTAGACCATTTCACATATTTTGTAACAATGGTTTATATAGCGCAGAACATGGAGAATTATGAGGTTTGGAGTGGTATTGCTCTAAGGGTTAAAAAGGTCTTAAGACAACTAAATATAAAAATACCTAATTATGGAAAGAAAGTATTTGTTGCAATGTCATTTAATGACGAGTTAAAAGAATTAAGAAAACAACTTTGCGAAGGTATTGAGGCAAATGGCTTTAAACCAGTTATCATTGATTCTAAAGAACATAACAATCAAATTGTTCCTGAGATATTCTATGAAATTGAAAGGGCAGAGTTTGTCATCGCTGATTTAACTCATCATAAAGCGGGAGTTTACTATGAAGCGGGATATGCAAAAGGTATTGGCAAACAGGTAATTTTCACTTGTAGGAAAGATGAATTTGAAAAAAGACATTTTGATGTAGCACAAACAAATACAATCGTTTGGGAATCCGAGTATGAATTGAACCGAAAACTATCCTCTCGAGTCGAAGCAATGTATCTTTTAGAAGAAGTTAGGTAACTTATAAGTTTTAGTCTGGCTTTATGTAAACGATTAAATATAAATAAATAAATAAATAAATTATTAATTAAGATTATTGTATTTGTTCTCAATGATAGCTGATAATGTAAATATCATATTGATTTAACCCAATACAGACTATACTTTGTGATGACTCTCTTAAAATAAAAAATCCTATCTTCTTTATGGGAGGTAGGATTTTTGTATCTAATATTGTTTTTAGTTTTGTATTAGAGGAATTGAATGATTTTTTTGGATAATTATGTAGTATTATATTTAAATATATATAATTAGATAGAAATGTAAAATAAAAGGAGAAATAGTATGAAAGTATATGACGAGATTATTTGTTGTAACTGTTCAATTAATGCATACTTAGATGAATTTAAAATTAAAATAGAAGATTTAGATGAGTATCCTAAAATAAAAGTAGTTGGTTATGGTGAAGAAGATACTTTTGTATGTAAAGAATGTGGAGAAGAACTGGAAGCATTGGACATGTATTTTACATGCGAGGATGATTTAAAAATAGGTTTAACGCTAATTGTGACTGCAATTGCTAATGTATTATCGGATGAGATTGAGCATTGTTCACATTGTGAAGGAAGGGACTTGCAGGATTACGAAGTTCGAGCTGAAAAAGAAAAAGTTTCTTATCAAAGTAGCGGTATAGATATTGCTGATTTTTTGTGTAATATGAACGTCCCAGATGATATTCATGCTGAAATCATGCCAAAATTGAGATGTAATTGTGGTTATGGGGAAGGATACCATCCTAAACAAAATCCTGATAATGGTCACTTTGATTACTCTGATAGAATATACAAATCTGAAGAAATTCATGAATTTTGGGGAGGATTCGAGGATAGATTAATTGAGGTAGCTCAAATTTATGGTGTGATAATCTCAATGGAACAAATTGATGATTTCGTCCAGCATTGTTTTGATAACCCTATGCTAGCTTATAAACATAATTTAGCAAAATTAATATTTGATGTTCTTAATAAAGTGTTGGAAAAGAAAGCTAATTTAAGTGTGCAAATCGGAGAATCTCTATTTAGAGGGAGATGTAGAGCAAAGGATAATAAAAAATTCGAAGTTGGTAATTTAGGAATGCCCCCGAAAGGTCTAGCGAGTCATGGAAGATACAACTTAGTTGGGACATCTGTTTTATATTTGACAGACGACAAAATGGGCATACCGTATGAAATTGAGCCTAAGAAAAATGAAGTTATAGATGTAGCGGAGTATCAAGTGCAGCAAGAGCTTGTGTTATTTGATGTAGATGCTATTTTCGGAGATTTTTCTCTGTTTATAAATAGAGAAAATAATGAAAGTACCCTAGTAAAAAGAAATTATCTATTCACAAATTTTTTAGCAAGTGTATGTAATGAAGTTGGTTTTGATGGTGTTTACTATAAAGGAGCTGGGGATAAGCCCTATAATAATATCGCTATTTTTGAAAAAGCTGTTACTAAACTTCAAGAACAGTCTACCGTTGAGACAGTAGACTGTAAAATTAAATATGATTTTGTGTAAATCTATAGAATTTCCTGATTTCTAATACGATTAGAAAACTTTACCCATATATTTTATAAGAAACATATATAGAGAAACTCTTTATATAGTAGATAGAAAGCAGGAGGGATTTGTCGCCAAAAAGTAGAAGGATAACTAGGGTACTCCACAGAGAATAATATAATAATTATTTAATAGGCATCATAAAGATGCCACATCATTTACAACAAAGATTCTTTGCATATTAAGGAGATGGTTGCTCTGAAGAAGCGACTAAGAATTTCCAAGTAATAAGTAACTGATGAATATAGATAATATAGCTATTAAAAACGAAAAAGTAAATATCATACATAAACTTTAATTTTTTAACCTATTTTATTGGTTGGAAATGTATGATTATTAAGAGGAACGTTTAATTTTAAATATTTTATATTGGATATTACTTTGTTATACTTAGACAAAAATTAAGATGTTTATGTGAAACAAACTATATGAGCACAGGAGGGATACGATGGCTTTACGGGAGAATATAGCCCCAAGTTTACTCATAGTCTTAGGTGTACTGATAGGTATGGGATTTTATGAATTTGATACTTTCCAGCTCAATGCCTTTAATATTGGAGCGTTTTTTTTCACTATCTCTTGTGTGAACCAAGGTTCTGTAACTAGTAAGGTAAATGATGTCACTATAAAGTCTTTTAGAAAGCTTAATATTTCAATTGGGATTATCATGTTAATTACAGCCGCTTTTGCAAAGGGATTTAAATATTATAATTTAATAGAAGGTTGCATAAATGGCATTGATACAAACGCTTTATTGCTTATTGGTATTGCTATAACTTTATGGTCATTTAAAATAAGTGATATTTATAATAACAATGCACTATTGAAAGAAAAGAAAAAAACTGATGCAAATTATCATAAACTTATAAAGGAACAAAAAGAAAAATTGAAATATCAAGAAGCAAATCTGAAATGTAGGGAAGAGAACCAGGATTTAAAGAAACGTAATAATGAATTAGCAGAGCATTTAGAAGAGGCTACAAAAATTGTGGAAAAATTACAAGAAGAATTAGAGAAGAGGAAAAATCGTGGAGAATAAATATAAGTTCACTTTAGTACAAGATAAGAATGAAAACTTGAAAGCTTGGAGAGTTACAGATTTTGTTGATAAAATCTCTTATTTAAACTATAAAAAAGAAATAATGAATGAAATTCAAAGATTATTAGATGGTGGTGTGAAAAGTCAACAAATTATTATCTTTGATAAATCTTTTAGTATCCATAAGCAATATGAACATATAGGGAAACATAGTGTGGAATCAAAAATAGGTGTAAAAAACCTGTATCATTTAGGTAAACCAATCCCTTTGTATCCTAATGAAAAAATATATAAAATAAATCATATTTTTGAAGCTTTTTCCAATTTATATAAAGATTTTAACGCAGAAGGGGTAATTTTAAACAAAGATAATTTAAATGAATTTATTAAAGAGGCAATGGATAATACAGCAAAAGCTGAAATTTGCATCAAAAATTTAAAAATCTACATTAATGAATGCTCGAAACGAATAAAAGATAAAAAGAAACAAGAAGTGTTAATTGATAAGTGTGAAAAAACTTTTGATAAACTAACAAAAAAAAATAAAAAAGTAAATGATGAAATTAATGAATATATTTTAATGGAAAAAATTTCGAATGGCAGAACCTCGGAACAAAAAGATAGATACAATACACTTCAGAATAAGTATATTGATAAATTTGGTAAATTATTTGTAAATAACGTGAGACCTATCGTAGCAGTTTTTTATGAAGAGTCTAATCTAATCGAGATTTTGGGAACAAATTTCATAAAACAAAATGCTCATGAAGAAAAGCAAATAGATTTAAAAGAAGTAAGACATAATAGTCCTTTTACAATTTGTTTTGTTGCTGGATACGTATTCTTGAATTTAATGCATCAAGTATATGTTAATAAAGTAGATAAAGATAAGTTGACAAACGATTATGTAGATGAAGATATGGATGATTTTGATTTAGAAGCTGAACATTTAAATGGTGACGAGGAAGTAACAGACACTTCCTCAGATGAGTTGTCTACACAAACTATTGAAAAGTGGATAAATATTAAGAGGAAATTAGAATTAGTTATGCAGGAAGAACAAGAGCAAGAACAAGAGCAAGAACAAGAGCAAGAACAAGAGCAAGAACAAGAACAAGAACAAGAACAAGAACAAGAACAAGAGCAAGAACAAGAACAAGAACAAGAGAAAGAACAAGAGAAAGAACAAGAGAAAGAACAAGAACAAGAGCAAGAACAAGAGAAAGAACAAGAGAAAGAACAAGAACAAGAACAACTAGTAGCTAGTATAGTAGTAGAACAAGCATTGGCTAGTATTGAAACTAAACTTCAAGGAGGATTACAGAAAAATTTCGAAGTTAATGGGTTTATGAAGGGGACATTAGATGTAGAGATAGTAGAATAGTTTTATAAGAAGGTATTGGAACTCAGCTTGTAATATGTGATGATTCCTAGTAAGTGCTAAGTGCAATCGAGTTAATGGGAGTATAAAAACTTTTGGAATGCTTGTAGCCCTAAGTTCTTCAAATGTAGTACTAATTATAAATAGATAAACTATATGTGTAGTAACTGAAATATTAGTGTTTCTGGATAGGAGTTTAAATCGCAATAAAAACCTCACTTTAATAATGAATTGAGGTTTTTATTTATTAAATTATAATAAAACATATGCAAATGATATTTAGTTAGCTAGTGCTGATAAAAAATTATAATACATAATAATAAGATTGTTCTTTATAATAAAAATTACCATATACAGCACAGTTAAGGACTCCAAGGAGGCTCTTAACGATGAAAGGAAGCGTCAAAAAAGATAAGAAAACAGGAAAGTAAGTAACTGGAAACCGTATATGCAATTATCATCTTCTAACGTGTTATAATCTACTTATTGATAAGGAGAAAAATCTCTTATTTCACCAAAAAATTCAATGTTTTTGGCGGGAATATGTGGTTGCGGTGAAAAAAGATGCTTGCAAATTTTGTTCTCACCTACCGTAGATTAAACTCAACAATGCTTATAAAGGCAGCTAAATAGACATAAGAGATGTGTTACTGTACTTCTATATTATTAAATAAAGTTTTATCTATGGATGAAAAAATATCATCTATAGAATAGGAAACTAAGCGGCATAGAAGCAGACATAAGAAGTTTTTCTAAAAAAATTGATGAGAGAGAAGAGAGAATGCAATCTTGTATTGATATCTTAAAAGGAACTAATAAATGATGGTAAATATATAATTGATATTCAGTTGAGATAGCTACTACAATGCTATCCTTTTTTGATACAATCGTAATAAAATATCGATTTTAATAATTAAGGGCAGACAAGGAGGTCTGCCCTTTTTATATTAAATAGACTATAGAATGTTTATTTAATAGTAAGGTAAATTACCGATGCGATAAGGTTCATAATTATTTATAACGTTGTTTTATTTTAGGATTAATCAAAGCATCTTTTGAAAGCATATTTTTTGTATCTTCTTCATTAAAAATAGAACCTAAAGGAATGTATTTGCCATTAATATTGTTTGTGTATAAGTTTCCTTCCTCATCACAAAATATATAACCATCCACTCTGTTGGCATATCTATTTTTTTCTATAATCAAATTCGTTTTTGATGTGTTTAAAAATTTTAATGCTTGTTCAAAATCACTATCTGATATTTTGTATATATCTTCGAATTTCTTCGCGGAAGATAAAGGGAAAAATTGGTATATGCTCCAGCGTTTGATATTGTTAAGAGTGGTTATATATTCAAAAATATCAGGTATAGAATCTATATTCTTTGCAGTTAATATAGTATTAACTTTAATTTCGATAGGGTACTTTTCTAATTGCTGTAATGTATGATTAAGTTTTTGAAAAAGGTGGCGAGAATCTCTAAATAGATTATAATCACTGCCAATAGCATCTATTGAAATACCTAACAAATCAATATTCTCTTCAATGAATTCAAAGTCAGATTCACTAATACTCAACGTATTAGTATCAACATGAGTAATAAGATGATTTTGATGTGCAATTTTACATGCTTCACGAAAATCCCTTTTACTAAATGAATCTCCACCACCAAATGTAATGATGTTGAATCCTAATTGAATTGCTTGTTCTACTATTGATATAGTTTTATCTTCAATTTTTTTATGATGAAAATCTATATAGCAGAATTTACAGTTTAAATTACAACTTTGATTGTATGTAAGGATTAGTCTTTTCAACTAAATACCTCCTAAAGCTGCTTCTACATCTTCTATCGATTTGCTATTATTCCAACAGTAATCAAAATGACTTTTCATTGTTTTATAGTTACTACTAGCACTATCGAATTCAATTGCTACGAAATTGTTTTCTAAACGTTCAGAAGTTTTACCTAAATGATAAGGGTCGTATATCATATAATCGTTCGTAAAGAAAAGAGTATTATAAACTTGGTCAGTAAATCGAATTTCTAAAGTTTCATACTTTGATACAAGAACCTTTAGCTCTTCAAAATTTAATTTTCTATCCACTCCAGTAGAATTATTTAACTTATTTCTTACAATTTTATTTTCACATTCTGGATGTATTAAAAGTACTTTGAAAGAAGTACTTTTATCTAATTGTTTTTTTACTTCTTTCCAATGTCTATCTGTTGAAGCGTCTATATATGAGCGACCTGTTTCAGCTAATAAATACATATAAGATGCTTCACTAATAGCAATTTGAGTTTTTTCATTTCGCTCTTTTTTAGAATTACGGTCATACATGAAATAAATATTGTTAACACCATCTTTTTCTAAATTTTCATATAGAGTTTCTACTTTTTTTGCTTTTTTTAGTAAAGGATTGATTCCTTTTACTTTTAAAATGATTTCTAGAATTATAGCAATTATTGCAGTAGCTATGGCACTTTTAAACATACCCTTTCCTAGAAATATGTTTAAAACTAAAGCAGCTAAAGTAAATAGGATTATTTCTAAAGTAGTATTGATTAAGTAAAATTTGCTAGATTTCTCTTGATTACCCAAAATTAGCACCTCTTATTACATTTTACTTATTATTTTAAAGCAGTATTTAAAATAATTCTATGGTTCTATAAAAATATTAGTTATAACGTAGTAAGGTCACCGAGCTAAGTTCGTGAATATGTAATACTCCCTAGTTGGGATAATCAATAAATGAATATGAAGCAGCACCTCTTGAAAGTTTTGTCGTTCTGAGGTTTGGCATAATGCTACGTGAATCATAAGTGGAGAAACTACGTACGCAGATTAAATCTCTCATTATTTTTCTTCAACTTGTTAGAAAACATATTCAAGTCACATTCAGCTGTCTTTATACTGATATAGGGTGAATTTCTAATCCATAGTACCAAGTTATTCATTATAATAAAATTACCATATACAGCACAGTTAAGGATTCTAAGGAGGCTCTTAACGATGAAAAGGGAAGCTACTACAATGCTATCCTTTTTTTGATACAATCATAATAAAATGTTGATTTTATTAGGGATTTGTTCTATTAAAAACATATCTCTAAACAAGTGACACATAATATAATCACTTGTTTAGTAAATTAATAATAGACTTAAGAGCAGTAGAACGCTTAACTGCCTTTTTGAATATTTTAGCAATAGGCTTTCGTGGTTGCATCAAGACCTCATAAAGACCATCTTCTGTTAACAACCATTCTTCTTGATTACCAACAAGGTTCGAGATAATGTTCCGAACCTTGTTGGTAATCAACTTTGCTTAACCCCGAAGGGGAATTACAGAATGAACCAAAAACATGGATAGGATGGCATGAATAGTGTATTTGGATATGTGGTAGACTCCCCATTCATCTTAAATTTATTAACAATTAACGCAATTGGTGAAAGGAGTGTTGTTTTGAAATTATTAACTTGGAATATAAGACAAGGGGGTTCAGTGAAGCGCATCCCGAGGATTGTAGAGCAACTAAGTAAACATTCACCAGATGTACTCCTATTAACAGAATACTGGGAGGGGGGAAAGGGGGAAGAGATTAAGCGATTACTAAGAGAAAATGGGTATGAATATATGATTTCTAATAATGGCGATATAAAGCAGAATAGTCTACTATTTGCTTCTCGTTATCCCTTTGAAATTGTTCCATCTTTTTACAATAAAGATAGAAACGGACAGCGCTGGTTAGAAATTAGAATACCTCAATATGAATTACATATTACTGGGGTCCATATTCCAACTAATAACAATGATGTACAAGAGAAGCTGCAATTTTGGCAAGAAATAAATGCCTTTGCAAAAGAACAGGGGAGTTTTAGGACTGTTATAATCGGGGACTATAATACAGGACTAGAAGAAGATACACAAGGTGCTCCATTTATCGGACCACAGTATATGCAGGAACTAGTTGATTTAGGTTGGATTGACGCTTGGAGACATACACATGGTTCTTTTTCTGGTTACTCATGGTACAGTACAAAGGGGAATGGATTCCGAATTGACCATGCTTTTATTTCACCAGTTTTAAAAGGAAACATACTTGAATCATATTTTTCACATCAAGAACGTTTAAATAGTTTATCAGACCATTCAATTCTAGTAGTGGAGTTGAATATATAATATTTATTTGATAAGGGAGGAATAGGTGGAAGCATTAGGAGCTTGAATAATAATGTGTTATGTATCAAAGTTATAAGAGGGTTAAAATGCTTGTGGGTAGCTACATTAAGTAGCTACCCTGCATTAGAGTATTAGAGAAATGAAAAATAATTGTTAATGCTTGTAATAAGGTTTGTTTTTAGCGGGTATCTTTAATTTTACTCTAGTTTTAATTTAGTATTCATAAGCTCAGTTAACTCTAGAAGTTTATCATACATGTCTTTTTCTACCATAGGAATATGACCATGTATAACTAGATTTCTATATTTAATTATCTCTATTAGCTCCCCGAAAGTCTTTTCATCAACAGTTCCTCTTTCGTATAGCTCCCTAGTCATTTTAGCCATTACGACATGTTGTGATGATGGTTCAAGATTGTTTAAAAAGTTCCTAACTATTGTCTCTAGTGTGATGAAAGTATCTATAAATTCACCTCTATTAATTGTCAATGTAGATTTGTTTTCGCTTTCTCTTATTCTTTCGTTAAATAAATTTTTTGCCCAATCTTCAATATTAATAGGACGGATAATATGAAGTGCTATAAGGAATGCGGTAATTATTACACAGACATTCAGAGAACCAATTAATATATATAAAGCTGGTTTTATGGATGAATTTAGAGTTGCATTGAGCTGAAGCATGAATATGTCTGCTATTAAGGTAAAACCCGTTGCAATGGAAAGCAATTTAATATAGGTGTAGTATTTTTGGATAGTTTCATCAATAATCTCTGAAGTTCCTTCACTACTATCCCTTGCATTCCACATAAACTGATGATTAAAGGTATATGCAGCTAATACAAGTCCAACTAGTGCGGCTATTGTTTGTGCGCTAGTGCTGAAGATATAATAAACATTGTTTAAATCATGCTCAGTATTAACTATAGTATAAAAAACTAGAAAACTTATAAAAATACTTATGATATATAATACAGATATGGAGCTGAATTGTTTCCATTTACGCTTTTTTGATTGTGTTCTTTTAATTAAATCATGTTGTTGTATAGTCTGTAGTTCAATTTTCTTTACATAGTTGAATAGTTTATTGAAAGCCCAATCATACTTTGAAGGATTGGATTTCCAATTTTTATATACGTTTTCGAATCCCCTAGCTTGTATGTAAATTCCCGAATAGAAGGCTATATAAAAAGTGGAATATTTTGTTGATGAATCAATAAGAATTTTATCAGAAATCCCTGATGTTAAAAAGAATGGAACAAAGAATGTTGCTAAGCCCAAGGTGATTTCCAAAGCGCCATATAATCCACTATATTTAGATGATTTGATTGTAAAGAATAAGAACCCTAGAGTAACATAAAGTAAGCAACTTAAGAAGGAAGTATATATGTTGAAATTAATCAAAAAGAGAAATGAGCCGCCTAAAGCCCAATAACCTACAACGAGTATTGAAGCTAGTAAAATTTTAATAATAATAAGATAAACACTTTTCGCTATTTCCATAAATTCACTCTCATTTCCAATAAATGTTTTACTGTGAAATTATACAACAAATTTTTTATAGATGGGAAGCTGCTTTTATGAAAAAGGATAAGTAAGATAGGATATCTGAATTATTAGATGTCCTATCTTACTTATTCTTAAATTTCACTTGTATATTTTTATAATAAAATTTTATAATTATAACTCCTAACAATAAAATATCCATTATAATAAAATTACCATAATACAGCACAGTTAAGGACTCCAAGGAGGTTCTTAACAATGAAAGGAAGCGTCAAAAAGGATAAGAAAACAGGAAAGTATTTTTATATTGTTGATATCGGTATGGACCCTTTAACTGGTAAAAGAAAGCAAAAGAAGAAGAGGGGATTCATTACAAAAAAAGAAGCAGAAAACTCTTTAACAAAGCTGCTCTCAGAAGTTCATACTGGAACATACGTAGAACCTAGCAAACTCTTTTATGATGAATATCTTGAGAGCTGGTTCAATACCAAAAAGCATAGTGTTGGGACTCAAACAGCAAAGGTACTGAAAGGCTATTTGAACAGTCGTATCATCCCTTCTCTAGGCGATATCAAACTAGATAAGTTAACATCATTGCATATGCAAAACTACGTTAATTCACTGCGAGATGAAGGGTTAAAGAGAGGAACAATTGAGAAGATAGTCAAAATCATTCGGAACTCTCTTGAGCATGCGATAGATTTGGAGTTAATTACTAAAAACGTTGCAGCAAAAACGAAGTTGCCTAAAGTTGATAAGGAAGAATTAACTGTGTGGAATGAACATGAGGTACAGTTGTTCTTAAAGGCTGCGCAGGATAGCAGATATTCTATTGTCTTTCATATGGCTCTTGTAACTGGAATGCGACAAGGTGAATTGTTAGGCTTGCGGTGGAAAGATGTTGATTTAGAAAAGGGGCATTTAACTATTAGCCAAACGTTAAGTCATGATGGAAAGACGTTCTTGCTTGGAGGAAAGACGAAATCAAGTTTAAGAAAGATACTATTGCCTGCATCCACAGTAGCAAAGCTAAAGAAACACAGAGCAGTCGTATTGAAAGAGAAGCTGAGTCAAGGTGAGGAATACCAAGACAATGACTTGGTGATGTGTACGCCTTCTGGAACACCAATTAATCCTGCTAATGTTAGACGAAGTTTAAACGTTTTGATTAAGAAAGCGGCTGTTCCGAAGATTCGCTTTCATGATTTACGTCATACACATGCGACTTTACTATTGGCTAAAGGGGTGAATGTGAAGGTGATTTCCGAACGGTTAGGTCATAGTAATATCAAAATCACACTAGATACTTATTCGCATGTATTGCCAACGATGCAAGAGGATGCAGTTAATAAAATAGAAGAGATTTTGTAGGGAATGTGACCAATTCTGTGACCACTAGCCTTATAGAGTATGAAAGTAAACAAATAAAAACCGCATCAAACATTAATTTGACACGGTTTCTACAACTATGACCCCGGAGAGGTTCGAACCAGCGACCTCCACCCTGTCAAGGTAAGAAGCATTTTCTAGAATATCGAGCGGAAAGTTAGTTGCATCAAGTATTTATAGGGTATTCTGTATTTTTTTATAAAAATATTATAAAGTAGAAAAATAAAATTTATTGACTTGAATCTTGACCAGATTTTTGTTGTGAATTATAAAAAATAGCTTAAAAATTATTCTTTTACTCTACTACAGGGATATGAAAATGAATAGATTAAATATGGTATGTATTTGTGCATAGTTATTTATTAGAGAGTTCTATCTCCTTTTAAAAGCCTATTTGAGAGTAAATGTGATGTTTCAGAGATAGTATACAAGATGTGCTCAATACGTATATTCATATTTTATTACCAATATAAAGAGCTATAAATTTATTTGGAATTTCTGATGGGATTTTGTTCTTAACCTACAAGTGAAAATTGTAAATGATATTTTAACTTAATTGGAGTTATCTTTTTTTTCTGTTGAAAAAGAAGGTTCTCTTAACTTGCTTAAACTTTTTTCAAATTTTTTAAAGTCATTATGAAGATTATTAGGTGTACGAATTTTTTGATCAAAGAAATTTTCATTTTCTAATTTAATTTTTTCTTGTTCAAAATGAACAAGTACTTTTCTAATGGTAACAAATTGATTATAAGCATTCATTAACCAAGCAAAATAAACTAATATAATCACTAAAACTGTTATGCTAAAGGAGTTTAAGTTGATAAAAGTTCCTTTTTCAAACAAATTGCCTATAAAGAGAATGAGAATGGGGATTGGAGAAAATGACTTTAATATATCCACCTTCAATTTCAATGAATCTATCTGGCCATTTAAATTTGCGATACTCCATTCAATACGAGCTTTTGGATTTTCATATTTATTTTTGCTATTCTCTAAAACATCTAGCATTCTATGAAACTTATAACGCTTATTGAAATTTTTAGATATTATCAATATAAAAATAATAGTTAGAGCTTCTGAAGGAATTGGTTTTAGAATAGAGGATATTGATGTAAACAGATTGATAGAATATATGTCTTTAATGACGTTATATACAATGAAAGTGATTAATCCTAACATGAAGGCTTCAATCAACATTTTTTCTATAATTACTCTGATTGTAATCCATTTGTATTTGGTGTCTTTATCCAATTAAATCACCTCTATTATTCATCTTAAATATGTTCTAGATTACAAGTAAAAATATGTTGATATGTGGTTTTATTGTAACATAATAGGAGGGAATGTAGGGTGTTTGTTTTTAAAGAATTGAACGTTAATGAATTGATAAGAAATAGGCTGTATAGGCTTTATTACGGTATCAAATAGGAGAGAATCTGAGATGATTTAAAACTGCTTGAGACACATACATATAAGGAAGTCGAAACCATGACAGGCATTACGGAAAGAATCCTTATCCGCGGGAAGATACAATTGTGGTTCTGGTGCAAAGATTGTATTTATTTGAAAGAGGTATATAGATGCCTAATAGAATCTATTCTTATGCAGCCATTCCGAATAGTTGATGAATAAACTTCACTTCATTTTGGACAGACTTGTCCCGTAAAATAAGTTGGCCTTTTTTAATGATATGCATCGCTTCTATTCCTGAAAGAATAGATTTAGCTGTACGAAAAGATTTCAATCCTAGCATTGAACGAACTCTCTTTTTAATAAAACGATGATCTTGCTCTACAATGTTATTCAGGTATTTTACCTGCCTTATTTGGATGCCTACAGGCATCTTTTTCTCTGTCTTCAACTCTTCAATCGCTATAGGATAGGCCGGGTTTTTGTCCACTGTAATCACACGGGGCTTTGAAACATGAAAAGACTGCAAAGCTTTCTTGAAAAAACGCTTTGCAGCCCTATGATCTCTTGTTTAGCTTAAATAAAAATCAATTGTATTTCCTTTTGAATCAACAGCACGATATAGGTACATCCATTGACCTTTGACTTTCACATACGTCTCATCGACTCGCCAAGAATCATTGGTTGATTTAAGATGACGTCGTACTCGCTTATCTAATTCAGGACCATATTGATGAACCCATCGCATGATAGTTGTATGAGCAAGTGATAACCCACGCTCTTCCATCATTTCGACTAAATTACGAAAACTGAGGTTGTACCGTAGGTACCATCTCACGGTTAATAAAATAATATCAGGTTGATAATGTTTCCACTTGAATAGATTTTGCTTTTCCATACCAATCACATCCTTTTTCAGAGTACTAGTATCAGTATGTCCAAGTTTAGGAGGTTACTTACAAGCGTTTTGGAGTGTTTGCACCAGAACCTGAAAAGCCCTCCTTCGGTTTGAACCGAAGGGGGGCTTTTGATATTACAAACCAGGCCACAGATGGTTGGTGCAATTCAATAGGATTTCTCCATTTCGAATTGCAACCTCACTTCCGGTGGTCGATTGCAAATATTTAGTTGTAGTTCACACAACATCGGAATACCCTGCAGGTGGTTGTCGTGTGAATGTTTCAATCTATGTATTAATAGTAATTCAGCCATAATTGTCTCAACAGGAAGTCGGAATTCAGGTTTTCCCTGATTTTTTTTTGTGTGTACGAATCTATAATGGGGTAAAACGCATTGTATTTAGTTTTGGTATTTTAATACCAAAACTAAATACTGATTGACAATGGAAAATCACAGTGCTATATTTTATGTATGAAAACAATGTGATGTTTTGTAAGGGAGGGTTGTAAAGATGCTTAATGACAAGCAGATGAAATATATTTGGGATCGTTATAATGCATTGAGGGGATATACGGTTCAATCGGAGTTGCCTGTTGCATTGTTCCTATTAGAGAAGACAAAACAAGAGTTTGTTTCAAATTCAAAAAACCCTACTGAGCACAAAATTTATGAAGTCATGCTTTCGATAGCAGATAGTTACGGAATGAATAATCCATATCCGGATTCAAAAGCGTTTTATAGTTCTTTTATGGCTATGGATGATGAAGAAATTGAATGGGAAATGGTACTTGCATCTGCAGATCCTAAAGAGATGTTTTATATACCGAAAGTGTTGATTGCCGAATTTGAAAAGCATTTTAATCCAAACACTAATGTGGTATTGATTCCTGAAGCTGAAAAATTTGTACCTTATCTTTCTGAATTAGTAAACCGACATTCTGGTTGTGAATTCCTTATTACTACTATGAATAGCGTGAGTAAAGTTCTTCTTGATGAAATGTTTAAGGAGCATGTTAACGTAATTGTCGAACAGACTAGTATTTATGATTATGAGTTTTCATCAAGGAAGTTTGATTTAATTCTGGCGGTGCCTGTATTTGGGGCGAGAGAGCGCGGAGAAGATAATGGAGATTTCATTTGTAGAGAATATGAAATGATTGCTGCAGAGAACCTACTATTGCACTTGAATAGTTCGGGTGTATTAGTGATTGTGCTTCCAGCTAGAATAACCTTTGCAGCTGGTTCGGTTAAAGAGTTAAGGGATTTTATACAAGGGATGTATAAATTAGAAGAAATAGCTGAGCTGCCAACTGGGATATTTGCATCTACTGCTATTAAGACTTATATGTTTACTATCACAACTGGTAGAACAGAAGATGTAATGGTTAAAAGATATGATGCTGATACAAGAAATGTCAAAAAGAATGGAATCAACAGGCTGGTACTCCTTGATGATACGTTTGTTATGTTGGAAGAGTTAATAGAAATGGGTTATTGGAATGTCGATCATATCTTCGCGATGATGGATGAAGATTGGCAACGTTATCAGAACTCAAACATAAAAAAAGAAGAACTAGGGAGTATCGCTGAGGTTTTTCGCGGAAAAGCGGTCAACAAAAAAGATGCTACTGGTAGCATTGGAGTCGTAAATATATCGAACCTATATGATTTTGACGTTGATTATGAGAGTCTTGATCATATAGAAGAGGAAGAACGCAAAGTGGTGAATTACCTTCTTAAAGATGGTGATTTATTATTGCCGGCACGCGGAACGGCGACCAGAATATCGATATTTAAAGAACAGAAGTATCCTTGCATCGCGTCATCAAACATTATTGTAATAAGGCCGAATGAAAAGCTGCTTATTGGGACGTACTTGAAAATTTTCTTGGATAGTCCAATGGGGAGTAAAGTCTTAGCAGGAAAGCAACAAGGAACAGTCGTCATCAATATTAGTTATAAAGACTTGAAAACACTAGAAATTCCGTTGCTTAGAATTGAAGAACAAAAAGTGATAGCAGAAGAATATGAACTGGAACGTTCCAGATATGCAGAAAGCATTCGTCTTGCTGAGGATAGATGGAATGAAGTAACGGGGCGTCTTCAAAATACAATTTTGAATGTGAAACAGTAAAATATTTGACTTTGGCAACTGTGATGAAATGGTTGAGTTATATAGAAGGTTAGTAATATGGAAACCTTCATTAAAATATCAACCTGTCAGCAGAGGAGGAAAATACATGATCGGAGCTATAATTGGCGATATTGTCGGTTCCAGGTTTGAATGGGATAATCATCGCTCGAAGAATTTTGATTTTTTAATATACAAGTGTTTTTTTACAGACGACTCGGTGATGTCATTAGCTATATGCGAAGCGCTTATGAGTTGTAAACATGATTTTAGAGATTTGGGTGACCGGGCTGTTAAATCCATGCAAGTCGTTGGGAGACCTTATCCGAATTGTGGGTATGGAGGGGGATTCTATAAATGGATGTACAGTGATTCACCTAAACCATACAACAGTTATGGGAATGGTGCTGCAATGAGAGTGAGTGCCTGTGGCTATGTAGCGAATTCCATTGAAGAAGTTAAAATGCTCTCACGCAAGGTGACAGCTGTAACACATAACCATCCGGAGGGAATAAAAGGTGCTGAGGCTACTGCAGTTGCGGTCTTTCTGGCTAGAAGTGGGAAGAATATCTTAGAAATTCGCGATTACATTGATAAGAACTACTACCCAATGAATTTCTCGCTCGATGGAATTCGGGAAACATATCAATTTAACGAGACTTGTCAAGAAACAGTACCACAAGCACTTGTTGCATTCTTCGAGTCTTCCGATTTTGAAGATGCAATTCGGAATGCTATCTCAATTGGTGGAGATAGTGATACATTGGCAGCAATTACTGGAAGTGTGGCAGAAGCTTACTACGGAGTGCCGACACATATCAGAAAGCATGCACTGACATTTCTTGATGAACGGCTTCTGAAGATACTTCTTGAGTTCGAAAATCGATATCCTGCAAAGATGGAAAAGATACAATCTTCAGGGAGTGTTAGCTTTAAAGAAGAATCTGTCGGAGACAAAATAAAAACTGGAGGTAGAGAAGTGATGATCCAATCGGCAATGGATGCTGCTGATGAAGCGCTAAAAAATAGCACTTCAGAGCCTGAAGAAACAACTGGTCAAAAGCTGTTTTCTCACCTTTTTGAAGCCTGCAATATTTTGCGAGGCCCAATTAATCAGGATGAGTATAAAAGTTATGTTACGCCAATTCTCTTTTTTAAACGCTTATCAGATGTCTATGACGAGGAAACGCAAGTTGCATTAGAAGAGTCTGGGGGCGATGAAGAATTTGCTAGTTTCCCTGAAAACCACCGTTTTATTATTCCAAACGGCTGTCACTGGCAGGATGTTCGTGAAGCGAGTGAGAATGTGGGAATAGCAATTGTCAATGCTATGAACGGAATTGAACGTGCGAATCCAGATACTTTATTTGGGGTGTTTTCTAGTTTCGACGATGCAAACTGGACTGATAAGAACAAATTATCAGATGAACGTCTAAAGGATCTTATTGAACACATGTCAGAAATTAAAGTAGGAAATGAGAATTATTCATCTGATGTGATGGGAGATAGTTATGAATACTTAATCAAAAAATTTGCTGATCTTTCAAAGAAAAATGCAGGTGAATTTTACACGCCTAGATCTGTTGTGAAATTAATGGTTAAAATCCTTGATCCGAAGCCGGGTGATACAGTTTATGATCCTGCTTGTGGTACTGGTGGTATGCTGATCGAGGCGATCCGTAACGTACGTGATGATAAAAGTACGTACGGTAGAATTTATGGGCAGGAAAAAAACTTAGCAACTTCCTCAATTGCGAGAATGAATCTATTCTTACACGGAGCAAGGGATTTTAAGATTAAGCAAGGGGATACCTTAAAGTCGCCACTTTTCTTACATCGAGGAGAATTACAAACATTTGATTGTGTAATAGCAAACCCTCCTTTTTCATTAAAAGCTTGGGGGGCAGATCAATTTTCATCAGATGTTTATGGTCGTAATTTATGGGGTAGCCCTTCAGATTCTAGTGCTGATTTTGCTTGGCTTCAGCATATGGTGAAATCCATGGATAAAGAAAATGGCCGATGTGCGGTTGTTCTACCTCAAGGTGTCCTCTTTCATGGAGGCAAAGAAGGAGAAATCCGTAAGCAACTTATTGAATCTGACAAGCTGGAGTGTGTAATTACTTTAGTCAGTGGATTATTTTATAGTACAGGCGTGTCTGCATGTATTTTAATTTTGAATAACAATAAGCCTGCTGAACATAAAGGGAAAGTGTGTCTGATTGATGCATCAAAGATCTATACTGCACAGAGGGCACAAAATATTATGACCGAGCAAGATGTTGCAGAAGTTTATAATCTTTTCAAAAACTACGAATCAATAATTGAAAAGTCTAAAGTTGTGACTATTGAAGATATAAAGTTAAAGGATTACATTCTTTCTGTGAATGGGTACATTGAAAAAGCACCTATAAAAACTGCTTGCCCTGAAGAAGTTAGAAAAGAGTTTTTATTAGCATTAAATGAAGCTATTGAAGCGGAAGAAAATTTAAAGGGATTATTGATAGAAGGGGGATACATTAGTGAGTCATAGAATTACACTTGATGAATTGAAATCATACTTATGGAATTCAGCAGTATTTTTGCGGACTCATATTGATGCCGGTTCGTATAAGCAGTATATTTTCCCACTTATGTTTTTTAAGAGAATATGTGATGTATATGATGAAGAATGCCAACAAATTCTTGAAGAATATGACGGCGATGAAGATGCAATAGAGTGGGAAGAAAATCATAGATTCATTGTTCCAAAGGGGTCCCACTGGAATGATGTTAGATCAGTATCAGAAAATGTAGGTGTTGCAATTGTAAATGCATTTCGATCTATTGAAAAAGCTAATCCTGAAAAATTACAAGGCGTTTTTGGTGATGGTGCTTGGACGAATAAAAACAGATTGCCCGATAAGTTACTTAAAGACCTAATGGAGCATTTCTCCTCACAGACACTTAGCATGCAAAATTGCCCTGAAGACGAACTTGGCCAAGGATATGAGTATTTAATAAAGAAGTTTGCTGATGATAGTGGGCACACTGCTCAAGAGTTTTATACAAATCGCACGGTTGTTCACCTAATGACGGAGATGCTTAAACCACAGTCAGGTGAAAGCATATATGATCCGACCTGTGGAAGTGGTGGTATGTTAATTTCATCTATTGCTTATTTGAAGCAACAAGGGTTGGAATGGAGAAATGTAAAAGCCTACGGACAAGAAATTAATGCTCTTACATCTGCGATTGGAAGGATGAATTTGTTTTTACACGGTGTAAGGGACTTTTATATAGTTAATGATGATACATTGAAAAAACCTGCATTCGTGGAAAATGGTGAGTTAATGCAATTTGATTTAGTGTTAGCAAATCCACCATATTCAATTAAACAATGGGATCGAGAAGCATTTTCAGCGGATAAGTATGGTAGGAATTTTCTTGGCACACCACCCCAGGGAAGGGCAGATTACGCTTTCCTTCAACATATTTTAAAAAGTTTAGATACTAAAACTGGTAGATGTGCAATTCTGTTTCCACATGGTGTTCTATTTAGAGATGAAGAAAAAGAAATGCGAGAAATGCTAGTGAAAAGTGATTTAGTTGAATGTGTTATTGGAATTGGGAAAAACCTCTTTTTCAATTCGCCAATGGAGGCATGTATTATTATATGTCGAACTGAAAAGGAGCATTTTCGAAAAGGCCGTGTACTATTTATCAATGCAAAAAATGAAGTGACTCGGAAAAATGCAGAGAGTTATTTGGAAGAAGAGCATATCCAGAGGATTGCACAAACATACACTGATTTTAAAATAGAAGATGGTTTTTCTTCAATTGCTACGATAGAGCAGATTGTTGGATATGGTAGTAAATTGAGTATTCCTCTTTATGTAAGTGGGTCTAGTAGTGAAGATGAGGAGATTTCATACTCTGTTGAGGAATCTTTAGATGAGTGGCTTACCAGTAGTGATACTTTTAGAGAATCATATGATACTTTGAAATATATGATTTTTGAGATCGGTGGTGATAAAAATGCCTAAATTTAAATTTAAAGATATAGCATTTAATATAACTCAAAAGAGAAAGCCGACAACTGATGACATGGAGACGTATATTGGATTAGAGCATTTAGATAGTGGTAGCCTTGCTGTTACAAGATGGGGAAGTAAGGTGCCCATTAAGGGTGATAAACTAGTAATGGAAAAAGGTGATGTTCTTTTTGGAAAAAGGAATGCCTATCTTAGAAGAGCATCAATTGCACCGCATGATGGACTTTTTTCCGCGCATGGAATGATTCTACGTCCAAATGAAGAGGTGATTTCATCAAAGCTTTTTCCTTTTTTCATTTGTTCCGATTATTTTTTTGATGCAGCTATTCGAATTTCAGTGGGATCATTGTCGCCTACAATTAATTGGAGTGCACTGAAAGAATTGGAGTTTATACTTCC